>JAAURS010000130.1 GCA_012032135.1 Acaryochloridaceae cyanobacterium RU_4_10 | reverse complement strand
ATTAATTGCCCTGGCGATCGCCATTTCGCATTCCAACGGAGCACCCACGGACCAATCCGATCCCAGCAAAGCTGCAAACTAGAAACTGAGAGTACTTCAGGATTCATTAATTCTTGGGTTGGAACCGTTAACTTAAATAATTCTGCGGCTTGATAGATTGAGTGTGGGCTGTACTCAGTAAATTTGGAGTCTCCTGCAAGAGGATTGGGATAAGTAGAAAAGAGATCGAACACAAAGGTTGTATCGTCTCCCTCTACTAGAGCAGGAAACTTGCCTTTAAAGAGACCCTGGACTGGATTATTCGCAACATGCATGACCGTCAATAATTCCCCAGTCCAGGGATTTTCCCACTTCCGCAAAATTTCTTCTGTTTCTGGATGAAGGTAGTAGGTCAATTCCCTAGACGTAAAATCCCAACCTCCTTCTTCATTAGGAATACACCTACTCACACTCATGCCTAGCATCTTAAAAAGGCGATTCCGCTTTTCACCTGGGACAAAAGCATAAATGGAACCCTTCCAGGCTAGGAAGGTGGATTGGTCTGGATCTAGAGATGAGCGTGTTTTGACCCACTGTTGCGCGTCAAAGTCTTGGATTTGGGCAACCATCTATCAACCTGTTCCTTGATATTGCAATCACTGGTTTTACCGTAACGTTAATTCGACATCTTCACCATCTCCAAATTAAGGACGATCTTTAAAAATTCTGATAGCGAAAGCTTGTAGAGGCAATGTTTTGAAAGTGGATGACCAATCGGGAGAGAAGGGTGCAAGAAGGTTTCAGGCATTTCACACATGTTGAGCCGTTCCATCACTCTGCGCGATCGCAGATTGTGAATTGCGGTGAATGAAACGATCTCATCAAGATTGAGAACTTCAAAACCGATACATAAAGCACCCTTTGCGGCTTCAGAAGCATAGCCATGCCCCCAATATGGAAATCCCAACCGCCAACCAATTTCTACGCAAGGTGAAAACGGTAGATCGGGGGAAGGAATATTCAAGCCCACGAATCCAATAAATTCATGGGTGGCCTCGATCTCAGTCGCCCAGAATCCCCAACCGCGATCGTCGATCTCTGTCTCAATTCGCGCTGCGAGGGCATCACTCGCAGCGCGATCGAGCAGGTTTGGGAAGAACTCCATGACTCGTGGATCGGCGTTTAACTGTGCAAAGGGTTCGCGATCGGCGGAGCACCACTGACGAAGATGAAGACGTTCTGTGTTGAGTTCAATGAGCTTTGACATTTCTAAACTCTTGTTCAGTCGTAAGCAATAATGAATATTTGAATCATTCAAGCCAGCGTAACATTTATGAGCATTATCATTGCAGGCGATCGCAGTGGCGTAGGCAAGACCACCGTAACCCTAGCTTTGCTGGCCGCCCTCCGCCAGCGCCGCCAAGCGGTACAGTCCTTCAAGGTAGGGCCAGACTACATCGACCCTATGTTTCACACTTACATCACCGGACGGGCCTGCCGCAATTTAGATCCCATCCTGACCTCAGAAGATTACGTGCAACAATGCTTTACCCGTCACAGTCAGGGCATCTCCTACACGCTTATTGAAGGCGTTATGGGATTATTTGATGGAGCATTGGGAACAAGCGATGTAGGAAGTACGGCTCATGTCGCTAGATTGTTGAACATTCCAATCGTACTCGTCCTAAATTGCAGTAGTATCTCTCGTTCGATCGCAGCAATTGTCCACGGGTTTTGTACCTTTGACCCGCGCATTCGAGTCGCGGGGGTGATTTTGAATCAGGTGGGGAGCGATCGCCATGTGGAACTTCTCAGCCAAGCTTTAGAGCCCTTAAGCCTTCCAATTCTGGGCGTTCTCCGCCGTCAAGATAACATCACTATTCCCGATCGTCACTTGGGTCTAGTTCCCACTGCCGAACTCAGTCAGTTAAACGCCATTGTGGAACAGCTCGCACATCTGGGTCAAACTTGTTTTGATTGGCCCAAGTTATTGCCGTTGCTGTCCTGTAAAGAGCAGGATGTTGAACCAGAAGCAGCCTCTCCCCCCGTAAAAGTCCGATTGGCGATCGCCCAAGATGAAGCCTTTAGCTTCTACTACGAAGACAACTTAAAAATACTCCAGCAATTAGGAGCGGAATTAGTACCGTGGAGTCCTCTACACGATCGCACCTTGCCAAAGGGTATCCAGGGACTGTACTTTGGCGGCGGGTTTCCAGAAATTTTTGCAGCAGCATTGGCAGAGAATCGTCCGGCCCAACAAGCGGTAAAGTCATCCATTCTGGCGGGAATACCAACCTATGCAGAATGTGGCGGACTCATGTATTTATGCGAGAAGATTGTTGATTTTGCCGAACGAGATTACCCCATGACGGGCATTGTGCCCACAGCAGCAGTGATGGAAAAACGTCTAACACTGGGCTACCGCAAAGCTACAGCGCTCCAAAATAGTCCTTTGGTGAAGGAGGGCGATCGTTTTTGGGGCCATGAGTTTCATCGCTCGTCTTTAATGCTTGCGCCCACTCAACCTCTATTGGCTCTTCAAGGATATGATGCCCAGTCACAGTTTCCACCGGAGGGCTGGCTACACTATCGAGTCCATGCCAGCTATATCCACGTTCACTTTGGCGCACAATCCCACTTAGCAAAACGTTTTTTAAAGCATTGTCAAGATTGGAATAGACCTTGAGCGGCAGTTTGAAAAGTATTTAGTAGGTAGCAGCATGTCCTAGAAGCAACTGGAAGGAGAGGGGATAACCATATTTTTTACACCCTAAAATTTATGACTGCGGACTTCTTGACTAAATCCTTGAACTGCATCGGCAACACTTTGTCTGAGATTTGCATAAGGCTTTGCAAACGGTGGCTGCCAATCCGATAACCCTAATAAATCTGCGGTAACTAAAACTTGACCATCGCAATTAGACCCCGCCCCAATTCCGATCGTCGGAATCTTGAGTTTGTGGGTAATGGTTGCAGCTAAATCCGCAGGGATATGTTCCAGCACCACCGCAAACGCTCCAGCGGATTCTAAGGCGATCGCCTCCTCTAAAATTCGCTCGGCACTGTCAGGATCTTTCCCTTGCTTGCGATATCCTCCAAACTGATGGACTGATTGTGGCGTCAACCCCACATGACCCATCACCGGAATGCCACGCTGCGTCAAAAACTGGACCGTTTCCGCCATTGCGGGATATCCACCCTCCAACTTCACCGCTTTGGCCTGCGTCTCCTTCAACACCTGGCCTGCCACGCTCAGGGCCTGCTGGGGACTTTCCTGATAGCTGAGAAACGGCAGATCGCAAACCACTAGAGCTTTTGTTACACCCCGACAAACTGCTTTCGTATGATGCAACATCTCATCAAGGGTGATGGGGAGGGTTGTGTCATAGCCCAGCGCCACCATCGCCAAAGAATCACCCACCAAAATGAGGTCCACTCCAGCCTCATCCAAAACCTTAGCCAGCAAACAATCCCAGGCCGTCAACGCAACAATAGGCCGACCGTCCTGCTTCCACTGTTTAAAATGGTGAATTGTAATGGCCATAGCACATAAACCTGCCAGGGTAAGTACAGAGCAGGAACCTCCCTTCCACTCTACTCTTTCGGATTCGGTTTTGCAAAAGCGGGCAACGCGATTCGAACGCGCGACATTCACCTTGGCAAGGTGACGCTCTACCACTGAGCTATGCCCGCACTAATTTAGTATTCTATCAGTATGGCCAATCTCGCTGCGGTTGTCAACGGATGGTTGCAAGAAATCATGAATCTCCCAATCGATGAATCTTGACCGTTGGTCGCTCAAGAGTATTGAGCATTGATTCCCCTTTCTTTGGGTTTTACAATAGAGATTCTGGATTAAAAGCTGAGTCATGACCTATTGCCTTGCCATTTTGACCCACGCTGGCCTAATTATGGCTGCCGATTCACGCACCAATGCGGGAGTAGACTACGTTTCAACCGCACAGAAATTATTTGACTTCTCTATTCCTGGCGAACGAGTCATTCTGATCTGTACCGCCGGAAATCTTTCCATGACACAGAATGTGTTGACCCTCATTAGCCGAGACCTCAAAACACGGGTAGCATCTAACCTCAACGATGCATCGACGATGTATGAGGTTGCCCAATATATCGGCCACCTGACACGGCAGATTGTGGAAGACAACCGATCTTGGCTGAGTAAAGACGGGATTGATTTTCAGTGCACATTTTTGGTGGGGGGTCAAATTAAGGGAGAAGCACCGGAACTTTACATGGTCTATAGCCAGGGCAATGTTTTACGGGCGACTAAAGAAACTCCTTATCTCCAAATTGGGGAGATTAAGTACGGAAAGCCCATCCTAGACCGCGTGATTCATTTTGATAGTACGGATCTGGATGAAGCTGCAACCTGTGCGCTGTTGTCTATCGATTCCACAATGAAGTCTAATATATCTGTGGGACCACCCATCAATATTGTCCTGTATAAAACAGATGCGCTAGAAATTAAACACCGCCTTAAGCTTCTTGAAAATGACCCCTACTTAGAAAGTATTCGATATTCCTGGGAAGACGCCGTCAAAAAAGCTTTTAGGGATTTGCCCACACTCTCTTGGCAAACATCTTCTGAAGCTTATACCGAAGCAGAAAACTGGTTGTCCCCTAGAAATATCTATACCAGCTAAGTCTTAGGGCGATTATAGTGATTCATCAGCGGCTTCATTTTGCTGACTTTAGTTTGATAAATTCTCGCTCAAACAGGGCAGAATCGGAATTTTGAAGCTCAGGCTAGCTTGATTTCTCCTCGTTCCCGTGGCAAGATAGAAGACTGCTGAAACTAAGCGTCTATTGACACAGTTTCAGTATTTGACTCAATGGCGGCATGGCCAAGTGGTAAGGCAGGGGCCTGCAAAGCCCTTATCCCCAGTTCGAATCTGGGTGCCGCCTTTTCAGTGAGCAAATCAGTGTTTCAGAGTGCCCTCACCCGATGAATCGGCGTCCTACTAATTTTGAATTGCCTCTCCCCAGCGCATCCATTTTGGTGGGAGGGGGTATTCTTTTGTTGGTGCTATTGTTCTTCAGACCATTTGCTATTGTGAATGCAGGGGAACGAGGGGTTGTGATGCGCCTGGGTCGCGTGCAGGATGGAGTGCTGGACGAAGGATTTCACTTCATTCTTCCCTTTGTCACTTCGGTCAAAACGATGAGCGTCCGAGTTCAGCGGAGCGATATTAAGGCTCAAGCAGCTTCCAAAGATTTACAGGATGTCACTACGGAAATGGCGCTGAACTGGCACGTTGAGCCAACCAAGGTGAATACTGTTTTTCAACAGATTGGAGATGAAACCCAGATTTTAGAGCGGATTATCAATCCAGCCGTTTCTGAAGTCTTAAAGGCTGCAACGGCTAAAAAGAATGTTGAAGAAATTTTGACGCAGCGGACGGAACTCAAAAATGAAATCGATCGGGATCTCAAAGTTCGGATGACACGCTACGGATTGGCAGTCGATGATGTGTCGCTTGTCA
Source organism: Acaryochloridaceae cyanobacterium RU_4_10 (assembly GCA_012032135.1). GTDB lineage: Bacteria > Cyanobacteriota > Cyanobacteriia > Thermosynechococcales > Thermosynechococcaceae > JAAURS01. The sequence continues at coordinate 6,691 of JAAURS010000130.1, read as the reverse complement.
ATTTTGGGTTTTCGGCTGAGTTCAATAAGGCGATCGAAGCGAAGCAAGTGGCGGAACAAGAGGCTAAACAGGCTGAGTTTGTGGCACTCAAGGCCAAGAAAGATGCTGAGGCTGATGTGAACCGCGCGAAGGGACAAGCGGAAGCACAGCGGCTACAGCGATTGACGCTCAACGCCGAACTGTTGCAAAAACAAGCCATTGAAAAATGGGATGGCAAATTTCCAACGTATATGGGTGGTAACAATGCCCTTCCGTTTATCAATGTGAATCCAAAGTAGTCCGAGTCACGAGATTTATTGTGGCGATCGGACTGGGAGAAATCGATGGATGAGCGGCAGATTTCAGAGCAGCACTACGTTTATATAGCCCGATGTGCGAATGGTTCGCTTTATACCGGATATACAAAAAATGTCGAGCAGCGGATTGCCAAGCATAATGCCGGAAAGGGTGGGCGCTATACAAGGGCAAATCGTCCATTAGAGTTGCTCCATTACTGGACATTTACAACTAAAACAGAAGCATTACAGGCGGAACATGCTATTAAGCAACTCCCTCGCAAGAAGAAATTAAGTTTAGTGGAACAGACCAGTATAATGATGCCTGCAACCCATCCACCCATGAAAACCCGATGAAATTATTTCAGCTTCGGCGAGTACCGCGTACTTTAGGGGCGATCGCCTTAGCCCTTTTGACTTGCCTGGTACTGTTATGGAGCAAACCCATTATTGGACAAACCCCAGCCCGTAGCGCTCCCCCTCCGCAGATTGTGAAATGGGCATACCCTACTAATTATGGCTTTCGGTTGAATCAAGATATTTACGGCCAACCGCTTCGCAACCCCCTTATGGTGGTCATTCATGAAACAGTGGGTTCAGCGGATAGTGCTGTTGGCCTTTTTCAAAACCCTAACTACAGCAGCGAAGGCAGTCAGGCAAGCTATCACGCCCTAATTGCTCTGGATGGCACCATTATCTATACCGTGCCGTTTGAGTATCGTGCCTATGGGGCAGGTAACTCTGTCTTTATGGGTGCTAACGGCCCTGAAGCCGCTCAAACCAGTCCCAGAGTTCCAGCTTCTGTAAATAACTTTGCCTATCATTTTTCTCTAGAAACACCTGTAGATGGCCGAAACAATGCGGATAGACACAGTGGATATACTGTCCAGCAGTATCGTTCTCTCGCATGGCTGGTGCGCTATACCAAAGTTCCTGAATCTAGGGTTACTTATCATAAAACGATCGATCGCTCGGGTACTCGGAAGGACCCTCGGAGCTTTGACGAAAACCTTTTCTTGAAGATGCTTTCGCAAGCAAGGTAAGAATGTCGGTGGGCTTATGAGCAAGGTAATCCGCACCGTGGGCGATGAGTTCGTCTGCGGTGCCGTAGCCGTAGGTTACGCCAATAGTCGTGAGGTTGTGGCATTTCGCTCCAATGATGTCGTGTTTGCGATCGCCCACCATCACCGCTGTTTGAGGTGAGAGTTGCTCGAGTTGGATAATGTGATGCAGCAATTCACCTTTGTCGCTGCGGGTTCCGTCTAGTTCGCTCCCATAAATACCATCAAACAATGTCGCAAGTTGGAAATGCTCAATGATGCGTTTTGCAAAAACTCGGGGCTTAGAGGTTGCGACAATACATTTATATCCAGTCCCATGCAGTGTTTGAAGTAAATCTGGAATCTCAGGATATAGGGTGTTCTCAAAAAGGCCAATCCTAGCAAAGCGATCGCGGTAGAGGTTAAGGGCGCGATCGAGCGAGGCTGAATCTGAGGTCTGAAGCAACGTTGAAAAACTTTGTCGCAAGGGTGGCCCAATACACCAAGTCAAATCATCCTCCTTCGGTACCGGAAGGTTCAAGACTGACAAGGCGTACTGAATGGATTGAGTAATCCCAATTTTTGGATCGCTTAAGGTTCCATCCAAGTCGAACAATACTACATCAGTCATTACACTCGTTCCATCTCCTTCCTGAACAATATGGGTTGGAGGCGATCGTGGGTCAACGAAAACCTTTAAACTTATGAATGCTGCTCCTCAAGGGCAAGACATGTATTATCAACCCCGCATCCTCAATCCTGATGAGGCTAAACCCGTTGATTCTGTGTATCGGCGTTATAGCTGTCAACAGGGTAACCCATTAGATTGCGCTGCTTCTCAGACCAGTTCCCAGGCGGGAGGACGGGTAAAGTATTGTCCCGTTTGTGAATTTCCGGCAATCCTGGCAGAACAATCTGAGATTCAGGGTCAATCGGGAACCTATCGGATTGAGGCTTGGATAGGATCCCGAGGGCTGGGACGACTCTATCGTGCGACTTTACTCGGGCTAAATCAATCTGTCACCATTAAGGAATATTTACTTCCGCAACGGCACTTTAATCCCGATGAGATTCGCCAACGCCAGAAGACTTTTAAGAACTCTGCTGGCATTAGCCTTGCGGATGGCAGAGATCGAGATTTTCGATTGCTGAGCATTTTAGAGGCGATCGCAGACTCTCAGGAAGAGCGATGCTATCTTGTCTTAGAAGAAGCAAGTATTGTCCCCAGTCTCAGAACCTTACTAGCGCAAGGTTCTTTTTCGGGAGAGCAAGTTTACCGCGTCCTTTACCAAGTTTTACAGTCCCTGAAATTTCTTCACAGTCAAATTTTTAGACTGCCTTCCGGTCAAATGTCCGTTGGCTTGGTTCACGGAAACATTTCTTTAGATAGTTTGCTCATCAAACTCAATTCAGAAGATAAAGAGTCCGCCCTCAATTGGGTCAACTATTCCGTGCAGGAGAATAACACGGACTTCTTTATTTATCTCTGCGAGCTGAATCTTTGGGAAGGGTTATTTCTGCCGCCGCTGGTTTGGGACGGAATGCCCTCGGTAGAGGACGATCTGATTGCATTGGGGTATGTTGCTTTTTACCTACTCGTGGCAAGGGTTGGGGAAGATTCTTGGACTCTGTTGGATCCTAAAAACGATCGAGATTGGCCTATTGTCGATCTTCCCTTGAAACAATTTATTCTGAGGCTACTTAAAATTGGGCAACCGTTTGAGAGTGCGGATGCGGCACTTCAGGAGCTATTACGATGGCCGCCTCCCGTCAGGCAGATTCACTCACCTCTCCCAGCAACCAACATAGAAGCCCCACGCACCAAAAAAGTGATTCCATTGTGGCTCAAGGTGCTATCGATCGTTCTCTTGCTAGCTCTTTTGGGCTGGATTGTCAGTCTTTTATACTCCAAACTGTTTGCCAAGCCAGCAAAGGCTAAAATGCCGCAACTCTGTTGCCTAAAAGCTGTGTCTGGTATACCAGCGGGTGCCTTTACCTATACAGCTGTCCGAGAGGGGATTGGACAGTATATTTTTCAACAGAAGAATTTGCTCCGTCAAGGAGAAAACCTAGAACAACAGCTCAAAAGTATTCAACCTCAACTCAAACTCAGTTTTGAACCCACACCTTCTATTGATGAGGCGATCGCAGCCGTTCGTTTGGGGAAAGCTGAATTTGCCATTGCACCATTACTACAACCCCTCCGAGAAGATTTAGAAGCACAAACGATTGCCTATGATGGCGTTGCTGTATTTGTTGCTTTCAGTTATGCCAAAAGAGATAAAAGCATCCCCGTTCATTTGAATGGAAGTCTCGATCTAAAACAGTTGCAGCAGATCTACACAACAAAAATAGAAACTTGGCAAGATTTAAATGGACCGCCACTTCCTTTCCAACGGTACTGGCCTCAAAATAAGGAAGTGACTGAAGTATTCAGACAACGAATTTTAAATAAGGGTTCGGTGCCAACACTCGCGAATTCAGACAATCAAACAAATCCCAGTTCCATCCCAGAATTTGAGATGATGCGGACTGTCATTCGTGATTTTGAATTGCGCGGTCAGGGTTCGATTGGATTTGCTGCTTTTAGTAAAGTGGTGGGTCAATGTTCGGTATACCCATTAGCCCTCAATCTATTGAATCAGCGCCCCATTCAGGCACTTTCTTTAAATAACGGAAAGGCTATTTCTCCCGCAACAGATTTATGTAGTAAAAAAGGCACTTATGCCCTTGCCCTAAAATTATTTCAGACGGGGAAATACCCACTTGCTTATCCCCTTGCTATCATCTATCCAAGGGACAACAGCCGTTCTAACCTAGGGGAGAAAATGGCGGAAATTCTTAAAACGCAAGAAGGTCAGCGTTTGTTAGCAGAAACGGGACTCGTTCCGTTAGAGGCGAATTAAAATTTTTCGTCATTTTTAAAAAGGCAATCGCAGAATGCCAAGCGATCGTGCGATTGCAGAGTTGTTGTGTCATATGGCGTTGCACTTGCTCCACCTCTTTTTTGGATAAGGCCCGTCGCAAGCGATCTCCATAGGAAGCGCGATCGTATCCTGTCGCAAACCATCGCTCTAGCAATTTTGGCGTAACATAGATGTCCTGAATCAAAGGTTCTACTTGAATCTGCACTTGGAAGCTAGCGCGCTCAAAAGCATCCGATAGCGATTGAATATACCAGTTCAAAAGCGGATCGCCCTCATCTGGGTGATAAATTTGTTCCTCTGCCTTACTCCATTTGGTCATTAACTTTGTCTCTACATTTTCTACCAATCGGTAGAGTCGCTGTCCTAGAGAAGGGACGGTTTCCGCAAGGACAATATGTCCGTCTGGTTGGAGGAGTGTTGCAAGCTGGATAGCGATCGCAGTTTTATCCTGCTCGTGACTCAAGCTGTTACGCCCTATAATCCAGTCAAACCTAACCTCAGGGGCACGATCGCTCAATATACTAGCAACCTGCAAAACCTCACCATACAGCACGATAGGCCGTTGTAACTCCTTCAGTATTTGCGCTTGTTCTTGAAGTGTGGTAGCTTCTTGTCCGTTGGCAACATAGCTATAAATGCCCCCTTCCGGCGATCGGCGGAGGGCTTCCCAAGTCAGCAAACCGCTGCCTGCGTTTAAATCCAAGATGACATGATGGCGCTGAATTTGGGTTTGCTCAAAGAGTGTTTCTCGGACTTGGGAAAGTTGAGTGCCTGCTTGGCTGAGGGTGCGTTGCAGCCATCGCTCTTTGCCTGAATCAATAGGCCCTGCGGTCAACGCCTCTGACGTTGCAATACCGATGCCTTCCGCTAAGGCAGCCAATTGTGCCTCGCGTCGGCGATCGATTTGTGTCCGAATCTGGGCTTCATAGCCTTGGTCAGAGGGTTGATAAAAGACTTGTCCTTGCAAACTTCCGGGCAAGTATTGTTGAGCCACCCAATGGTCTCGATAAGCATGGGGATAGGAGTATCCCGCCCCATGCCCAAATCCTTGGCGATCGCGGCTTCCATCTTTGAGGGGATTGGGGACTTCTTCTTCTCGTTCTTTCTCAACGGCAGCTAAGGCATCAAAATACCCCAAAACGCGGTTCGATTTTGCAGTCGTGGCGAGGTAAAGGGCGGCTTGGGCTAGGGGGTACTGACCTTCTGGAAGACCAATGCGATCGAAGGCTTGAGCGCAGGCATTTACGACTACTACTGCTTGGGGATCTGCTAGGCCCACATCTTCGCTTGCTAAAATGAGCATCCGCCGAAAATAAAGCGCGGATCTTCTCCGGCATAAACCATTCGAGCCAACCAGTACAGGGCTGCATCGGGGTCAGAACCGCGCAAGCTTTTGATGAAGGCACTAATGGTATCAAAATGGGCATCTCCTTCTTTGTCGTAGAGGACGGCCCGTTGTTGAATGGAAGCTTCGGCAATCTCTAGGTCAATATGAATGATGTCTTCGGCATCTGAGGAGGTGGTTTCTACCGCAAGTTCCAGGGCATTGAGCAGGCTTCGGGCATCGCCGTTGGCAATGTTGACCCAGTGGTCTAAAGCCTCGGGAGCGATCTGGATGGTGCGATCGCCGTAGCCCCGTACTGGATCTTGGAGGGCTTGTTGGGCAACCTGACGTAAATGTTCTGGGGTTAAGGATTTGAGCTGAAATAGACGAGATCGGCTCACTAGCGCTTTGTTGACTTCAAAATACGGATTTTCAGTAGTCGCGCCAATCAAAATCACGGTCCCATTTTCGACCCACGGCAAGAGTGCGTCCTGCTGAGCTTTATTGAAGCGATGAACTTCATCCACAAACAAAATGGTGCGTTGATCGTAGAGCCCTCGCCGTTCTTTAGCTAAATCTACTGCTTCGCGAATGTCTTTGACGCCGCCTAGTACCGCATTGATGGTCCAAAAATGTGCTTGAGTTGCATTGGCAATAATTTGGGCGAGGGTAGTTTTACCTGTTCCAGGTGGGCCATAGAAAATCAGGGAGGAAAGCCGATCTGCCTGAATAGCACGACGTAAGAGTCGTCCTGGACCCACGATCGCTTCTTGCCCCACAAATTCATCCAGCGTTCTGGGACGCATCCGTGCGGCTAGGGGTGAATCGGTTGCATTGAGCTGCTGGAGTCGATGTTCGAATAAATCCATAGGGATATTTTAGGCGGAGGCTCGGGGCTGGGCGATCGCCTGTCGAATGGCTGGTTCGCCTTAACTGAGGGAGTCGGGGGAGATTTCTAGGCTAAGGGGTTCTAGGTACTGGCGCATCAGGGAATATATGGGAGCACGTCATCCTCTCGCGAGAGAAAAATTATGATCGAGGAGTAGCGAATCAAAACAGAGGGGAACCCATGAATCCTGAACAAACGCAGCAACTGAAATTTCATGTTGATGGCATTGCCCAAAT
>JAAURS010000001.1 GCA_012032135.1 Acaryochloridaceae cyanobacterium RU_4_10 | reverse complement strand
AGTGTCTTGACCGACGAATTGCAACTCAGCAGGAGTTGGCCAATGAAATCAGCGTTTGGCAAGATCAGCGTAATGACCAAAAAGCCACCGTAAAATTGGTGCTTTTTAAGTACAGATGCACGTATTAAGCTAGAAAACTTATACCCTGTTCTTACATCCTTGAACTAGGCAGAGTTCCTTTGGTGGACTACTAGCATATATGATGGCAAATCCTCACCCTGAGAAGTCGAGTTTTGGCATGGTGACGAATAGAGATGAAATTCTGTTTGTAAAATTGGTGCAGAAAGAAAATCGATACTACGCTCTATCTCGGGTGTTTGCACCGTTTACCTCAAAGCAAGAACTCTACGGCGCTTTGCAGATTTTGAAGCAAATAGGCCAGGGGATTGTTGGTGCTGTGGGTTAGGCGATCGCAAAGCAGAAAATCAGCTAACCCAACTGCCCGAAATAAAGTCACGACTTAGAAGGTTATTTTGAAAGCCTTGCCAAATTAGGGTCCTAGAGGATGGGTATTTCAACTTTTGCAACGAGAATATTGGGTTTCAGCCCTAGGTTTAAGGGTTAACCTTCCAAGTCTTGTGGGGGCTTGGGCTGTTGAAAGGCGATCGCCCTGACTGCTGACCAATGCAACCCATAGGAAATGAATCAAGCCATCTCATATTAGTACTATTTTTGGTACCAAAGTAGTACAATATAATCATGAATCGCAAGCAGCGTAAAACACTTGGCGCTATTTTCACTGAGCCTATTCTCCGCAATATTGTCTGGGACGATGTTGTTTCCCTGATAAAGGGATTAGGCGGAACGGTCCTTCAAGGGGATGGCTCTAGAGTGCGTTTTGACCTTAATGGGGTGTCTCTCAATATTCATTCTCCTCACCCTCAAAAGGAATTAAAGCGCTATCAGGTCAAAGCTGTCTGTGGTTTTTTACTGAATGCGGGAATCGAACCATGATGTACAAAGGGTATCAAGCAGTCGTTGAATTTGATGAGGTCGATCGCCTATTTGTGGGGCGTGTCATTAACACCCGTGATGTAATTGCTTTTGATGGGGATTCTGTGGATGAATTGGAGCAGTCTTTCCACGCAGTAATTGATGAATACCTTGACGATTGCGCGGTGATGGGCAAAGACCTGAAAAGCTTTCTCGGGTCGTTTCAATCTTCGCATCTCCCCAGAGCTTCATCGGCTTGCGACGGCTCAGGCTGAACGTGAGGATGCTTCTCTCAATTCCCTAGTTGAATTAGCTCTCCAAGCCTATCTTTCTCCGTCTCCTACAGCTAAAAATTTGGTTCCTTTTAAGTCTTTGGGTAACCAACCAGCCAATACCGTTGCTCCCCAGAGAAATAGACATCGGACTGTTGCTGCCGCTGCCTCCAAATCTACAAACAAGGGAACATCCGATCGCAACCAAAACTCTCCTCCAACACAGCCAGATTGACCCCGCCCGATCGTCGTAACCCCAACATGAACGTTGCAAATAGGCGATCGCATTTGTTTGACGATTGACTAGAATCAGAATGGCCAAATTCGTAAAATACCCATGCAAGCTCACAAACTCAAAGGAACCATTGATGATTCTGGGCACCTAGTCATCAGCGAGCCCATTACTATTCCGCCTGGGAATGTGGAAGTGATTGTTTGGTCCTCAGAATCTATGCCAGAAACTAGTATTTCTCCAGAGCATGAGGTTTCATTCTTCAAGCCCAAAAGAACAGTTGAATGCGATATTCCAAGTCTGAAAGCTTGGCTAGAAAAGACAGAGCAGGCTCCATCAGACTTTGATGCCGATCGAGCTAAATGGGAGCGTTTGAAGGAGAAACACAACCTTTGAAAACGCTCATCGACACAAATATAATTGTGGATGTTGCGCTTGAGCGGCAGCCGTTTTACGCAGAAAGCCAGAAAATCCTATCAATTGCTTATCGGCAGCAGATCGAAGGCTATATTTCAGCTTCAACCGTCAGTTACCTTTACTTGATTAAAATCTTCACTCCCTAATGATTATTCACTAGAGACTGAACTTCTGTCTTATGCGATTTAACTACAACATAGAAATTCCCACAAAGCCACTAAAACCGAATTTGAAAACAAAAACCCATCAGGATCGCTCAAGCGCATTCGGCCATCCGCAGAGAATATGACCCATCCTCGATCCTCATAGTTCTTCAGCGCCCCCTTCACCCTCTCAATCCGATCGCAACCAAAACTCTCCTCCAACACAGCCAAATCGACCCCGCCCGATCGCCGCAGCCCCAACATGAACGTTTCAAACAGGCGATCGCTCTCCGAAGTCATGGGTTCATCAAGCCGTCCTTCGTGAGCAACATAGCCTTGCAGCCAATCAGCATAGGCATCGCGATTGCGGGGCCGACTGAAGCGTTGGCCCTGGACATAACTTGCCGCCCCCATCCCAAACCCATAGTAAGAACCATTGCGCCAGTAGACTAAATTGTGCTGGCACTCAAACCCAGGCTTTGCATAATTAGAAATCTCATAATGCCCATATCCCGCACCGCGTAAAGTCTCCGAAGCCAAACCATACATCTGAGCCGCCAAATCATCCGTCGGCAGCGGCGTTTCCCCCACCGCAAACCGCTTCCCGAAAACCGTCCCCGGTTCCAACACCAAGTCATAGGCCGAAACATGATTGGGGTTGAGTGCGATCGCCTTTGCCAAAGAATCTCGCCACTGCTCCAGCGTTTGATGAGGTAACCCCGAAATTAAATCCAAACTGAAGTTTTCAATGTTAGCTTGACGGATGCGATCGATCGCCTCATAAATATCCACCACCTGATGGGTACGCCCACAATCATGCAACAATCCATCCTGAAATGCCTGCGCCCCCAGACTTACGCGATTTACCCCTGCTTGCCGATAGTCTCGAACGTGCTCCAAAGTAAACGTGCCTGGATCCATCTCCATTGAAATTTCTGGAGAATCCGATAACCCAAATCGCTCCGCTAAAGTTTCCAGAATTTGCCAAACCTGTTCCGCCGCCAGCAAAGAAGGAGTGCCCCCGCCAAAAAAAACAGTGGCCAATGGTTCCCCCTGACTGGGAGTTGCCCTAATTTCCTGACAGATCCAGTTCACATACCGTTGAATGCTGAGAGACGTTTCTCCCCGCAGGCGATCGCCAATCACCGACACCGGAAAATCACAATAAAAACAGCGCCGCCGACAGAATGGGATGTGGATGTAGGCTGCGATCGGAACATCCCAAACGCCAGATTGAGGTGATAAAACGTTTAATTCAGTAGAAGATCCGCCCATATAATTAATACTCGTGATAATTCTTATTCCTTCAAAGCGTCAAACCCATTGATAAGTCGTCCAAACCAAGAAAGTATAATGAAGGGCATGGGTCATTCCCATTTATCAAAACGTGTTTCAGTCTTTACCCCAAGACCCGACGCAAATTCAGAGCGCAGACTGCAATGATTGATGCCATTATCATCCTGACCCTTATCTTAGTGGGAGCAGCAGTTGGATTTCAGAGTGTGGACTTACTGCCCTTTGATGTACTGTCTCAAGTTGCCAACCTAGAAGGGCTACGCTGGGTCACGTTAACCTTTGGTGCTTTGCTGGGTGTTGGTATTGGGTTGGTCGTACAAGCAGCCTACCGTCGTCTAGAAAAGGCTACCAAAAACTCCCTACGGAAACCCTCATCAGTCGTTCTGTAGGTCTGGTATTGGGTTTGGTCATTGCCAATCTCATGCTAGCGCCTATTTTTTTCTTGCCCATCCCGTCTGAATTTGCATTTCTCAAGCCTATCACCGCTCTCTTTGGCAGTTTGATTTTTGCTTATTCAGGACTCAACTTGGCCGATACTCACGGGCGCACTCTTCTCCGACTCCTGAACCCCAACTCAATGGAAACTACCCTCTTAGCGGAGGGAACCCTCAAGCCAGCCCCCGCCAAGATTCTAGATACAAGCTGTATTATTGACGGTCGAGTTGAATTTTTGGTGAACACGGGTTTCTTAGAAGGGCAAATTCTAGTCCCCCAATTCGTCCTCCAGGAGTTACAAAAAATTGCAGATTCCTCCAATGACCAAAAGCGATCGCGGGGACGTCGCGGACTGGATATCCTGAATCGACTGCAAGAGACCCACCCGCAGCGCATCATCATCAATCCAGCTGATTATGACGATGTCGCCACCGTCGATGCAAAACTGGTTCGCTTAGCCCAAGACATCAATGGCAACCTGGTTACCACGGACTACAACCTGAATAAAGTGGCGAGTCTCCAAAAAGTCCAAGTCCTCAACGTTAACGACTTGGCTCAATTCCTCAGACCCGTCTATCTCCCCGGCGATAGTCTAGACCTTAAAATTCTCAAAGAAGGCAAAGAACCAGACCAAGGTGTGGGCTACCTTGAAGATGGAACAATGGTTGTGGTGGAAGAAGGCAGCACCCATATTGGCGATGAGTTACCCGTTGTGGTCACCAGTGCCTTACAAACCTCCGCAGGGCGGATGATTTTCGCCCGTCTCAAAATCGCAACTTCGGCCTAAAGTGGCTTTCCCTCATCAGTATAACGATGAGGGTCTCTTGAGTTTTGACCATCAACTGAATATAATAAAAGACCTGCTCCTGTAGCTCAGTTGGTAGAGCGCTTCACTCGTAATGAAGAAGTCGTGTGTTCGAGTCACATCAGGAGCTTTAAATTCACTTTAAATCCTCAAAAAATTTAAAGCCTTGCTAGGCATTTATCTTTTAGACTGGTCCTTTAATGGCTTAAGAAAAACTATTCAGTCGAGATCATTGTGGGTAAGCGACGTTCCCTTCAAGAGCACAAAGCACTTTCTAAAGGTCCGGTCTCAGCACAAGAGAGACTTCAAGCCCAACTGCAAACGTTCGTACAACAGAAGAAATATCGCCAAGCATTAGATCGATTTAAGCAAATTCGTCAGACTCATCCAGACATTCAAATCAGTCCTTCTGAGGCAGAAATTTGGATTCTGCAAGGCAGGCAGGAATTCAATCAAAAGAATTATCGCCAAGCAGGCTCTTCCTTTCGTCAAGCGTTGAACCTAGGACTAGCGGGCGAAGCACACTATTGGGTTGCCAAAAGTCTTTTGGCTCTAGGGCAATTTGATGAAGCCCTCACAGAAATCCGCACCGCCTTTGAGAGCAAAGTTTTACCCAAAGAATATGCCGGCTGTTACCTAAAACTTTTATTTCATCAGGGTGACAGCGCAACGGTTACTGAACTGATCTCCAAACAAACCAAACGATTTCTAATGCCCCAAGTCCATTGGGCAAGAGGGATGCTGGCTTTACAGGCCAAAGACTTTAAAGAAGCCCTTGCCCACTTTCAAAAAATGGGGAGACCCGCCACCCCTGGTGATTCACCCTCTGCTTGGATAGCGTACACGCACCAACAAGCCGGAAATTGGGCTCAAGCGGGAAGCCATCTGGGGATTCGTTCCCCTAAGGCATTTAGTATGTTTCAATTCAGTCCTACCTTCCCCAAGCATCCAGCCATGCAACGCTTGGCTGTCATGCAGGCCGTTGGTACAAAACAACCCTTCTCCGATGTCCTGGATCTGGACCAAAAAGATTTGCCGCAGCGAGACATTGTTCTGTGTCTAGACTTGCTCCAATCCATTGATGCTCAAGATTTTTCTCGTGCGGGTGATGTCTTGTTTGAACTGGGTCATCCCTGTCGTGCATTCCCAGAGCTTAATGAACTCTATGAGCCTGTTCTCAGGATGGCTGGGGAACAGTGCTTGAAAGACGGAGACCTGGATGCTACTGAAATATTATGGGCTGAGGCACTGTCTCTATTCCCCTTTAATCCCCAATTAGCCTACAAGCTCCAACACATTTACGATGAAAATGAGTCCTACCGCGATCGCGAGCGTTTGTTGAACCGGTTGATTGAATGGCTCAAGCAAGAGGCCAAGAAAAATCCCCAAGATTGGCCAGAGCCACGCCTGCCCAGAATTCAAACTAACTTGCTTTGTAAGTTGGCGGATAATTTTATGGCCATGCGTCAACCAGAAAAGGCATTCAAAACCGTCCAGGAAGCCGAACGCATCTTTCCGGCATCGCCAGAAATTAAAGGTCGGAAAGGACTAAAAATTCGCATACAAGAGGGGGCTAAACAAGCTATCCCTATGCTCACTCAGGCTTTAGAAGAAGGCTGTACCCATCCTGAGGTTTACGAAGCTTTACTGAATTGTCTCAATGACATTGGCGATCGCGCAGCTCTCAAAACCATACAGCAACGTTTTGGTCAGAAGTTTGGAGATATGGGAACCGGGCTAGAGTTTGAACTCCCAGCCTGGGTTGAGGTCTTGGCCACTCAAAACTATAGAGTCTTTGAGCAATTGTCCCTAGAGAAAACAGATAAAGATCCGGCGCTCCAAGCCTGTCGTATTTTTGCAAAAGCCGCAGATGGCGATCTAAAAAACAATCGCATCACTTTAGATCAGTCCCAAGCAAAAAAAGGGTGGGATATCCTCCTTCAAGCTCAGCCCTCTCAAAGTCAAATTTCAGTCTTGCAGGCGATTATTCTATCTATGGAGTTATTTGCCAAACGCAAAAAGGGGCTTGCAGCTTTGATGGATGACTATCGCAACCAGCTCATTGCGCTGAGTGATGACTATCTTGAGGCCAAGGAAGCCAATATTGTGTTGTCAGTAGTGAAAGGTCTAACCATTGAGCGTTTGCGACCTATGCTCCAAATCTATCTGGCTTCTGCCACCCAACCAGGAACTGCCCTCGCCAAGATTCAGCTTCAAGCGCGTAAGTTTGTCCAAACAGACCTGCTCAAATCTTTTATTGAGGATGCCCTGCGTCGGGAACCTCAAAATCCTCAGCTTCTGTTGGCCAAGGCCACCCTGTTTCCGCTTGAAAGCAAAGACTATACTCAGTTCCGGGAGCAAGGATTTGAACTGGCACGGCGCTTGCAAGATGCCCAGGCCCTGCAAGCCTTTAGAGAAGAAGAAGCCTTCCAAGCTGGCTTCATGGCCCAAGACATTTTCCCCGATCTCATGAATTTTGGGAGGTCGGGTGGTCCTGATATGGATGCTATTTTACGAAAACTGGCCCAAAAGATGTTTGGAAAAGATGTGCCCCCAGCAGTTTTGGAACTAATGTTGCCTGAGCTAAAACGGATGATGGCTAATGAAATGTCTGGCTTTGACGATGATGAAGACGATGATTTCTTTGGTATGGATCCTTTTGGGTTTGGTGCCCCGTTTGGTCCTCCGCCTTCTCGCCCCAAGAAAGGATCGAGACGCAGAAGATAACTTCAATTGCAAACCGATGGGATAAATGCAGATGCAAGAACATTACGATCGCCTAGGGCTTACTCCAACGGCAACCCCGGAAGAAATTAAGGCTGCCTATCACTTAAAGTTGCGTGAGTTTCCGGCCCATACCCATCCCCAGGAATTTAAGGCGATTCGAGCGGCCTATGAAGTGCTTCGCAAAGGTGGCAAGAATCTCGCAGATGAACCCGTGTTTATCCCTGAAAATGAGACGGCAGAATTTGACCCCGCCCAGATTGCACGGCTAAGGCAACAGGCGATCGCCCAAGTTGAAGTAACCTTAGAAGAGTTGATGCGCCTGACGTTTTAAAGGATTGGTTAGAGATCGTCATGACCCTATCGCCGAGAGAATTAGCCGCTCAAAAAATTCAACTTCAAAAAGAACAAGAGCGCTTATTTAAGGATCTCTTAGGAGTCTTAGATGCCCTTGACCACGCCTGCGACCACTGGCAAAACGCAGAGCAAGCGTATCAACCCCAACCCATCCCCATCAGAACGTCAGCTTCACTCTCTAAACCGTCGATGCGGCAACGATTTGGGCAATGGTGTACCCATCTGCAAACCTACTTTGGGAAACAACCCCATGATTCCCAAACAGCGTTCGCTCAAGGCTCACCAACCGATTCAATGGTTGAGGTTGTGGGCAGTGCGCGGGACGGGGTGGAAATGATTCGGCGATCGCTGTTAGAGGTGTTGCACCAACGTCAGGTGGTTCCCTTAGAGGCTCTAGGGAAACCCTTCGATCCCGAGCGAATGTATGCTTTGGGCCGTCAAGAAAGCGACAGCGTTGCAGCCAATACCATTGTCCGAGAAGTGGTCCGAGGGTATCTGTGGCAAGATCGAATCTTACGTGAAGCGCAGGTCATTGTTTCAACACAATCGACCGACGACCCCTAAATATCTACAGAGTAGGGGGACAAAGCACTAAACATTAATTGAGGTCAGCATGGGTAAGGCAGTTGGCATTGATTTAGGAACGACCAATTCAGTTGTAGCTGCCATTGATGCAGGTCAACCTTGGGTGATTCCAGATGAAGAAGGGGAATTGATGTTGCCCTCTTGCGTGGGTTTGGGGACCCAGGGCAATCTATTGGTGGGCCGTGATGCGCTCCGCCAATATGCCGCAGCACCGGAGCGTACGGTTAAGTCCATCAAGCGACAAATGGGAACTGACCACAAAACGACGCTAGGAGAAAAAGAGTACCTTCCCCAGGAAATTTCAGCCATTATTCTAAAGACCTTAAAGCAGAGGGCAGAGACTGCCTTGGGTGAAGAAGTGTCCCAGGCTGTGGTCACCGTCCCCGCTTACTTCACTGATTCCCAGCGTCAAGCCACCAAAGAAGCTGGAGAAATTGCCGGATTCGAGGTGCTGCAAGTCCTGAACGAACCGACGGCGGCGGCCTTGACCTATGATTTTCGGACGGAAGAAACGGAGAAGATTCTGGTCTATGACTTAGGCGGTGGAACCTTTGATGTTTCGATTGTAGAAATCACTGGAGATGTTACTGAAGTTTTGGCCAGCCACGGCAACAATCGGTTGGGTGGGGATGATTTTGATCTGCGGCTCCAGCGATATTTAGTCGATCGATTTCGCCAAACTCATAACACCGCCCTGCCCGAGGATGCGGTTACTGAAGCCCGCTTATTACGGGCGGCAGAACAGGCCAAGATGTCCCTGAGCGAACATGCGTTTACCACGGTTCGCGAACCCTTTTTAGTCAGCCAAGGTAAAACAGCCCTGCATCTAGAAATTGAAATTGCGCGCAAACCTTTGAAGATTTGATTGAGCCGATGATTGAGGAAACCCTCCAGGCCATCGATCGAGCCCTGAGCGATGCAAATTTGAAACCCGATGACCTCAATCGGGTCATTTTAGTGGGCGGTTCAACCCGTATTCCTCTCGTTCAGCATTTGGTTGAGAATCATTTAGGCCAAGCTCCTATTGATGGCATCCAACCCGATCTTTGTGTGGCTTTAGGCGCAGGCATTCAAGCGGGTGTTCTTTCTGGGGAGTCGGTTGAGGCTATTTTAGTGGATGTGATTCCCCATTCCTTGGGCATTGCTGTGGCGATGGATACGCAGATGGGAACCATTCCTGGACTGTTTAGCACCATTATTCCTCGCAATAGTGTCATTCCCGTATCGCGTTCTCAGGTCTATTCCACGATGGTGGATAACCAGGAAGTCGTACAAGTTGAGGTTTATCAAGGAGAGAATGCGATTGCTAGGGAAAACGTTCCACTTGGGGAGTTTCGGGTTGAAAACCTTCCGCACAGACCTGCTGGGGATATTCAGCTTGAAGTTCATTTTGACTTCGATCACAATGGTATTTTGACGGTGACGGCCACTGAGAAAGGAGAAGGGCAACAAACAACGCTGGTGGTGAACGATACCGAAACCACGCGCCTATCAAGCCATGAGTTAACCCAGGCCAGATCTAACATCGAATCGTTATTTGAGATGGATGCATTGATGGCGGCGGATGATGTTGAGTTGACGCCGTCAGAATTACTAGATGAAGCCTACAGTGTCTTGGAAACCCTTGAGCCAGACAAAGCAGAGGCGTTGAGTGATGTTGTGAAACAAGTTGAAGCTGCGATCGCCGCACAAGATGAAGTACAAACCGCTCACCTCTTAGACACCTTGACTCGGTTGCTTGACGAGGTTGACTAAAGCAGATACATCCTAAAACATTGCGAAATCTAAAGCCTTTCTATATTTCCGTCAAAGTCTAAGT
The DNA here is from genome assembly GCA_012032135.1 of Acaryochloridaceae cyanobacterium RU_4_10. GTDB lineage: Bacteria > Cyanobacteriota > Cyanobacteriia > Thermosynechococcales > Thermosynechococcaceae > JAAURS01. Next base: position 33,143 of record JAAURS010000001.1, on the reverse strand, counting down.
CGCTTCTCAGGCCAGCTTCTTAAGATAGAAGGGAGCGGCTATGCTCAACGCAACAGGAGAGTTTTCCCGATCGCACATCTGAATGGAGATAGAGACTATGGCAGATTCAGATACAGCTTCACTGGAACTATCCTACGACTACGCTTTAGACCGAGACTGTACAACCCTCTCGCGGCATGTCCTTCAACAGCTTCAGAGTTTTGGTCCAGATGCCCAAGATTTGAGCGCATTGATGAGCCGCATTGCACTGGCCGCAAAACTCATTTCCCGTCGGTTAAGTCGCGCGGGTTTAGTAGAAGGGGCTTTGGGGTTTACAGGCGACATCAATGTTCAGGGAGAGGCCGTTAAAAAGATGGATCTCTTTGCAAATGAAGTGTTTATAGCAGTCTTCAAGCAAAGCGGATTGGTCTGTCGGTTGGCTTCTGAAGAAATGGAAAAACCCTATTACATTCCAGAAAACTGCCCCATTGGACGCTATACCCTGCTGTACGACCCCATTGATGGTTCTTCTAATGTTGATATCAATCTGAACGTAGGGTCTATTTTTTCCATTCGCCAGCAATCGGGTGACGATCCCGACCAAACGGGGGCAGATTTATTTCAACCGGGGCACCGTCAATTGGCTGCGGGATATGTGCTCTATGGTCCCAGCACGATGCTGGTGTACTCCATTGGAACGGGGGTTCACGCTTTTACCTTAGACCCTAGCTTGGGAGAGTTTATTCTCTCCGCTGAAAATATTCAGATTCCAAAGCACGGTCCCGTCTATAGCGTGAATGAAGGGAATTTTTGGCAATGGGATGAGGCCATTCGCGACTTTACGCGTTACGTCCACCGCCATGAGGGGTACACGGCTCGCTATAGTGGTGCGTTGGTGGGTGACATTCATCGGATCTTGCTGCAAGGTGGCGTGTTTCTGTATCCAGGGACACTCAAAGATCCTGAAGGAAAGCTAAGACTTTTATACGAGTCTGCGCCGCTGGCTTTTTTAATCGAACAAGCGGGTGGCTCTGCAAGCACGGGGTTGCAGCCTCTTTTAGATGCGATCCCCACGCACCTCCACCAGCGAACGCCGCTCATCATTGGCAGCAAAGAGGACGTGGCTCTGGTAGAGTCGTTTATTCAGGAGCAAAGCCTCAATGAGCGAGACAGGGTGATGTTGAATTCTTAAGGTTATCGGTTGGATTGTTTTTTCTATGCTGGAGAAGGGCAATGGCTGTCAATCATTTACTCGAAATTAAGGACTTTGGCCAAAGTATCTGGATGGATAACCTGAGTCGGGATCTGATCCAGTCCGGTGCGCTAAAAGATTGCATTGAAAATCAAGGCATTCGCGGGGTGACGTCCAATCCGGCTATTTTTGAAAGGCGATCGCAGGCAATGCCATCTATGATGCCGATATTGAAGCAGGCATCAAAGCTAAAAATACGGTGTTAGAGATTATGAGTCGCTGACCTTTGACGATATTCGCAATGCGTGCGATATTTTCAGACCCGTGTACGACCAAACCCAAGGGCTGGATGGCTATATCAGCATTGAGGTGCCTCCCACGATCGCCGACAATACTGAAAGCACCATTGCAGAAGCGCGACGGTACTACAAGGCGATCGACCGTCCTAATGTGATGATTAAAATTCCCGGTACGGCTATGGGGCTTCCGGCAGTAGAGCAGGTCATTGCTGATGGGATCAACGTTAACGTAACGCTGCTTTTTTCAGTGCAAAGCTATATCGACACGGCTTGGGCTTACATTCGCGGGTTAGAGCATCGGGTGGCTGAAGGCAAGGACATCAGCCATATTGCCTCGGTTGCTAGCTTCTTCCTAAGCAGAATTGACAGCAAAATTGACGATGTGATTGAGGCCCGTCTTAAAGAAGGAAAAGATAATCCTGGGTTGGTCGAACGTCTGAAAGCGATTGAAGGAAAAGTGGCGATCGCAAATGCAAAAATTGCTTACCAAGAGTATCTCAAAATTATTCAAAGCGATCGTTGGAAAGCACTCTCCGCTAAGGGTGCGAAAGTCCAACGGCTTTTATGGGCCAGCACGGGCACCAAAAATCCTGCCTATAGTGACGTCATGTACGTCGATGAGCTGATTGGGCCAGACACCGTCAACACCCTTCCGCCTAGTACCATTGCAGCTTGCGCCGACCACTGTGATGTAGAGAATCGAGTGGCAACGGGTGTTAGCGAAGCGCGTCAAGTCATCGCCTCCTTGAGCGATCCCGACATTTACATCGATCTCGATCGAGTGATGGCGGAGCTACTGGAAGACGGGATTGTAAAATTTGTGCAGCCCTTTGAGTCGCTGCTGAGTTCTCTCCAAGACAAGGTTCAACGATTGGCGACGGTATAAGAAGATAAACCCTATGGCAATTACGTTTCTTGAAAATCCGCTGCGCGTTGGCCTTCAGCAAGAACGCATTCCCGAACCGCAGATTGTAGTCATCTTTGGTGCTTCTGGGGATTTGACCCAGCGGAAGCTAATTCCAGCTATCTACCACCTCATGCAAGAGCGTCGTCTCCCTGGAGAACTGACCATCGTGGGTGTGGCCCGTCGCGACTGGAGCCATGAATTTTTTCGCGAACACCTCAAGCAGGGGGTCGAGGAATTTTCGGATGGGATTAAGGCTGAAGATGCCTGGAACAGTTTTGCGGAAGGGCTGTTCTACTGCGCGGGGAATATGGATGACCCCACCTTCTATCAAAAGCTCAATCTATTTTTGAGCGAATTGGACGGTCGTCGAGGCACCTTTGGCAATCGGGTGTTTTACCTTTCGGTGTCACCCAATTTATTTGCAGAGACCATTCAACAACTTGGGAATGCGGGAATGCTGAAGGACCGCGCTAAAACTCGGTTGGTGATAGAAAAACCCTTCGGACGCGATTTGCAATCCGCTCAAAACCTGAATGCGGTGGTGCAAAAAGTCTGCCGCGAGAATCAAGTCTATCGGATCGACCACTATCTGGGTAAAGAAACCGTCCAGAATTTGCTGGTTTTCCGGTTTGCCAACGCCATTTTTGAACCGCTCTGGAATCGGCAGTTTGTGGATCACGTCCAGATTACGGTTGCAGAAACCGTGGGTGTTGAAGATCGGGCGGGGTACTACGAGAGTGCGGGTGCGCTGCGAGATATGGTCCAAAACCACATCTTGCAATTGTTGTGCTTAACCGCAATGGAACCCCCCAATGCCCTAGATGCAGATAGTATCCGTAATGAAAAGGTCAAAGTGTTGCAGGCTATGCACCTTGCAGATATCAACAACCTAGAAGATTCTGCTATTCGGGGCCAATACACCAAGGGTTGGATGAAAGGAAAACCCGTAGCAGGCTATCGCGAAGAGCCAGGGGTCGATCCTAGTTCCATCACGCCAACCTATGTGGCGATGAAGTTGCTCATTGATAACTGGCGCTGGCAAGGGGTTCCGTTTACCTACGCACGGGGAAACGCTTGCCTAAGAAAGTCAGCGAGATTTCCATTCATTTCCGGGAAGTCCCATTTTTAATCTTTCAGTCCGCTTCCCAACAGGTGAGTCCCAATGTTTTGACCCTGCGGATTCAACCCAACGAGGGGATTGAATTGCGATTTGAGGTCAAAATGCCGGGACCCGATCTGCGAACGCGATCGGTCAACATGGATTTTGGCTACGGTGCATCCTTTGGGGCTACTAGCTCCGATGCCTACGATCGCCTCCTTTTAGACTGCATGATGGGCGACCAAACCCTCTTCACCCGTGCCGATGAAGTTGAGGCGGCTTGGCGGGTGGTCACTCCTGCTCTCACGGTATGGGAATCCCCTACCAATCCTGCTAACATGCCCATCTACGAAGCTGGAACTTGGGAGCCAGAGGAGGCGGAACAATTGCTCAACCGAGATGGACGCCGATGGCGAAGGCTTTAGATCGATGGCATTAGCTTGTCGGGCTTCGGCTTCGCTCAGCCCTCAACTTGGGACTTTAGAAGGTACTTGACTTTTTAGGTGAATCTCTAACTGACTGTCATCTATAACCTAGGAATAAAACGTAAGCGCTATGGTGACTTCCTCTGCTCCACTCATTGCCTTAAAATCTCCCCAAAATGTTTCTTTGGAGGAGGTGAATGCAGAATTAAATAAAATTTGGACGGGCGACTTAGCCACTGGAGACGATGCAGCCCTTGGAGGGCTAACCCGTGCGTCCACGTTTAGTTTGATTGTCTACGAACCGTCTGAAACGCAGTACTTACTGGCCGAACTCGGCTATTACACGGGTCCCGTAGATGGAATAGATGGTCCCCGCACCAAAGCTGCTATTCAAGCTGCCCAAAATGCTTTGGGGTTATCCATGAATGGCAATTCTTCCCCTGAGTTGTTGATTACCCTGCGCGAACAATTGCGAGATCGGCGATCGCAGGTAAATGCTATTGCGCCTTCTGGTATGCCCTATGCCCTAGATGCAGACGGAGCTGGAAGCGCCGATGAGGTTGCCCGTCAAAACCCTTGTCGGATTATTGCCCTTTGTCCCGTGACGGAATCCACTGGAAGCGTCACGGCCCAGGTTTCGGTGTACTGTCCCGTTCAAAAGCAAAGCGGTAGCTTGGTTTGCTGTGAGTACATCACGCTCAAAGGAACCGATGCAGAACTTGCTGGGGTGAGTGTGTTTATTCAATCTCTTTTGATTGGAGATTTACCTAAATTTTTGTGGTGGAAGGCCATTCCAGACTTACAGCACGAACTTTTCCGCAAACTGGCTGCTGCTGCCAATTTAGTGATTGTAGATTCCAGTACCTTTGATGATGCCATTACAGCCCTGACCAATATTCATAGCCTGCACCAACAGGGCATTAACGTTTCTGACCTCAACTGGCGGCGGTTAGCGGTTTGGCAAGAACTGACTGCGGAAGCTTTCGATCCGCCTTCAAGACGGGCTGCATTGCAAGATGTCGATCGCTTTGTTTTAGATTATGAAGCCGGAAATCCCGCTCAAGCCTGTTTGTTTTTGGGCTGGATAGCGAGTCGATTAAAATGGCGACCCGTTGCCTCCACCCATGAAGGCGGCGACTACGATCTCCGACGCATCAAGTTTACCAATGACGAGCAGCGCAGTATTGAAGCGGAATTGGCGGCCATTCCAGTTGCTAATATCGGTCAAGTCATTGGAGATTTAATCGATTTGAAGCTGGCTTCTACTAACCTTGAGGCGGATTGCTGTACGGTAATTTGTTCGGAGACGCGTGGCTGCATGAGGATGGAAGCGGGCGGTGGGGCGCAATCTTGTCGGGTGCAGCATGTGTCTCCTCTGACAGAGCACAGTCCTGAAGTCTTGATGAGCCAGCAATTGCAACGATGGGGACGCGACCTTTTATTTGAGGAAAGTCTCGCGCTGGCCACCCAGTTTTTGCATGCAACCTAGAGTCTTAAAAGGCTCTTGGGTAAATGAGGGCTTAAATCTAAGGTGTATAGCGTATTGCGATCTCCTCTCTGGGTCGCTAGCCATAGCGTTGCAGGTTGGCTCGTGCCGATCGCTCTGACCTTTTCAGACTCCTGCTGAAAAGGTAGCTCTGCTTGAGCCATCACCTTTCCCCGTCGGTTGAGACAGACAACTCTGCCCTCACGATTGACCAAAATATAACCCCAGTGAGTAGCGCCGATCCAATCGGACCGAATTTCAATCGGAATGCGTTTGACCTTAAAGGGACAAAGGTCCATCAAAAGTCCAGTGGGTCGGTCGCAATCGGCGATCGCAAACAAACGATCCCGCTTCATGGGATTCAAAACAGCCTGTTGAATTTTTGCAGGGAAATGATAGGACCAGTAAAACTGTCCCCGTCGATTCCAAAGTTGTAAGGGTTGTAGCTTTCCCATTCTCTCGGATGATGGAGTGCTAGAGGAACAGTCCATCAAAAGATGACGAGAGCTTGAAACCCAAAGGTGCTTGACTGAGCTGTCAATAGATTTTTTGCACATGGGCTGCAAATTGGGCAGTTTTAAAATTTCGAGAATGCTGGATGTTATTCTCTCATCCAGATTCTCAACAGCAGGATTGCTAGAGGGATAGGCGATCGCCAACCATCGCCCAAGGGGATCTAGATCCATACAAACAGCCTCAGAGGCCGATTTTAGATGTGGCAACATACCAACGGGCTGTAGGGTTCCATCTGGCTGAAACAAAGACACCGTCAATCCATTTGTTCCATCCGTGACGATAAAGCACCCCTGCGGGCGAACCCAAAGGTGAAGGATTGAATCTGGAGTTTCAAAGCAGTGTCGAAGATGGTCTGACTGCAAGCCCATCAATCGGGGTGGGGTTTGCAACGCGTTCTGAGATACCAATTCTTTTTTGGTGTCGTCTTGTGGGTCGTCGGGTTCTTCCTCGTCTATTTCTGGGGCGGGCATAGCGTGCTCAAGGGTTGCGATCGCAGTTTCAAGGGCAAGTTGCATTTGGGCCGCTGAGGTATAGCGATTTTGCGGTAGTTTTTGGAGTGCTTTGCGAATGACGGCCTTCAACATCATTGGCACAGATTTTGGAATGCGTAAAGGATGGTTGAAGTGGGCGTTCATCACTTCAACGGGCATTCCAGAAAAGGGCCGTTTTCCTGAAATTAGCTCGTATAAAATAACCCCAACGGCATAGAGGTCAGAGGCAGGAGAGAATTTACCGTAGAATCGCTCTGGTGCCATATAGGCAGGGGACCCGGTGTTGCCCGTACTCTCAGATTCTTCTTTTTTTTCGTTGAAATGGGCGATGCCAAAATCTGCAATTTGGGCCGTCCAACCTTGGGCAGTCACGTTTAATAAAATATTCTCAGGCTTCAAATCGCAATGAATGACATTTTGATTGTGAACGTGCTCGAGGCCACACAAAATATCTTGAATAATCTGAAGTTTTTGCGCTAAGGAAAGTTCGAGCTTGGACTCCATTAAATGCCTCAGAGTACCCCCTTGGCAGTAATCCATCACAATATAACGCCCCTTGGAATTGTATTCTAGGGCATGAAACCTCACGATATTGGGATGATCTAAGCGCACTAAAACCGCTAATTCCCGCAGAAAATTGCGGGTCTTGAACCTGCGGTGGTCTAGGTTTTTCAGCGCTACTAACTCTCCCGTGGTGCGATCGCTCCCGCAGAAGACTTGGCCAAACTGTCCCTGCCCCACCTCCCCCAGGATGTGATAGCGCGAATTGGTCATTTGAAGTGCTTTAACACAGTACGTTTGCAAAAATCCCTAAGGCTTAGTGATAAAAGACCTTAGGGATGGAAAAAGGTTTGAAACAATGGTTTGAAGATCTTACCTTATACAGAAGGAGATCTGTTATTGCACTCTAAACAAATAATTCATCCACCACAATTTTATCCGCCGCACTCTCAGGAATTTCACGGACTACTTCACGCACAACTTCACGGTTTTTTCCATTATGAATTTGTTCGCTCAGCGCGCGAGCTTTGTTGTAGTTGTCTAAATCGCCACTTTCAAAGCACATTTTGGTAGCAACCCGCAAATCTGCGATCGCCTGTTGCTTCATGCTCGTTTCCCCATAAGCAGCACCGCGATGGATATAAGCTTGGGCGTAGTTTGGATTCAAACGAATCGCTTCTGAGAATGCCGCCACTGCCTCTTTGAACTCCCCACGATTCATGTGTTCTAGTCCGCGACGGCAGCAATTTTCCTCGGCTGTGCTCTCTAACAACTCAGTTTGTTTGCTTGCAATTTCCTCAGATTGCGTCTGTAGAGCATTGACCGTTTCCTTAAGACCATTCACCGTTTCCGTCACTTCATTGTGGAACTTATTGAATTGAATCATCAGGAGCTGATCTGTTGCCGCAGACGTTGAAGCCAGCGACTCCGTTGATGCCGACAAAGTTTGATGTTCGCTCTGTTGTCGTTCGATCTGGGCAGCTTGCATTTCGATCGTGGGCATGACTTGATGCTGCATGACCGACTGCATCCGCTGGCGATTTGTAAAGTTCAGGGCCGCAGCTAAGGAGAGCGGGATTGCAGCAAAAAGGGCTTGATTCATCACAGCAGAGACAACTGTACCACCCACTGCACCTGCAACCGTAGCGCCTTCAAGCCAATTTAACCAATGGGTTTGACTCCCATTTTCTGTATCGTAAGACATAACCATTTATCCAACCTCTGAGTAAATTCTGTCGCTAAAATCTAAAGTGTAAAATTTGTCTTCGGCAAAGCTTTGCGGCTTGAAACAACCCTAGCCAAGAATGGCGCGGATTAACCCGACTGCCGGAGCCATTAATTTGTACTCATCCGTAGATAAATACTTACCAAAAACAGTTGGCCAAACCTGACAAGCTACTGCGGAGGGTTGTTCTACGCTAAATGCCTTCAAAATGGTTCGGTGCCACAACAGTAGACCTTCACGCAGAAAATCAAGATCGTTAAACAGCATTGCAGCCGTTCCAACTCTTAAGACGTTCTTTTGATCTCGCTTAAAGAAGCTAGATACATCTTTCGATCCTTTGAGCAATAAGCCCCCACTGACTGCCTTAACCTGAGTTTGAAGCTCTTCTAGTAAAAAAGCTTCGTTATCTCTCACAGTTTTGTAAGCTTGAATGCGTTGTTCGGTGGTGTGTAAATAATCTTTCAAAAATTGTAATTCTTCCGCAGTCGCATATCGTCCGTCTGCGGCAGTACTAAGGTGAGAAAGTTGAGTCAGCATAATGGTGGTATGAAAACAACGACGTTAATAAAGCTTGAAAATCTAGGTGTTGCCAGCCCTGGAGAGGACTTCTGAAACTTCGCCACGGGTCTGTTGAAGTTGGCTAATCATAGAACGCGTGATCAGTTTGCCTGTCTCTACTAATACCGTTCCATAGAGCGGATGCAGAATATCTTGAGTGGCTCGTTGGCCAATGAGAGATTCAATATCTTCTACTTCACTGATGTACATCCCCCCAGGGAGATCTACCACAACGCCGTCCCCAATCACTCGAGCTTGGCAAGCCAATCGGGAGTTCATTTTACAGGTCGTAATGACCTCAAGGGTCCGTTGTTCCCGGCGACTCATAGGGGATAGCTGCTCCATCCCATCTTTGATGTAAATGTGGCAGGTTGCACAAATTCCACGCCCCCCACACTCTTGCAAAACCTTTAGCTCCTTGGTTAGAAGCAAGGAAAGCAGATTGTCATTGGTTTGAACAGAAGTTTCTTCATTAATGGAGTCAATTCTGACGGTTTTAGCCACTGCTTAAATTCCTTGAACTCATCTCAACGGGTCAAAAAGGTTATTCTAATCTACTCAAGGTTTAAGTAGCGATCCATTTGGCTTTGGCATAAGCGCTCCATTATGGTTGCGTGATCGTGTTTTTCTTGCAGCCATGCTTCGGCTCGTTTTACCCGTTCGGGTAAACCCAGGACAAAGTAGTTACAGTCAGCTCCCATGGACTCGCAAGTTGTTTGGATGCAATGCAGCTTTTGTCCGGTCAGCCCTGTAAAAAAGGAACTGAGTAACCCTGCTTCAACAAAACATTTGGGTTTGTCTAGGGTTGGACTGGATTTAGCAAAAGCTGAGTTACTAATTTGAGCAACAATAAATCCGTGTTGATAGAAGTCAAAATCCAGTTCTATGTTGCCCCAACCGTGGGTTTTCCAACATTGTTTGAAGCTTTGCAAAAACTCAATCATGTCAATGTCAGCCATAGGGCGGCCTAGAGACTTGCTGACTTCTTCAGCAAAGCGACGGTAGAAGGTTTTGCCCCACCAAGCTCCGCATTTATACAACACAGGCTCAGCAGCAGCGCCAACTTCTTCTTCTAGTCCTTCGTAAATGGCACGCAGAAAAGATTCTGGTAGTGCTAGGAGACGTCCTCCCCCTCGATTTTCAATGAGCCCAGACTCTAGGTCTCCTTGAAGATAAGCATCGGGTGCAAAATAGTTTCCCGTCAGGCGAGATTCTTTAACTAATTCTTTGACAGAAATCATGGCGTAGTTCCTTTGAATGGTTGCCTAGACGCACTAAACAGATGGCTGAAGAGTTGACTTTGAGCGCAATAGAACGCCGTAAGCTTCTTCCAAATAGGGCTTTATAAGATCTATCTGCGTAGAGGATAAGCTACTTTTGAGCTGTACTTGGAGAAGTCGATAAAAGGCAATTTCAATATCACGCAATTGGTAAACTTCAAGCAGGTCTGGCATCCACTCTAAAAGTCGGTGGTTCAGAAACTCCATGTTGTTCAGCAACATTGCCATAGACCCATACCGTAAAATTGACAGCCAATGCACTACGGCACGCTCTAGGATTTTTGAGTCGGTGTTGGGGAATTCCTCAGATAGGTAGTCTGCTGCGGGTTGGAGAATGGATATCTCGCGATCGCGGATATACTCATAGGTCTCAATGCGTTCTTCAAGAGAGTGAGCTGTTTTTGAAACTGTTCTAAGTCTGCATCGCTGAGATAGTGATCGTCTGCGGCGTAAAGTAAGTTCTGTAGTTCAGTATGCATGAATGTTCTGTCCCCCTAGAATAAATTTGCCAAGTCATTGAGGTCAATCTCTTGAGTATTAGACTGACTTACGTTCAGTGTTTGTACCGCTGCAATTTGAGGGCGACCTTGCCATGTAACGCGACTCCAAAAATCACGCACAGAGAGTAAGTAAGACAGTTCTTGGTTCTGCTCCAACCCAGTTTCAGAATGGGAAACTCTGCCATTCCAAGAAATGTTGACAAAAAACTCTTCAACGCTGAGCAGTCGGAAGTCTTTTTGAGATTGAAGCGGTTCTTCTGCAAGAACGGCTTGAGCCACACGACCATACCAGGGCAAGTCACTGAAAAATGTGCTGACGGATGTGGTTGGCCAATAAGAAATATGGGTCATCCTAAATATTCCCCATTCAACAATTTCTTCTCAATATCTCTAGCGGTTCCTCCCTCTGTTTGCCAGAAGGTTGCAGCGTCGATTTTATCCTGTTTACCTAACAAGAATTTGCAGTAGGTTTCGCCCATTGCGTAGCATTGAATTTCAATACAATTCAACTAGCTTTTGGATTAATCCGCTAAAAAAGCCAGCAAACAGTCCTGCATAAATATGGCAGACGGGTTTACCGACATCACCCAGGGTACGGGCCACGGCTGAGTCAAACACATTGATGAACATAAAGCCGTTTTTCTGGTCGTTGAGGTCTACTTCCCAGTTGCCCCAGCCTTGACTGGTAAACGGCCACCACCAAGTTTCTAAAATAAAGGCGAGGCTTGCGTTTTTAACATCAAAGCCAAATTCTTTCTCAAACCAGATTTTAAATAGATCGGAATCTCGTTGTCCCCATTGGCGACCCATGCTATACATGACCACAGAGGAGGCGCTACCAACCTCTTCTTCTAAACCTTCAATGAGTGCCACAATGAAGTCTTCTCCAGCAAAAATGTTGCGGGAGTCATTCCAATCCATGACGCTGCCATTCGCGGTATCAAAGGAGAAGAAATCGCTAAAACGGTAGTGGTGGTGACGTTTTGGATATTTTTTCTTAAGGAGATGATCGACGGTGTGGGAATACCCAAGTAGGGGATTAGAATTTTCAGAGGCCGTTAAAATCACAGTGAGTATCCCTCCAGTAAACAGTCATTTGTTATCCAATTCATATAAGTGAGAGGCTTGGTTGGCGTTAAGCCAGACGCGATCGCCCTGTAGCAACCCATGTCATCTACAAAATTTAAGTCGGCATTAGTGGGGATTATTAGTAATTTTTGAGTTTTTATACCGATCTCCCAGAATTGCGGCGGGATAAATGCCGCTACCTGTATTTAATATGCCCCGCTTTATGGCTTAACCTGTCATGGATCGGCTCCGTAATGTTACGGAATTTGAACAGTTCTCAGATAAAAATTTTGCATTCCTTGCGGGAAAAGGGTTTGTTTGTTTATGCATTGGCCTAGAATTCGATACTCTATATGTAGACCGTTCCGGTTCTCTTAATTCCTTTGACCCAACGGCTGTATTAAGGTTAGGTGCATGGATCGAACCAGTTATTTTCAATGGTGGAGACAGCTCTCAGTGCCTTCGCGGTTACTGATGATAGGTTTGGCTGCGCCCATTTTGGTCTTGAATTTTTGGGCAATGGGCTCGATCGCCAAGTTTTTTGGGGCGTTGATTGGGGTGGTGGTGATTGCCTCTTTGCTGGCGTTTTTGCTGAATTATCCAGTGAGCTGGTGTGTAGAACGGGGTCTGAAGCGCGACCCGGTGTCTATTGTTGTCTTTTTATTGGCCCTCTCTGTATTAACAGGGTTGGGAATTACGCTGTTTCCGTTGGCTTATGCTCAGGTCCAGCAACTGGCGATGCGATTGCCGGAGTGGTTTGAGTCTGGTCGCCAACAACTGATGGTGTTGGGCCAAGAGGCAGAGGAGCGCGGTCTGCATCTGAATCTGGATGTGATGACGGCTCAGGTGGTCGATCGCCTCCAAGGTCAACTTCAGTCCTTGACCAAGAGTTTGGTGAATCTGACGTTGGGCACGGTGACGAGCGTATTGGATTCTTTAATTGCTGTGTTAATTACAGTGATCTTGACGTTTTATTTGTTACAGCATGGGGATGAAGTCTGGCAAAGTCTGATTGAGTGGTTGCCAGAACCGAAGCGGGAGCCTGTTTCCAAAATCTTGAGACTGAGTTTCCAAAATTACTTCATCGGCCAGCTCATTTTAGGCATCTGTATGGCTTCGGCACTGATTCCCACGTTTTTGTTTTTAAAGGTTCCGTTTGGGCTGTTGTTTGGCTTAACGATCGGGACAATGGCGCTCATCCCTTTTGGTGGGACGGTGGGTATTATCTCGGTGTCTTTGCTGGTGGCGTTGCAAAATATTTGGCTGGGCTTAAAGGTGCTCATTGCAGCGTTCATCGTGCAACAAATTCTAGAAAATTTAGTGGCTCCTCGTGTTTTGGGCAGTGTGACGGGACTCAATCCGGTTTGGGTGTTTATTTCGGTGTTGATTGGGGCGAAGACGGCGGGATTGATTGGGGTGGTGGTGGCGGTGCCGACGGCGGTGGTGGTCAAAACCAGTCTCATGAATTTGCGATCGCAGATGAGCCGTCCAGATTCTGAAACAATGATTGAGATTGTGCCCAGTTCTCAGGATATAGAGACGTTATCCAAAATCTCATCTTGATGGAGAATCATAGCCTGTTGAAGCTCTGCGATGGTTCCTAGAATTGGGCTGCGGCTTCTAACAAAGTTTTTGGTCTCATTTTCTGGGTGTCCTGGATTAAAGGGAGCGATCGCATCCATCGTAAGGCTTGCTCGTACTCGTAAAGCCGCTCAAGGTATCACGTATACTGAGAATAAATTAAGCCCTGTCATTCCCAACCTATTTGGTAAAGTCAATGGTTAGCGAAATTAAGAAACAGAGCGTTGTTGGCAAAAACGGCAAAATTGAAATTCAAGCGCCAGATTTGCCTGAAGGAACTTTGGTAGAAGTTATTGTCTTGGTTGAGTCGCAAACGACAGACGAAACAGACTATCTTCTCTCAACACCAGCTAACCGGGATAATCTTTTACAAGCGATTGAGCGTGTAAAGGAGCCTAAAAATCTCATCGTGATTGCGCCAGATGAGTGGAATGAGAAATATCGCGTTTGAGAAACAGGCATTTGAGCAGTTCACCGAATGGGCTGCAAAAGATCGCAAAATTTATGCCAAAATTGTGAACCTGATTGATGACACGCTTCGCAACCCTTTTTCAGGTATTGGTAAACCCGAACCCTTAAAACACGATCTCAAAGGTTGTTGGTCGAGACGGATTACAGATGAGCACCGATTGGTCTACAAAGTGACTGATGATTCGATCGTTGTGCTGAGTTGCAAATTCCATTACGAGTAACTTGTTGGAAAATGCGATCGCCGCTATCCCTGGCCTAAAATGACAGAAGCATGACGGTGGGGGAGCAAAAATGACAGATCCGATAACGACGACAATGATTGGGTCTTGGGTGAGTGAGTGGGTCACGACCACAACCGAATAGTATTGGGGGAAGAATTTGCAGCGTATTCATGGCGGGTTCTGCCCTTAAGGGAAGAGGTGGTTCAGACTCCAGCTCGACCTGAACCAAACGATCGCTAGTTTGGGAACTGCTGGAGCAGATTGTAGAAAGGTTGCCAATTATCATCCGTAGAAATTGCTTCCCACACCCGTTCAATCTCAGGTCTAACGGGTACAGTCAAAGGATTATGTTGACGCAGACGATCGCCCACCTCAGCCCTTTCTCCTTCAGACAACTGAGATAACAGGCGGTAGTAGAGCGATCGCCACACATCCAATAACTCCGCCCACTCGGGTTTATTGAGTAGCGTCGAATCGCTGACAATATGTCCGGCATCCGTCAGCCAAAGGTCTGTGAAGGACTTTCGCAATTCGGCAAAGAAATCTGGATAGCCTACCTGCGTGGATTGTAAGAAACCCAGCGTATAAGACAATAAATCTTCTGCTTCGGAAGAATCCGATTGGGCAAACCCTAGCTTTTGCATCATTCGCTGGCGATAGGTTTTGTAGTACGCCCCTTCAAATTCCTTTAGACCCTCATCCAGAGCGGACTTGGGCATGACAAGGGCTAACGGATACTGCAACATTTCCAGATTCCACTTACAAATGCTGGGTTGGTTGCCATAACTATACCGACCAAAATGGTCAAAATAAGCCGCCGCAAACTTTAAATCGTAAGTCTGGATAAAGGCAAACGGGCCATAGTCAAAACTCTCCCCCGTAATAGACATATTGTCCGTATTCAACACCGCATGACAGAACCCCACAGACATCCACTGAGCCGTCAATTCCGCCGTCCGCCGAACCAGTTCTGCATAGAAAAGCGTGTCGCGATCGTCCTCCTTGGCTAAGTGAGGGTAGTACGTTTCAATGACATGGTCTAACAACTTGCGAATCAAATCCGGTCGCTGAAGCGCGTAAAGTCTTTCAAAGGTGCCGAAGCGGATATGAGAACGACTGAAGCGCACCATCACAGACGATCGCGTAGGAGACGGCTCATCTCCACGCCAGAGTGATTCGCCCGTTTCAATAAGGCTGAGACATCGGGAGGTGCGTACCCCAGAATAATGCAGCGCTTCAGAAGCAATGACTTCCCGCACCCCACCTTTGAGGGTCAACCGTCCATCCCCGCCCCGTGAATAGGGTGTGGTCCCAGACCCTTTGGTCCCAAAATCGTAGAGTTCTCCATCGGTGCCGCGAACTTGACCGTAGAGGAAGCCGCGCCCATCTCCTAAGCGAGGGTTGTAGTCTCCAAATTGGTAGCCGTGATAGCGCATTGCCAGCAACGGACTGCGTCCTCGAAACTGACCAAAGGCTTCAATAAAATCTTGGTTGGGTACTTGTGTGGGATTCAAGCCCAGCTTGCCCAAAACATCATCATTGCGGAACCGCAACAGATGCATTGGAAAATCTGCCGCTGCTACAATATCGGCGTAGTCTTCTCCTAAAGACTCAAATTCAGGTTCGTACTTGAGGGACCAAAGAGAAGGGGATGAAGTTGAATGGTCTTTAGGAATAGCAGACATTAAAGATTAAAATTCACTAAGGGGTGCTCAAGGAATATCTTAGCGGAGAAACAATCTTTCATGAGGGTCAACCCTAAAAAGGGCAATAGGCGATCGCAAGTTTGTATTTGATATTAGTAGTGACGGTGGGGAAGAGGGAAAGACTAGCGGCACTACCTTGTTAGGTTATTCTATTTTACTTGTTATTAGGTATGTTCGCTTGATCGGGTGATTGATTTTGAAATGCATTCAATTCTGGGCTGACCTAACCTGCTTCACCTACTGCTTTACGGTGAAAATTTCTTCTACAGAAATGGCGCTGACAAAGGCGGCAAGCAGTTTGTGAATGGCGATCGGTTGGCCTTTGACAACCTTCTGGATGTTGTAGGACAGGCGCTGATAAATATCTTGTCCTGAAAAGCGATGCGTCTTTGAAGGCGGCAAATCCATGAAGAATCTCTGGAATACTCTTGTTTAAGGTACCCAAGTAGGAACGTGATTCAATACGTTCCAAGATATTTAAAAGGCTGTTCGGGATGCTCTTGCCAAATGGGACATTGGATATCCGCTAGCTTAATTCCGTACTCCTGTTCGTCTTCTTCATCCATTCGTTCAAAGCGGGTAAATTCATCCTCGCTCAAAATATAACTGGCATAATCTCTATTTTTAAACCCATACAACATTCCTCCCTCACAGAAACATGAGTCTGCCGTACCATCATTGAACACACGAAGCCTTGCCCAAGTTAATCGATCTGGCAAATCACAGTCATACAGCCACCATTCATACGCCGTGATGTGTTTATTTTGGTAAAATTCTTGCTTAGTCACTATCAAGAGATTTTGATGTGCTTCCATTGCATAGCGATCGCATTCCTGAGTCTGTTTTTAATGGGTGATTTAGACTGATGGCAACCTGTCGTAGGGGTCTGGTTCGACATCCGGTACTTTAGCTAAGACAGCATCATAACTTGCTCGATTGCCTTGTTGCGCTAATTGCTGTAGATAGGTTTCTGTTGTCAGGGCTGAAATTTTCTCTGCAATTGCTGTTGAAATAAACTGGTCGATAGAAATACCGTCTTGTTGGGCAAGTTCTTGCAAGCTTTTGTATAGTGAATCAGGAAGTTGAACGCTGAGGCTGCTCATGGCAAAACTCCAATCGATTTCAAAAATTCCGCTGGGGTAATCGCGCTCAGTCCAAACTGCTCGATTCCAACGAAGTCACGCAGGTTATACGTCACTACGCTATCACATCTGGCTTTGACTGCCAGCTCCAGCACCATATCGTCTTTTGGGTCTCGTAAGTGAGGTCGCCACAGAAAAAAGATGCGATGTCGAGTCGCAATATTGCAGTGAAATGCAATTAAGTCCTCAATGTCCGTTTCTGTAACATATAGATTATTCAGTTCTCGAAGTAAAACTTCTCGATACTCTAAAACCAAGGGAACGGATAAATGGATATCGAAACATCCAGTACCCACTAAGGTCAATATCCGAAAGGCACTGCCGCGTCTAGAACGTAGCCCTGAAACGAGGATGTTGGTGTCAAGAACAACTTGTGGAATTTGCATGAATGCAAGATTGAGAGATTGAGGCGGGACCATCGTGCGTTTGCAAGTACCTCCTTAGCGTTTCAAAAATGCAGGCAAACGTCCCTTAAGTCGTTTAATAAACAAATCGAATTCGGGTATCTTCAGACGAGCTGTGATTAACCCAAAAATAAGCAAACCGATCGCTCCTGCCAAGCTGAGTTCCAGTAATAACCCAATAAACCCTTGTTTTCCTACCAGTTGTTGAATCCCAAACAAAATACCCCAACTAGCTCCACCCGCTAAGATACTGGCTACCATCAGGCTCAGCATGGGTGCAATCCACGATCGCAACTGAAGTCCATTGAGGCGCTTATTCAATATCCAAAGTAATGCGATCGTGGAAAAATATTGACGCTCACCGTGGCCAGTACCAATCCAGGTGCTCCGAAATTCAAAAATCTGACAAACACGAAGCACATTAAAGCATTAATCCCAATATTCACCATGCTGATGCGGAAAGGGGTGTCGCCATCACCCAACGCATAAAACACTCGGACCAAAACATCCCGACCCAGATATACAAACATTCCCAAGCTATAGGCAATCAATACCTTCGCCACAATATCTGAGGCATCACTGCCAAAGGCACCGCGTTGGTAGATGACTTGGACAATGGGGTAGGCCAAAGCCATCATCAACGCACCCAACGGCAACATGGTGACCGCAGTCAACATCATGCCCTGCCGAATCCGACCTTTCAGTTCCGGCCAATCTTGAGGGTCAGTCAATTTGGAAAAGATGGGCATCAACGGCACTAAAATCATGTTGGACAAAATGCCCAGAGGCGTTTGCACGAGTAGGGTGGAATACCCCAAGGCCGATGCTGCGTAGGGAATATAGGAGGCAAAGGCTAAGGCAACGTAAACGTTAATCTGCATCATTCCCGAAGAAAAGGTAGCAGGCCCTAAAACATCCATCACCTCTTTAACCCCTGGCCGACGAAAGTTAAATCGCAGGCGCAAGGTTCCCATGTTGGCTTTCCACTGAGCTGGAACTTGGACCAACCATTGCAACACCGCACCCGCCAAGGAGCCATAGGCTAGAACCATCCCGCCAAGGTGAACGTATTGCGGGTCGATGATTTTACTTCCCAAGGCTATTGCTAAGCCCCCGATGCCTAAAATGACGGTCAAACTGGACAACAGAGGACTGACGGAGGGTAGCCAGTATAAATCCGCAGCATTGAGGGAGCCAAATCCAATCCCGATGAGTCCAGCAAATAAGGTCATGGGAGCCATGATGCGGAGCTGCTCAATGGCGATCGCCTTGGTTTGCAAAATAATCTGAAAGTTCTCAGGACTTTTGGCCTGTTCCAGGGTAATAAAGAGGCCCGGTGCAACCAAGTGCAATAAGGGTTCGGCAAAGACCATCATTGCAATGGTAAAGACAATCAAGATCCCGCCCACTAGGGTGGTAATGGTTTCTACCAAAGGTGCGGCTTCTTCTCTGGGGCGTTTGGCTAACACGCTGACAATGGCGCTATGGAACGGGCCATTAATGCCCCCTAGCAAGATCAAGAAAAAGCTGGGGATGACGTAAGAGTAGTTATAGGCGTCAAAGGCAGGTCCAGTTCCAAAGGCTGCGGCAATGGCCACTTGTCTGACCAAGCCAGCAACTTTACTAATGAGGGTGGCGATCGCCACAATAGCGGCAATACTGGCTATGGAGCGTTGGGGGGATTTAGACGTTTCAGTCACAAAGATTACGCACAACGAACATTCACCTATTTAAGCTTGAACTGAACAATTGTGCCGCTCTTTTTTGAGATGGCCGCGCATTTGAAGTGGTGCCATTTTGTCACCATTTGGGTAGGATAGTAGTAACAACCATTCAGTTAAATACCATGACACACAGTCAGGAAAAAGCAGAGCGAGTCACTGCAAGGGTTTCAGGCAGTATCAGAGAAACATTAAAACGAGCGGCTGACCTGTCAGGTGCAACCTTAAACCAATTTATGGTTCAAGCAGCGCTCAAAGAAGCTCATAAAATTTTGGAAGATGAGCGGCTTATTACTTTATCGGAACGCGATGCAAATAAAATATTTGAGCTAATTGAAAATCCACCCCCTCCAACTGCACGCCTTGCGGCAGCAGTTAAAAATCACAGGACCGTGTTGAGTGAAAATCATTGAACTGCTTGAAAAGCGTCACGATCGCGATGATTTTGACTGTGGAAGTGAAGCGCTCAATCAATTCCTAAGGCAAACCGCAAGACAGCATATTCAGAAAGGAATTTCCCGCACTTTTGTTCTTGTTAATACAGAGCAACCCAACATCATTATGGGTTTCTTTACGCTATCTTTGTGTGAAGTCCGTTCGGCAACCCTTTCACCGCAGTTAGCCAAGAAATATCCACTCCAAATTCCTGCTGTCAAGCTAGCGCGATTAGCTGTGGCTCAAACCTTTCAACGCAAAGGGTTAGGAGGAATTTTGATGGTTGAGGCAATGCAACGCGCTGTAATTGTTGCGGAAAATGCAGGGGGGATCGGCTTATTTGTGGATGCAAAGGATGCTGCTGCAAAAGTTTATTATGAAAGTTATGGTTTTACTAGCTTGGAAGATAATTCGCTAGTCATGTTCCTGCCGTTGTCTACTCTCTATCAAAACCTCAATCAGACGCCTTAAAGCCCAAATAAAGTCTGAATGCGTTGCCGAATCCACCATAACGGCGCATCGATTTCGTTCTGGGACATCTCAGGTGTCAGAATCCCCAGCTCTTTTAAAACTTGCTGGCGCTGGGCTAAAGATTCAGCAATTTGTTCGGCTAGCTCTTGATAATTTTGCAACAGGGTTTTCAATGCTCGATGGTCTACCACAAACAAAGTAGTATCGTCCACTGCTCGAATCGTCGCCGATCTGGGCAGACCCGTAAACAAAGAAATCTCGCCAAAAAAGTCTCCTGGCTTCAGAATCGCAATTTCCTGTTTGAGTTTTTCTGAAACCACCTCCACATGGCCTTTCAGAATGATATGAAACGTATCGCCCATCTCCCCTTCTTGGAAAATTACCTGTCCGGGACGAAAAAAGCGTCGATACCCTTGTTCGATTAAGACTCGCAGTTGCGGATCGCTACAGTGGGCAAAAAAACTGACCTGTCTGAGCAAAAATCGCAGCGATCGCATGGGCTGTGTTCTGGCACGTTCTTTTGGAGTGCGTTCTGGTTCAGGCGTTTCGCGTTGTTTCGCCGCTGAAGGAAGCTCTGAACGTTCCAACCAAGATGCATCTCGCAGGCGCAACTCTCTTTGCGGAAAAGGAATTTCAATTCCCTCACGACGAAGTTCTTGCTCGATTAGGAAGTTAAGCGTACTCGTAATTTCACTAAAATCATGGGGTTCATTAATCCATACCAGCAACTCAAATTCCAAAGCATTTTCGCCAAATGCCTTAAACCACACCGTTGGCGGTGGATGGTGCAATACCCTAGACTCCATCCGTGCCGCCATCAGTAGCGTTTCCGTCACCAAAACCGTATCGCTTCCAAACGCAACATGGACCGAGACGTGGATGCGAGTATCCAGGGTTTGATAGCTCCAGTTGGTCACATTATTCTGAAAAACTTTATGATTCGGCACAATGATATGGCGTTGGTCCGTCGTACGGAGAATGGTAGAACGAATGGAAATTTGTTCGATGGTGCCAAACAAGCCATCAATTTCGACAAAGTCTCCGACCCGAAGCTGCTGTTCGAACAAGAGCGTCAGTCCGCTCACAAAGTTACTGGCTAATTCCTGCAACCCCAACCCAAATCCCAATCCCAGAACCCCAGCTAAAACCGTTAGCGAGCTGAGGTCCAGACCAATGGTTTGCAAGACAATGACTACACCCAAAACTGCGATCGCATAGGTGATGAGCGTCGAGATTGCCTCCTGCATCCCGCGCTCCATCCGCGATTGTCCCAAAAACCACCGTTTGATGGATTGGCTCAACAATCGCGCTCCAATAAAAATGGCGATCGCTGCAATGCAGGCCGTAACAATCGTATTCAGGGATAGTTTCGTCCGTCCCAGATCCGCGATTGGCATGTTTATCCATTGGCCGATTGTCCCAGGAACCGAGGCCACCCCGAACCCAACACCCCTGAAAATACCTTCAAAGACGACAGTTGCGTGACGACACCTGCGATCGCACCAACCACAATCCTGCCCGCAACAAAATCCCCAGCAGATAAATCCAAAGCCGTTCGGAGGGCTGTAAATGCTGTTCTGACCATTGTTTGGTCTGGCCTAGAACGCGGACTAAAAGGCGATCGCACGCATAGGCGGCACCTAGGATAACCAACACCCAAACAAAAGGTGCATCGATCATCGTCTCAACTTACCTCAGTGCGATGGTGGGTCTTGTGTCAGTGAAAACCAGAACGGATTAATGGGCCAAGATTTTGTACCATTCGATATCTTTGCATTCCTGAGTACCCTCTTCCAACATCCAATACTGTTCGTATAAGAAGCAAAGACATTGCACTCGCCTCCTAAATCCCTCCAATTGGGGGACTTTGAGTTCAGAACCCCCAAATTGGGGGGCTGGGGGGCTGAGTGTAATGATGGATAAACCTTAACCGAACAGTATTGCTCCAACACCTACAGAACAGTTTTGGCATCAAAGTCCAGCGATCGCACAATGGTAAACTCATCAATAAATTGCTGCCCCAACTTCAAACCACTGCTGAAACTTATTAATTGATGGTTATTCCGTTATGCTAAAACGATTTTCTTTGACTGTAACCAGTGCGATCTTGATGGGCATTTTGGCAGGCTGCGGCGGCTCCTCTAAGCCAGAATCTACTTCAACGGCAACAGGTCAACTTAAGGCTATAAAAGACCGTGGCCAACTGAAGTGCGGGGTCAGTGGCGAACTACCAGGCTTTAGCTTTATTGACAAACAGGGTAATTATTCAGGATTGGATGTAGATATTTGTCGGGCGATCGCAGCGGCTGTGTTTGACGACCCCAATGCGGTAGAGTACCGTTCCCTCAATGCCAAAGAACGGTTTGTTGCGCTGCAAACGGGCGAAATTGATGTCCTCAGCCGCAATACAACTTGGACCCTTTCACGGGAGACTACCAATAAACTCGCATTTGCCCCTGTCGTTTTTTACGATAGCCAAAACATCATGGTCCGCAAAAGCAGCGGGATTAAAACCTTAAAAGACTTCCAAAAGCGCTCCATCTGTACTCAAAGTGGCACCACTAACGAGCGCAACGTATCCGACCAGATGCGGAAATTAAGCGTTGCCTACAATCCAGTCGTCTTTGAAGATATCAACGCAGCCTATGCCGCCTACAGTCAAGGCCGATGCGAGGGCGTTACCTCAGATCGATCGCAGCTCATGTCTCGGCGCTCCAAGCTGTCCAAACCAGAAGAGCATGTCATCCTGGATGAAGTCATTTCCAAAGAACCCCTAGCCCCTGCCACCAACAATAATGACGTTCAGTGGAGCAATGTGGTGAAATGGGTGGTCTTTGCCACAATGGAAGCCGAAGAATTGGGCATTACCTCTAAAAATCTGACTACTTTTGCCAGTAGCAAAGACCCCGTTGTGAAGCGCTTTTTAGGCAATGAAGAGACATTGGGTGAATCCTTAGGACTTTCCAAGGATTTTGCTGCCCGTGTGGTGAAACATGTGGGTAACTACGGTGAAATTTACGATCGCAATGTAGGTCCCAAAACGCCGCTCAAGTTTGAAAGGGGACCTAACAATCTGTGGTCGAAGGGCGGTCTTCTGTATCCCATTCCGTTCCGCTAACTGACAATTTGAGGTAGGGGCGCAATACCTCGCGCCCTCCCAAAGTCACGGCAAATATTTCTGAACCACAATCCATCCCGTCCCAAGCACCAAGAGCAACGCCGCTCCTAGTGCAAGATTCAATCTAATATGTAGCGTTCTAGCTTGATGGTTGTCCCCTTTAATTTGCAGTGCTACAAAGGCGGAACATACGGCTAGACTGACGACTGCCAGACCGATCGGACCATGAATAGAATGCCCCAGGGTACCGTAATGCCCTAAAGTCCCTACAATTCCAATGGCCAGCAAGCCGATCGCCAACGTCACCAATGTCACGCCAAGGCCAAAATGCACCGTCCGCCACCACAACGGTCGGGGTGTTTGGGTCCGGCGGGTATAGGACATCCAAAACCCAGTGAGGGCTAGCCCAGTGTAGGCAACTAGAGAGAAACCCATAGACCAAGCCGCAATTTTCCACAACCACAAAAATGATGGCAGATTCACGTTATTCTCCTAGTTTCTTGAAATGATGCGATCGCAATATCGATAAATTTTTCAAAACGTTCAGCTCAAATTCAGCAAATATTCAGCATCAAGCGTCAACCTAGGATAATACACACGATCGCGCAGCCCTAGGAATGTCCCTCCCATGTCAACTCGAAATTTTACGCGCCCGATTCTCTATAGTCTATCTATCTTGACCTTGAGTGCTGTCTTGGCGAGCAACATCTTACGCAGCTCAAGTTCAATGGCAACGGGAGCTATTCCCAATCCTGCTACCGATATTCCCAAGGCTACAGCCAAGGGAGAACAGGTTGTGGTGTTGGCAGGTGGTTGTTTCTGGGGTATGGAAGCGGTTTTTGAACACCTCAATGGGGTGTCTAATGTGGTCTCTGGATTTTCTGGGGATAGCGCAACAACTGCAAACTATTCAAGGGTCAGTACGGGACAAACAAAGCACGCTGAGGCAGTCCAAATCACCTACGATCCGTCTCAAATCACCTATGGCCAACTTCTGAAGGTCTACTTTTCTGTTGCACATGACCCTACCGCAGTAAATCGGCAAGGACCAGATGAAGGGCCACAATACCGTTCGGCAATATTTTTTGCTAACGATCGGCAAAAACAGGTCGCGCAAGCTTATATCCAACAACTCGATCGAGCAAAGAGTTTTAATAAACCGATCGCAACGCAGCTCGTCCCATTAGATAAGTTTTATGCGGCGGAAAGCTACCATCAAAACTTCATCACTCGGAATCCAAAGTATCCCTATGTGGTAATCCACGATCTGCCCAAAATCAAACAGCTTCAAAAGCTATTTCCTACGATTTATAAGAATTAAGGTATTTTCTCGCCATTCATGCAGTAGCGTTTGCCTGCTGGAGACGGTCTATCGCTGAAGACATGGCTTAGGCGATCGCATAACCCACGCTTCAGTTTGATTTGAGCGATCGCTCCGCACCCAGAGTCCACTTAGTGGAATAAGCCCCAATCGTATCTGCTGCACATGGCTACTCGTGTGAGTCATATTCCTGATTCAAAAATATCTTGAATATCTCTTGCCCCATGAAGTACTCGTACTATTTCAATTCCTTCGGATAACGGATAGTAAAATATGATGTGGCTTCCTACTGGAAAACTGCGTAAACCCAGTTCAATTTCTTTTCGCTCTCTGCCCAAATATGGATTATGAGCAAGGGTGCCCATTTTTTCATACAGGTGACGAAGAACTTTTTCCGCTTGGTCTGAGTTGCTGATGGCGATGTAATCCCAGATGTCATCAAGATCTTGTTCGGCAAGCGGTCGGATGATAAGGTGGGGCATGATGTTTTCGTCAAGAACTGGACTGATTGGCAAGGCGTTTTTTACCTCGACGAATCACGTCTTCGATATCTAGTTCTTTTGATGGGCCACTGTCTTTGCCTTTTTGAATTTCTTGCTTTAACTCAGCAAGTTTGATCTCTTTGAACATCTGTTGTTCTTGAAGGAGTCTTAATGCTTCTCTGACCACTTCGCTGGAAGAGTGGTACAGGCCACTCTGGACTCGATCTGCGATGAATTTTTTAAGTTCTGGGGTCAATGAGATGTTCATAGGTATATCCTCCTGAGAGAAATTCTAGCTTTGATAGCAAAAATTAGCAATATTTGTTATTGAGTTTATGGAGCATTGGCGATCGCATGACCCAAGCTTCGGTTTAGTTTTGGCGATCTCTGATCGATCGCGATTGTATTGGCTGAACGTGCCTTAACTCATCTATGGGCTGGCTATGATAGAGAAGATTCTTTTCTTAATCTTAATAAAGCTCTAAGTTCATGAAGGATGATGATTCCAACCGAGCGCAGGTTGAGGGCGATCGCAACCAGGTCATTGCAATCAACCTTGGGACTGCCATTGGCACCGTAGAGGGCAATGTTTTTCTGAACCAGTCCCTACCCAGAACGTTGTCGCTTCATCAACTTCCGGCAGATGTTTCAGACTTTACTGGACGTAAAAACGAAATTGAAAGCATTCTAGAGCATCTAAAACGGGGAGAGACAGTAGCAATTTCTGCGGTGGCAGGGATGCCGGGGGTGGGGAAGTCGGCGTTGGCGATTCATGTGGCGCATCAGTTGGCGGCAGCGGAGTTTCCTGATGTGCAGTTGTATATCGATTTGCGTGGGGCGGATGGGAATGCGTTAGAGCCTACGGATGTGTTAGCCCAATGGTTACGGGCGTTTGGGTTGGATGAGTCTGCTATGCCGCAGAATTTACGGGAGCGGAGCAGCGTGTTTCGTTCTCAGTTGTCGGGGAAACGGGCGATCGTGGTGTTGGATAATGCCCGCGATGAGTCACAGGTGCGGCCTTTGTTGCCTGGGAGTCAGACTTGTGCGGTGATCGTGACGAGCCGGAGGGTGTTGGGGGCATTGGATGGGGCCGCAATTGTCCATTTGGAGGTTTTGCCTGAGCTGGAAGCACTGGAATTGTTAGAGCGGTTAATCAGTACAGCACGGGTTCAGCAGGAGTTAGCGGCGGCAAGGGAGATTGTGCAGCTTTGTGGGCAGTTGCCCTTGGCGATTCGGGTTGTTGGCGGAGCATTAAAAACGAAGCGTCATTGTAATCTGTCAGAATATGCACGGCGGTTAGCGGACGAAAGACAGCGGTTGGATCATTTGAAATTAAGCGACCTGGATGTAAGAGCCAGTTTTGAACTGAGTTATCGAGAATTAACTGATACTGACGCATCTTTATTTTGTTGGCTAGGGATCTTAGAAGGAGAAGATTTTGATTCAACGATTGCAGATGTCTTGGCAGAAGGAAAAACCAAAGGCACTGAAATAGTTGAGCGACTAGTAGAGACACAACTACTCGAAGCAAATTCAAATAGGCGTTATCGTTTTCATGATTTGATTCGATTATTCGCTCGGCAGAAATTGGAAGAGTCTAATTCACTTCAACAGAGATCTGAAATCAAACAAAAACTCATTATTTGGTGGAGAACGATATTAAGATGCAACGATCAACTATTGAACCCAGTTTCTCGTCAAAAGATTTTTAAACACTCAATCAACAAAACAAGTAGATCATCAAAATTTAATGAGCAAAACTCCCCCATTCTTGCCTTGTCTTCGTTTGAACAAGAACGACAAAACTTACTTAGTTCTGTCGTCTGGGCTAATGAAGAAAAAATGTGGGATGAAGTTATTTTTCTAGCTGAGAATCTAGTTGACTTTTGCAAAATTAGGTCTTACCTAACCGATGCGGAGAAAGCTTGTAAGTTAGCTGTTAATGCAGCAGAACAAAAAGGTGATTTTTATCGGCAAGGAGTAGCTTTTAACAATTTAGGTATGATTTATCAAGCCCAGAATAGATGGAATGAATCCATAAAGGTTTGTCAAAAGGGTTTCGAAATTTCCCAAAGCTTGAAGACTTGTCCCGAAAAGGAATACTTGAAACAATTGGTACTCAATAATTTAGGATTAGCATACCGTTCTCAGCGACGATGGACTGAAGCCGTTGATAATTTCCAACAGAGTCGAGATATTTGTCAAAATTTGTGCGATAGATATGGAGAAGCTACAGCGCTACAAAACCTAGGAACTGTTTTCCAGAATCAAAATCTTTTTTCTGAAGCCATTAGTTTTTACAAAAAAGCTTTAGATATTTTTAGGGATTTTGAAGACCGTTACGGAGAAGGACTTATTCTCAATAACTTGGGAGGGATTTACCAGGTTCAAGGTCTCTGGGATGAATCAATTAAAAATTTTGAACAAAGTTTATCTATTTCTCAAGAGTTTTGCGATCAAAAAACAGAAGCATATACACTTATGAACTTGGGCAACTTGTATAAATCCCAAGGTTGCTCGGATGTCTCCATGAGTTATTTTACCCAGAGTTTAGCTATTTGCCGAGAACTAAATGATCCTTACGGAGAAGGAGAAGCTCTCAATAATATAGGAACTTGGTACCAGAATAAAAATCAATGGAATGAGGCATTGAAATGGCTTACACAAAGTTTGGAAATCAGAGAACAAATTCGTGATCTTCAGGGAGTAGGGCAAGCTCTTAACAATTTAGGAATAGTTTACCATGCACTAAATCTTTGGTCAGAGTCAATTAGGTGTTTTCGAGAAAGTCTTGAGATTTATCGAGAACTTGGCGATCACCATAGGGAGGGAGAAAATCTGGCAAATCTAGGGAGATTGTATGAACTTCAAGATCAGCAAGATCGGGCAATTCAACTATGGCAAGAAGCCCTGACTAAAATTCCTCGCAATACACCAGATTACGAATCTGTAACCGAGTGGTTAGATATTGCCCAAAACCTAAAACAAAAACAGAAATTTTGGATCAAGCAGATTCCTTTCCTCCTATTTGGGGGCGTCGTCCTTTTAATTGTTATCGGAATTCAAGGAACCTTAATCATTGCGGGTGTCATGCTCTTAATTTCCTTGATCGTCTGGATAGTGAAATAATTTCTTACGAGGTCAACCTATGGATATTGGACTACTGGCAACCTTCCTAACCCCCTTCCTCCCTACCTTTCTAAACATCAGCAGCAAAGTCTTTGATGGTGTTTTAGAAGAAATGGGTGCCGATGCCCTACATAAAGCCAAATCCATCTGGACCGCATTAGCACCCAAACTAACCGCAAAACCCGCCGCCCAAGAAGCCATCACAGACCTAGCTGCCGCCCAAGATAACCCCGATCTGCAAGCCGCCTTTCGGGTGCAATTGCAGAAACTCCTAGCTCAAGACCCCTTCTTAGCCGAAACCCTAGCCGCTATTCTCAACGAACCTGGCACCGATGGCACCCTCGGCACCCAAATTGTCCAGAAGGTCATTGGCAACCATAATCAGGTCATCGGCCAGAACTATGGCACCGCTATTACAACTGTCGAAGGGAATGTAAGCATTGGTAAAACTTAGATCTAAGCCTTTATCCATCAAAAGCCCCAACTCCGACCACAAGCCCCAAGAATCAAAACCTATGCTGCCATCAATACGACAGAACATCGCCGCCGAAGTACAACTCTTCAACACCCTAGAAGAGAAAGAAAACTTCCTCTTTATTTTAGGTGCTCTCATGATGCGACTGGTCAGCCTTCAAAAAGCTTCGGAAATCCTAAACATTGAACCTGAAGCATTTCTGAAAGTCCTAGACCTAATGAATATTGAGTTTTCCTTCCTGGCTAGAAGCGATATTCAGACCGAAAGAGGTGGGCTAAAACCACAGCTTTAATAAAACCCCAAATTCAGGTCAGCATCATTCACGGTCATAGGGGACAAATTTAGCTAATACTGCAAGAAAAAGCTCCAAATTGACTAGCAAAACCCACCTTTCCACAACCTGAATATTATTGTATTCCCATCCCTTACCTCTTAAAACAACCATGTCTAAAACTTTGACCATTACCTTGCCAGATTTGCTAGAGCAGGCTCTTGCCAAAGCAGCAAACCAAACCAATCAATCTGCCGAAGAACTCATTCTGCAACTGCTAGCTCAAACCCTTAACCCCCCATCTCCAAGTCCTAATGATTCCGCAGACCCACTGCTGAAACTGATTGGATGTATCACCACAGACGTGACCGATGTAGCTGCAAACCATGACCACTATCTCGGTCAAGCACTTTATGAAGAAATCCACGATCGCAAATAGCATGTTTATCGATACTGCTGGATGGGCCAGCCTCTTTATTTCCAACGAACCCTATCATCTTCAAGCCGCGCAATACTTACAAACTGCTCGACAACAGCAGCAAACGTTGCTGACTAGCAATTACATCATCACCGAGTTGGTTGCACTACTCCATAGTCCACTTCGCCGTCCCCGTCCTCAAATCTTTGAGATCGTTGACACAATCAAGGCAACTCCCTACGTGAAAATTGTCCATATCGATACCGCGACGGATTTAGCTGCCTGGAACCTCTGCAAAAGCCGTCTCGATAAAACTTGGTCTTTGGTCGATTGCACCTCATTTATTTTGATGCAGCAGTTCAATATTCGCGATGTTCTGACCAGCGATCATCATTTTGAACAAGCCGGATTTACTCGTCTTCTGAAGTTGTAGTTCATTCAAAAAACAGCCGTCAGCAAGCGAACACTATAATAAACACATCCCTTCAGGTCAAAGTTTATGGTAACGCTTGAGCCTCGACAGCTTGTTGTTCGGCCTGGGCAAAGCATCCAACTTCAGGACATCAACTGGAGCGAGTTTGAAGCAATTCTTGAGGAGTTGGGAGATAAACGCGCGTCTCGTATTGCCTATAGCAACGGAGTGTTGGAGATTCGGATGCCGCTAGGGCGCAGCCAAACACTCAAAGCGTTTCGCCGTTGGGTACGGGAGCGAGTAGTCTAACGATGCTTCAAGCAGGCACAAATTTTAATGCTACGCCATTCATGCAGTAGCGTTTGCCAGTTGGGGGCGGTCCATCGATGAAGACATGGCCCAGATGTCCGCCGCAGCGACGACAGTGGACTTCTGTGCGAATCATCCCAAACATGTTGTCATTGGAGGTGCCGATCGCCCCTTTGATGGAATCGTAAAAGCTAGGCCATCCAGTACCGCTATTGAACTTTGTTTTTGAGGTAAATAGAGGTAGTTTGCATCCCGCACAATAATAGGTACCTTTTGCGTATTGATGGTCTAGGGGACTGGTGCCAGCGCGTTCGGTACCGTGTTTGCGCAAGACGTAAAACTGTTCTGGGGTGAGGATTTTCTGCCACTCGGCTTCGGTTTTGGTGATTTCAAAGGGTGTTTTGGCAGATGCTTTTTCTTTAGTGCAAGCCGATAAATACCGAGATAGGACGGCTGCACCAACCATTGCTGCACTGGCTTTTAAAAAATATCGTTTTTTCATAATGACTTCGAACAAGCGGATCTGCGAGGTATGGAACAAGACTACATCATTGCTCTGAATTGACCCTGAGGGAATCATGAATGCTAAATGAGAAGTGCAAGGCTTGAGTTTACTGCGATCGCTGCAATTCAGATTTTATTCCGCAGACAAAACTGTATTTGTTACTTTGATTTTTCCATCACTTCCTACTTGCCAGACTTCATAAGTCCCTGATACGTCCCCATTGCGATCGAGGTCTACCGTACCGCTAGCTCCTTGATAGTTAATTTTTTTGCCTGCTTTGAGGAGACTTAAGCCCTTGCAAACATCTGTTACCTCCTGTCCGTGTCCACTGGATACTTCTCGAATTTTTTTGGAAATTGCTTCCCCCGTATTAGACTGAGCTGCTTGCGCCGATAAGACCAACAACGCCCCTGCATCCCAGGTCTGCGGAACATAAATGGAGGGTAAAGATTTCTTCTTATCCATCCATAATTGGTTCAGAGCTTTGAGCGCTTTCCCGTCAGCCCTGGCTGTGGTTCCAATGGCTCCTTCAATAATGAACTGACCGCTTTTTGTTTTACCTACCTGCTTCGCAAAATCATCGGACTTTACGCCATCTGTGAGCAAGAGTTGTACGCCTTGAGTGAGCCCTTCCTGATACGCAGATCTGAGGAGTGAGCTACCTGTTTCGGCGTAAAGAATAGCTGCCACTCCATCGGGTTTTCCCTTGAAGGTTGCTTCAGCTTCGGTGTTGAGGGTTGCACTTCTGGGATCGTAGCGCGTTGGCTTTTGTTCGTTGACAATGGTGCCGCCCGATCGCTTAAAAACGGAGACAAACTCCTGTTCAAACCCTACGCCATAGTCATTATTGATCGCGACGGTAGACACTCGCTTGAGTCCTTTAGAATGCGCGAGTTTGGCTAGGGCACGCGCTTGAAAGGTGTCAGAAGGGACGGTTCTTGCCCAAAATCCTTTGAAATCCCCTTTTTTAGCGCGATCGGTAAAAATTGGACTGGTACTTGCAGGAGACACCATCATGACTTTATTGCGGACGGCAACACCGACTGCCGCTTGCGAAACACTACTAGCAAAACCACCGACAACGCCTGCTACTTTATCGACCTCGGCAAGTTTTGTCATGGCGATATTGCCCTTTGTCGGATCGGTTTCGTCATCGGCAGATATCAGCTCGACGGGCTGACCGTTCACACCGCCGCATTGATTGACCTGCTCGACCAACAGTGGGACGGTGGCAGTGATGGGCTGTCCCATTGGGGCTAGGTCTCCCGTGGCTGGAAATAACGTTCCAATTTTCAACTTCATGTCAGCAGCAGAAGGACTACTGGATTTACCACAAGATCCCAAAAGGATTACCCCCATGACGGTAACGGCTAGATATCCGTTAAAACGTCTGGCAATCTGCGAGCATTTGAGTGGGAGTTTCTCATAAACGCTAGGCTTTTTGGCTACGTTAATGTAACAGTTTTCATGATGCAAAGAGTTTACAGGATTTCAGATTCAAGCGGGGAACGATGCTGGAACGATCGCTTTACGCCAAGGGTTCGCTTCTCATAGAGGAGAAACCCGTAGCTTTGGTGGGGTATGGCAGCGGAGATCGAGTTTCAGCCCTATTTACGATCGATTAGCGAACACTACAGCCAGTGGTTGCAACGCTTCACGTTGTCAGATTTACTGAAACCCTGGGCGATCGCCTAGAATCGGGAGAGGAACCTTGAGTTGTCGCCGCTTAGATCGGTCAAAGTAATCTGAATATCTTGGAGGTTGTCTTCATGCAAATCACGATTGAAATACCTGATGAACTGGCTTGCCAACTTGAAATAGATCGGTCTGCTCTGTCGCGGCATATTCTTGAAAATCTTGTTGTTGAAGCATACAAGGCCGAACAGATTACGAGTGCTGAAGTGGGACGCATTTTAGGGTTGCCTTCTCGGTTTGCGGTGGATGATTTTCTGAAGGGACATGAAGCATATCTTCATTACACTGAAGCGGACCTCGAACACGATATTGAAGCACTCCGCCAATTACGAAACCAACACGAATGATTGTTGTTGCGGATACGTCGCCAATTCACTATTTACGAAACGCAAACTACACATGTAAGGTGGGATGCCTCAGATTTAGGATTGTGGTATTTCGACGTTGTGTTACTAAATCTCTTTGGCTATCAAGGCCAATACATCAATCGACTTACTGGAAAACCAGAAGATTTGCCCAGAATTACAGCGTAGTTTCTGCGGTATCTCGTCAACATTGGGTGAGGCATTTGCAAAGCAGTTGCCGAACTCCAGCAAAGTGAGCATACAAATCATCCCAACCTCCAGAATCACCCCAATAACTCAGGAATCTTCCATGCTGCAAAACCTCAAGCACCAACAACTTATCCTAGACACCCTCTGCAAAACTCTCACCAACTCAGGGTATCGAAATAGACTTCGCAATCATTGAAAGGAGACATCGCCAATGCCTGCCAAAGACATCTTTCACAATTGTGTCAAAAACTCCCTCACCAGAGCAGGCTAGCAGATCACCCACGATCCCTTTCGCATCCGCCTCACCCGCAAAAACCTGTTCGTCGATCTAGGTGCAGAACGACTTCTAGCAGCCGATCGCGGCACCGAGAAAATAGCTGTTGAAGTCAAAAGTTTTACCCATGCATCCGATATAAAAGATTTAGAGGATGCTCTCGGCCAATTCATCTTATACGAACGCTTACTGCTGCGATACGCCCCCGAACGAACCCTTTACCTTGCCGTTTCCGACTCAGTGTACAAATCAGTCTTTGAAGAAGAAGCAGGACAAATTTTGCTAGAAGACAAATTGATTCGATTGCTCACATTCAATCCCGAACAGGAGGTCATTAGCCAATGGATACCGTCAAAGTAAATTACCAAGCAGCCATCCAACAGATTTTTAACCAATACATCGAGTTTTTTAGGAAACTCAGACAACACCCAGCTAGAGCAAGTTATAGAGGGAGCACGTCATCCTCTCGCGAGAGAAAAAAGATTTAACTGGTCGCTGAGGT
>JAAURS010000129.1 GCA_012032135.1 Acaryochloridaceae cyanobacterium RU_4_10 | reverse complement strand
AGCGTAATGACCAAAAAGCCACCGTAAATTGGTGCTTTTTAAGTACAGATGCACGTATTAAGCTAGAAAACTTATACCCTGTTCTTACATCCTTGAACTAGGCAGAGTTCCTTTGGTGGACTACTAGTATCTAGGCTTTACATCACCGTCATACCCCTATACTGAAGGGGTTTTTTCGGTCGAGAAACAAGGCATGGAGAGTATATCCATAGCTCATTGCTGGATAGTTTCTGATATGGAGTGTAGATTGTTTGGCCAAAGGTCTATTCCAAAATTCCAAAAAAAAATGTATAGTACTGGGGGCTTCAGCTAAACCTG
Source organism: Acaryochloridaceae cyanobacterium RU_4_10 (assembly GCA_012032135.1). Taxonomy (GTDB): domain Bacteria; phylum Cyanobacteriota; class Cyanobacteriia; order Thermosynechococcales; family Thermosynechococcaceae; genus JAAURS01. The sequence goes on along the minus strand of JAAURS010000129.1, from coordinate 11,947 downwards.
AAACCATATCTATATATTTCATAGAAATTATTGAGAATACTCAATAATTTCTCTTGACCTTCAGAGGCTTGGTGTGAGGATGAATACAAAAATTCTTTTGGGTAGTACTTTATTGCTGTCCGTGATGGCGGCATCGTCTGCATTGGCATCGGAGCAGACCCAGCAGGTTGCGCCCGTTCAAGGTGATGCAGCAGCAACCAGTCCGTTCAGTACGTTTCAAGTTGTCCAGACAGATGAGAATGCTGAGCAAGCCCAGGTTACATCCGTTTCACAATTGTCTGACGTGCAGCCCACTGACTGGGCATTTCAAGCATTGCAATCCCTTGTTGAGCGCTATGGCTGTATTGCTGGGTATCCCAATGGCACTTTTAGGGGTAACCGTGCGGCAACCCGCTATGAATTAGCCGCAGCACTGAACGCCTGTTTGGATCAAATCAGCGATAAGTTTGCTACTAAGGAAGATTTAGCAACTGTTAAAGCGCTGCAAGAAGAATTTAAGGCGGAACTGGCTACCCTAAAAGGCCGGGTTGATGGGTTAGAAGCAAGAACAGCGACCCTTGAAGCACAACAGTTCTCCACGACAACCAAGTTGTCTGGTGAGGCTATTTTTCAGGGGACAATGACCAATAATGTAGCGCCTGTTCCAAGTGGTCTCCCTGCTGGAGCCTTTGGTGCCACTGGCGATAGATTTACTTTTTACCATCGAGCAACCTTAAGCTTCCTGACCAGCTTTAGTGGAAAAGATTTATTGGTTACTAGTCTTCAGGAAGGAACCTATCCAATTCCTAATTTCGCTCCTGGCGCAGGAGCAATTCAAACCAGCCAAGGCTCTCTCGCTCCATCATTCAATCAAGCTTCTACAAATACCTTTGGACTTTATTACCTTGGATATCGTTTTCCTGTGCTGAAGGATAAAGGAACGGTTTTTATAACCGCACTTGGTGGTGAACTCAGTGACTTTACCGATACCCTAAATCCAGCTTTTGATAGTGATGGGCAAGGCTCCTTGTCTGGATTCGGTATCCGTAACCCAATTTATCGGCACATTAGCGGTAAGCTTGGCGGTGGTCTTTCTTCTGGCACTGGGGTTGGTGCAAACTTCAATGTGACAGATAAGATTAATCTTGCTGTTGGATATCTGGCTCCTGGCATTGTTGCGGGAAGACCAGTACCGTTTACAGTTGGTACTGCTGGAACTTTTGCTGGAGATAATGGTGGCTTATTTGGAGGAGATTACTCTGGATTAGCCCAGGTTACGTTTAAACCTTTGAAGAACTTAGGTTTAGGATTTACCTATGTTCGCAGTTATCAGAACTCGCCTTTTATACAACTGGGTGGTGGCACTGGTACTTTTAGAGCAAATTTCCCTATGGGAACAACACCTACATCAGCTAACTCTGGTGGTTTTGAATTCAATTGGCAGGCTAGTAAGCGTATTGGAGTTTCTGGCTGGGTTGGCGCAACCTTCGCAAACGCTGAAGCGAGTAATCCTGCTCAGGGCGTTGCTAAAGGCAACAATGCTACGATTTTGAACTATGCATTGGCTTTGTCATTCCCCGATCTTGGATTTCAAGGCAATATGGGTGGTCTCATCATAGGCTCAGAGCCCCAAGTTATCTCTTCTAATAATGGGCTTGGAAGAGACCGAAATACTAATATTCACCTTGAGGCCCTCTATCGCGTTAAAGTCAATGACAATATTTCGATCACTCCTGGTATCATTGCCGTGGTCAATCCAGAAGGCAACAGCGCAAATGATACTGTGATTATTGGGACGGTACGGACGACTTTTACTTTCTAACTTTTCTGAATGTAACAAAAACCTGGGGAGACTACTTTAGCCCTCCCTAGGTTTTCATTTTGACGAGAAATATTCAGAATAGATCTTGCATATTGAAGCTTTTATGAAATATTAGATTGACGCTGGTTTTACCCATTGCGAACCAGATCATTTAGGGCCTTGCTAAGATTTCCCAAAGCAGAATTAAAGTCTGACATAGCTGACCCTCCAGATATGCTTTTCAAGGTTGAAGGGTCATTAAGATCTACTAGGTAACTCTCGTTAGATGTTGTTAAGTCAGAAATGTTGATTTTTGACATATTCACACCTTTTTAAGCGATTAAGGACATTTAACCTTTACATGAGAGGATGTTTGAAAGATATGAAAGACCCTGCATCGATCCCCCCTGCCCCCCTTACAAAGGGGGGATCCAACTCTGGATTGCTTCACAAACATGTTTGAAATCCTTCATGACATCTGGTTCGTAAACCTCAAAACCTTTAATCCATAACCCTCTAATATCTGCGTTCTCTCTAGATCGGATGCTTTACCATCATCCGTAAAGTGACTGTCCCCATCAATTTCAATAACTAATTTCAGGCTGGGGCAATAGAAGTCAACAATGAAGCGATCGATGGGCCTTTGTCTCAAAACGTTGAACTGCAAGCTTCTCAGGTATCCATACCAAAGCTTTTTCTCAGGAGCAGTCATGTTTTTCCGCAGTTCTTTTGCTCTGGGCACTAGCGCTACATCATAGGGGAGATAGAAATCACTACTGTTTAGATAGGTCATGAAACGTATCCTCTATTCTCATTCAATCCACCACGAATCTCATTCAATCCACCACGAACGCAAATTTGAAACGCCTTGAACGCGCTCAAAATCTCTTCAATTTCCCCCTAAAAAGTAAGCCGATGAGTAGATCCCCCCTTTTTAAGGGGGGTAGGGGGGATCGAATGCAGAGTGCTCCTCACACATCCTGACTGAGCCATGCGATCGCCTCACGAATCCAGTCGTCCACATTGGCAGTTTTAGAAAGAGCTGTATTTTGACCCACCGCATTAAGCGCATCCATCACCTCTCTCGTGCTGTAGCCTAAAGCCAACAGCGTCATTTCCACTTCGGATTGAATTTCTGCCGCAGGTCCAGGCAACGGAGCGGATGTTAAGCCTGCTTGGTCTCGCCATTCTGCCAATTTGGTGCGTAACTCTAAAGAAATGCGTTCTGCGGTTTTAGCACCCACGCCAGGAGTTTTGGCAAGAAGTTTTGCATTGCTACTGACGATCGCTTGAATCAAGTCTTGCAGGCTAAAGGTATCTAAGAGCGCCAAGCCCAATTGGGGACCAATGCCGCTAACGCTAATGAGTTGGCAAAAGAGATCGCGTTCTGCGGTAGAAACGAAGCCAAAGAGAGTCCATTGATCCTCACGGACTTGAAGATGGGTAAAAACTTTGATGGTTTCACCAATGCCTGGGAATTGTTGCAGCAAGCGCGTTGGAACCTGGATATCGTAGCCAATGTCATTGACATCTAAGGTGATGAAGCTTCGGGGGCTCGAACTGCGTTGGAGTGAGACAATAGTGCCCTTGAGATATCCAATCATACTGATGTCATATTGATGAGGTCTATTGCGAAACACTTTGGGAGGGCGCACACGCAGGTGCGCCCCTACGGGATGATGTATTGTACCTAACTTTTGCTGGACTGTTGAAAATCGATCGCCCCAGAAAAACTTGACTCAAAAACGTGGGTAAAATCAAAGGATTGTTTGAGTTTTGAATGTCACAATAGACTCACAGTTATTTTTGGTCGAAGGAGGCTAGATGCGGTGGACTAATGCGCTCTCAACTCGTCCTTCCCTGGAGGCCGCAGTCAATGAGGCGATCGCAACTGCCCAAACAGCCTTGGGTCAACCTGCGGATCTAGCCTTTGTCTTTATTTCCAACGCCTTTGCCAGTGAATATTCTCGGCTGATGCCACTGCTGAAGGAACAGTTAGGGTCCGCCCAGATTGTAGGATGCGGCGGCGGCGGGGTCATCGGACAAATCATCACGGCATCCCCGCCGAAATTGAAAGCGAACCCGCCCTTTCCATTACCTTAGCGGCACTGCCAGAGGTTCGGATACATCCTTTTCACCTTGAAGCCCATCAACTCCCCGATCTCGATAGTTCTCCCGATCGTTGGGTGAGCGCAGTAGGAGTTGACCCAGCCCAAAATCCTCACTTTATTTTGTTTGCCGATGCTATGAGCGCTCGGATTAATGACTTGCTTCAAGGGTTAGATTACGCCTATCCCCAAGCCGTGAAAATTGGCGGTCTCACCTCAGGGGTTTCCACTTTCAGTGGCAGCGGATTGTTTTGTAAGGGTCGTCTCTACAGAGAAGGCACGGTAGGGGTTGCCCTCAGCGGTAACATTGCCATAGAAACGATCGTGGCCCAAGGATGTCGTCCCGTCGGACAAGTGTTGCGGGTGGCAGAATGCGATCGCCATGTATTGCTCCAACTGGAAGCCCAACCCGAAGGGGAAAGCTGGGAAACTTCAGCCGTTGATACAAAGGTGCAAACCGCCCTAGAAGCCCTCCATCGCGCCTTAGAAACCCTGGATGAGGATGACCGCGCCCGAGCCCAAAATGCTCTCTCCATTGGAATTGTCCGCGATGGGTTTAAGTCTAATTTAGAGGCAGGAGATTTCTTGATCCGCAACCTCTTGGGCGTCGATCCTCGGATTGGAGCGATTGCTGTGGGCGATCGCATTCGTCCGGGACAGCGGGTCCAGTTTCATCTACGGGATGCTGAAACCTCCGCAGAAGACCTAGAACAACTCCTCGTCCACTATCGGCGATCGGTTCAGGGTCAGTCCCATCCCGCAGGAGCATTGTTATTTGACTGTCTGGGACGGGGCGAGAACTTCTACAGTCAGGCCAACTTTGATACGCAACTGTTTCAGCAATATCTCGCAACCACACCCATTGGGGGATTCTTCTGTGCTGGCGAAATTGGCCCCATTGGTGGTGCAACATTCTTGCACGGTTATACCGCAGCATTTGGGTTGTTCCGCCCCCTTCACCCCACCGCTCCATCTACAAATTAGGGCTCGTAAAGGCAAACACTGAACTATGAGAGGACTCATTGCAGGGGGTACCTACCCCTTTCGCGCGTTAGCGTTGTTTCTAAGCAAGCCTGTCTTTTTGACGTATCTGATCTTCCCCTTACTATTGAATATTGTCTTAGGCGTGGGGTTGTACTTGGGGATTTTTGCGCCCGGTTGGCAATGGATTAATGTAGAACTTAGTAATTTTTCTGATTTGTTGAACCAGTGGGTTTCAACTTTGCCCCCGTGGCTAAATTTTCTAGACGAAGTGGGTTTGGGTCTGGGTTGGGTGTTTCGGTTGGTCTTGAGTGTTGGGTTGTTTTTGCTGATTGGCATTCTATTGGCACAGTTTGGGACATTGTTAGGTGCGCCCTGGTACGGCAAACTTTCAGAGCGAATTGAACGCTTAAAAACCAATCAACTTGAAATCATTGAGGTGAACTTGTTCCAAGAGATCTTTCGAGCTTTGAAACACGAGTTAAAAAAACTCGTGTTGCTCGTGACGGTGGGCGGTTCCTGCTTAATCTTGAATGCATTGCCAGGATTTGGATCGTTGTTTGCCACAATTGGAGAAATCACATTGTTCGCCACTTTGGTCTGTATAGATTTTCTAGATTCCCCCCTAGAACGTCGCAGACTCAAGTTCAGACAAAAGCTAGGGCTAATCTATCAAACACTCCCCGCAACGGCCAGTTTTGGCTTAGTCAGCCTTTTTCTCGTCAGTATTCCGTTACTGAACCTGTTTACAGTACCCATTTGTGTGGCTTCTGGGACGTTGTTTTTCTGCGATCGCATTTGGCCCAAGCATTTTCAGCCCAAGCTGGAAAATACAGACTAATCGTCTAAAGAAATTCCACTTTGCGCTAGTTTTGCTTTAAGCGCAGCCAATTCTTGTTCGGCTTGCTCGGCCCGTTGGCGTTCTTGCTCGGCCCGTTGATGCTCTTGTTCGGCCCGTTGATGCTCTTGTTCGGCAGATTCTTCGGGGGTGATTAATCTTGCCCCGTTCGCGTCGTACCAATACAACCATTCGCGGGTGCGACCAAAATAAGTGCCACGTTCCCGTCCCAAAAACAAGCCAAGTTCCGGCATCCAAATGCGATCGCCTGTTTGCAGTACATAGCTTCCCTCCTCCAAGCGATACACTTCTAAGCGTTGGTGCTTGCGGCGCAGTCCGCGACTAGGAACGTAGATTGCATAATAGTGCGCCCCCAGTTGAGCATAGTCGAACTTTTTTTGCTCGTATTCTCCCCCATAGGTTTTGGAAACAACTTCTAGGACAAAGGTAGGAACAACTCCATCTTCTTCCCACAAAACATAACTGAGCCGCCCCTCTTCACCAATAAACCGCTCTACACCCAAACTCAGGAAACCATCAGGGACGAGAGCGGGTTGACCGGAGGCATAATAAATCCCCATATCCACCCCAAAAAACCAATCCTCCCGATCTGCCCAGGCCAAAACCAGCATGGCTTCGAGCAAATTTGGGATCAGATTTTGGAGTTCATTATCCACGGGGGTATCGTCAGAGTCGGGCAATTCCGCAGAGGAAGGCAAACAGTGTAGCGGATTGTAGTCCAACATAATCGTCTTACCCAATCATGAAGATAGGCTTATTTTAACGATATATTCCCTATTCCGTAGGGGCAAACACGTAGGTTTGCCCTCATGGGATTGTGCGTGGTATTGCAATTAAAGCGTCAATAACTGTGGATTCGTCTCAATCAACTTCGCTAAATCCTGTAGGAATGCTGCCGCATCCGCACCATAGATAACGCGATGATCGCAGGTCATATTGACCTGCATTTGACTTTTCACACCCATCAATCCATCCTTCGTCGCAACCACCTGAGGCCGCGACGCCCCGATCGCCAGAATTGAACCCTGGCCTGGCGGTAAAATCGCATCGAACCGATCCACGCCAAACATTCCGAGGTTGGACAATGTAAACGTTCCAGTGCTGTACTCATCGGGTTGGAGTTGTTTGGCACGGGCGCGCTCTACCAGATCTTTCCAAGACCGTGACATGGAGTAAAGGTCGGTTTGGTCTGCATTGCGGAGAACTGGGGTAATTAATCCACCATCCGGCATGGCTACGGCGATCGCTACATTAATTTGTCCGCGATACTGAATTCCTTGCTCTGCGAAACAGGCATTTACCACGGGATGTTTTTTCAGCGTCACCGCAACGGCCTTCGCCAAAAGTGCCGTCATGGTAACGCCCTTACTTTTGACTTGCTTGTACAGACTGTCTAAGGCATCAGTCGTAATGGTATAGCCCGTCCGAAAAACAGGAACCTGCAAGCTAGCCATCATATTACGGACGACCGCCTGTTGAAGGGTATTGAACGGCGCAATTTCACCCGCAATCGCCGCTGCTGGGATGGCAGGTGAACTGACAGCAGGTGTTGTAGGAGCTACGGTTTGAACCGTTGCAGTTGGGGTTGAGAGTTTGCCCGTTACCCCTTCCACATCTGCTGCTACAATCCGTCCAAAGGGGCCGCTGCCCTTGAGGGTACTCAATTCAACTTTGAGCTGTTTCGCTAATTTGTCGCGCTCTAGGAGATGCTACGATGCGCCCGCTGGTTGCGGACTCTTGGTGCGTAGCTATCGCAGCCACTTCTGGGACAGTAGTTCCACCATTCAAACTAGGGGCCGCCGCCACGGGGGCAACGACTGGGTTCTGGACTGGGGATTGCTGCCACGGGTGCAGCGCTGGGTGCAGGAGCAGCAGAACCCTTCATCTTTTCTTGAGCCAGAGGAATTTCGGCTTCTGATTCAGCCACATATCCAATGGTGGCACCCACCGGAGCAGCCTCTCCAGCAGGTACGGCAATGACAGCCAAATACCCTTCATAGAAGGACTCAACATCCATGTCCGCTTTATCGGACTCAATGATGACAACCGTTTCACCTTTCTCAACCTTGTCTCCGGGCGACTTAGCCCAAGAGACAATTTTGCCTTCCGTCATCGTTGAACTCAAAGCGGGCATGAAAACTTCGCGAATCATGGGGCGGTGTTCCGAATCAAGGGTTTACAAGGGGCAAAAGTTATTCCAGTAAAGCATTCTAACCTGGGACGGGCTGTCAAAGCATCTAGATTTCGCCCCGGATATCTTCAACGACACCATCCCGCAGGACGATTTCAACCTGCATTCTGCGGATCAGATGGTCGCCTTTTTTAATGTAGAAAAAGTTATCGATCTGACCTTGTTCTACTTCTTGTTCCATATCCAAAACTTGGATCTGGTTCAACTGCTGCAAGACTTGATTTTTTTGTTCTAATAATTCACTTTTACGCGCATTACCTTGAACTTGGAGATCTTGGATCTGATCGTTCACTGCCCCTGATGGCTGACCGATAAGCTGCTTCTTAAGCTCAGTCATCATCTGCTGGATTTGTAGCTCTAGTTGTTGGAGTTGACTATCGAGCTGATTAATTTGGCCTTGAAGCTGAAGTTGTGCTTCTTCTTTCCATAATGGTGTGACAATTGCCTTGACGGGAATGGCACGACGTAGTAACAGTTGATCGCTCAAAATATCCATGACCCCAGTTGTGTGTAAATGTACAAAAGTTTCTAAGAGAACATCCCGTCGATCATATCGCGGTAGCGTTCCATCACAACAGGGCGTCGCACTTTCATGGTTTGAGTTAACAAACCATTCTCAATGGAAAAGGGTTCTGAAATTAGCTCAAACGGACCAATGCGATCGTCAGCCCGATACCCTGGGCGGTTTTGCACCTCCCGTACCAGTTCTTGACGGTATAAATCTTGGATAGGTTTGCTGTCTAAATTCCAAACGGTTTGACCCTGACTGGGTTCTGAATTGTTTGGGCTTAGGGTTGCATTTTGAGCTGCTGCCCACTTTTCCAAGACGTCCAGGTTGGGAACGATCAAGGCTCCAATCGATCGCGCATCTTGTCCCACCAACATAATTTGGTCGATGTAGGGGCTGCGGGCACAGGCATCTTCAATGGGTTGTGGCTCAATATTTTCGCCGTTGGAGAGCACAATGGTGTCCTTGGCGCGTCCGGTCAAAATTAAATCTGATTGGGGCGTCAGCCACCCTAAGTCCCCCGTATCAAACCATCCATCTGGGTCAATGGCTTTTGCAGTTGCTTTAGGGTTGTTGTAATAGCCCTGCATAATTTGCGGTCCTGAGGCTAACACGAGTCCCTTCTTGCCTAAAGGCAGCATTTGCCGCGTTTCAGGGTCCACAATCCGCAATTCAGTTTGGGCCAAGGGCTGCCCTGCCGATCGCCGGAGGTTTCTCTCCAAACGCCTGACGGTCAGAACGGGGGAGGTTTCCGTTAAGCCATACCCTACCAGGAGATTAATACCCACAATTTCAAAGAAATTTTCTAGGTGCATGGCCAAAGAACCACCCCCGCTCACCGATGCCTTGAAGTTTCCCCCCTAGAGCCTCGCGTACTTTTTTATAGACGAGGCGATCGCCCACCGCATGAAGTGGCGCAAGCCCCCAACACTTTAACTGTTCGACTATTCTTTCAGATAGGGCGGGGTTGAGGTTGGCTAAATTCAGTCCTTGGGCGGTGCGTCTTGCTTCAATGTAGCGCTGGCTCCACTTGAAGAAAAACTGAACCAATTTTTGTTTACTTTGAGGCTGATCGCGGAATTGTTTTTGAATGGCTTCGTAAAGGGATTCCCATAGGCGAGGGACACTGGCCATGTATTCAGGCTTGTGAGTTTGCAGATCTTTTTTGATTTGCCGAATATTGGTGTAGACCTGAGTACAGCCTTGGGATAACAGGTAATACTCCACCGTTCGGCCAAAGCAATGCCAGGTGGGTAATATACTCAGCGCTTGATTTCCAGGATGAGGCTGTAGTACGTCTGAAAACGTGTTCATTTGATGCATGAGGTTCCGGTGACTCAGCCGAACGCCCTTGGGTTGTCCGGTGGTCCCGGAGGTATAGAGCAAGGTTGCCAATTGTTCTGATGCAAATTGGGGTGGCGTAAAGACATGCTTGGCCCCCGCTGCCAAGATTTGGTTGAAGTTCAGCATGGGAACGGGGCTATCCGCGATTGCCTCTTCGTCGGACAACAGACCGATAAATTTGATGGCGACGGGGTCCAGCAGGGGCAAGAGTTTTTGACAGGTTTTCAGGTTTTCAACCAACAAGGCTGAAGATTCGCTATTTTCATAGATAAAAGCTAATTCTGGAGGGTCAGCTTCAGAACTACGCACCACATCAACGGCTCCTGCGGCCATGCAACCTTGATCGGCAATCATCCAACGCGCACAATTGTCAGCAAACAGGGAAATGCGATCGCCTGCTTTAATTCCAAGTGACTGTAACCCACTGGCAAACTGCTGGAAATTCTGATTCATCTCTGTGTAAGTCAGAACAGCGTTCGGTTTGCTGTAGTTATCGCGCAGGGCAACAACATTGCCAAAACGATGGGCTGCGATCGGCCAGATTTCTGGTAACGCCTGAAGCGCTGAATAATCAATGCTGGCGTGAGAAGACTGGGTTGCTGAGGGTCTGGTAGCGCTCATGACGGGTTACGAGTTGAAAGATGCATGAGATCTATCATCTCTCGATCGGGGTGTTGTTCACAATTGATTTACCCAGTTCTAGAGATTGTGGTGAATGGTGATCGCCCCATTGGATCCACACCCTCTAAATTTTGCAGGACTCCTCATCGTTTTAGAATAGGGGTAGCGTCAATTAGTGAGGGCGACTATGAATCAGCTTGTGACTGAAAAAATTCGCTGGACGACGGCAGATCTGGAGTTGTTGCCAGAGGACGATCGGCGCTATGAAATTGTGGATGGAGAATTGCTTGTGACACGTGCTCCGCATTGGAAACATCAAAAAGCAATCAACCGCATGGCTAATGCTTTAGATACTTGGTCATTGAAAACTAATTTGGGAGAGGCAGTCCCTACTCCAGGACTCATTTTTACTGATGCGGATAATGTGATTCCAGATGTGGTTTGGATTAGCAAAGAACGTTTGGCGACTGGGTTGGATGAGGCTGGCCATTTGTTGGTTGCACCGGAGTTAATTGTGGAGGTGTTGTCGTCGGGAGCTGAGAATACAAGGCGAGATAAGGATTTGAAGCTCAGGCTTTATTCGGCGCGGGGGGTACGGGAGTATTGGATTATTGATTGGCAGGAACAACGGATGGAGTTATATCGCAGGGAAATGGCTACGCTCTCGCTAGCGGTGACGCTTTTGCCAGGAGATGATGTGACCAGTCCTTTGCTGCCAGGTTTTACGTATCCAGTTGCCAGACTATTTGAGTGAAATTAATAAGTTAAATATAATTATTGAGGTAATTTCTTGAAAATAAATGAAAATAAATGAAAATAATGCTCCAAAATCTTCTAATTTCTTTAAGAAAGTTTTTCAAGAATTACACCCTTTTAGAAAATGGATTTTTAGTACAAAAATATCAGATCGACTATATCTAGTTGGCTGGCTTTACTTGGCTGGATAGCACTAAAATTTCCAATGGTCTTGACAATTATCCTGATATTTTTGCATTGAAGTGGAGAAAATATTTATTTGATAACCTAAAAAAATACAGAAATAAAATATTTAAAAATCAAAAACTTAGAAAAATAGCTAGATTCGTAATTTTTGTTTTATTTTTTGTGTTTGCATTAAATATTTTGTGTCGAATGTTTTTTATGACATGGATGAAATTCTATCTTTATTCAGTTTTTTAGGCTACTTTGGATTTGGTCTTGGTGTAACCATAGAAATTATTGCAATTCTCAGAGATTACTGGAATAATAAAATTACAAGAATTACTTTAGCTCTCATAACACCAATTGTTTCTTTTAGATCTTTGATTCTCTCTCGGGCACTGATCAACCATATTACTGGAGTCAATCCATCTAATTTTTTTGCATCTTTGTCTGCTTTTTCTGTATTTTTTGCATTGATTTCTTGGCTTACTTTCGCTGCTTTTTTGTTGTTTGCTTTTTTCTTTTTTAATCTTGTAATAATATACAATAGTCCGGACAGAATTAGACAGTTTTAGGGAGAGATAGCCCCGTAGTCAAGGAGCTTCTGGTAGCTGGAGTGGGATTTAATTCAATA
>JAAURS010000128.1 GCA_012032135.1 Acaryochloridaceae cyanobacterium RU_4_10 | reverse complement strand
TGGTGCTTTTTAAGTACAGATGCACGTATTAAGCTAGAAAACTTATACCCTGTTCTTACATCCTTGAACTAGGCAGAGTTCCTTTGGTGGACTACTAGATGGAAACCAGCTTTCCTCGTCTATTTTTAACAAGCTGAGGGGTATAACGGTTTTTAGTATCTTGATCTTCAAAGCCGAGTCGCTCGTAAATCATGCCACCAATACCAGGTACAATTTCACCGTCTGAAGAGTATTCATCATCTTGGGCAAAATAAATGAATTGAAATTTGTTGTGAATTTCTGAGTTAAATTCTCGTTTGAGTTTTTCTTCCGACTGGCTATGGATGACAGGTGCAACAATAAAGATTTTCTCTGGCTCGACTTTTTGAATCAGATCGATCAAGTTTGTTTTGACCACGCACGCACTAGAAATAATGGACTTCACCACAACCAAATAATTGATCTTTTGGTTCGATGGCTCTTGATATTTTCTGAGAATGGGTGCAATTTGCAAATCTTCAACTTCAAAGGGAGAAAACCGTTGATTCCAGAAACAGGCAAAGGCAACTGACTCCAGCTTTTCTTCTAATCGCTCCAGAATTCCCCTAGATAAAAAGTCAGCGTCTTCTACCGTAGACGCAAGATAAACACTAGCCGAATCATCTATTTGGTCCAGAATGACATCGCCAAGGTTCACCCCAAGCTGAATCATGGTTTGTTGATAAAGCGCTGGAACAGTGCTTCGATCGATAAGCTGATTGAGCAAACTCCGAATGTTGGGATTAGCAAAGGCTGAGTATATTCTTGTCATATCAAGAAAACCTCTAAGTCCTCATAGGATGTAGGTTTTTCACGCTTAATGAGTGCTTCAAATTGCTTAAACCGTTCTGTCTCACAGTTATAGGATAGTGTTCCTTCTTCAAGGCCATTTCCAAACTGCCAATGAAAGAAACCTTTTGCAAGATTGTAAGAGAAATTGTCGATACTGTCCAAAATTTGCTTAACGTCTAGATCTATTCTCCATTGTGAACTAAAAGTACGAATGTATGAAGGACTGGCCTCCTGAGCTTTTCTTAAAATTTCTATTGCTGAGATATTGGATTTATCACTGGCAACCCAAGCGCCCAACAACACATTCGCTGCGCATTCAATTTTGTCTGGAGCTGGATTTTCAAAGGCACACAGATATTTGATCGCCCGTTGTAACGGTTCATGCTGCTGGATAACTTTGGCTAGAGTCTGAGCATAAGGAAAAAACTGAACTTGGCAAAAAGCCTTTAAATCGGCAGGTTGGCTTAATTCAAGAGATGACTTGAGTTTTGGGTCGCTGACCACGAGACTTAGATCTGACTGACGGTTGATTTGTAAGTTGAGCTGGTATTGCTTGCGAAAATCATCTGCGATCGATCTTAAACCCTGCCCCCATGACACACGGGTACTATTTTTGAGCTGGAAATGCTTGAGCGGCATTTCAGTCTGCTGGCGATCGATAATCAGATCGTCCACAAAAGCAAGAATTTGGGAGGCTAAGAAAATCTCGTCGTTGAATTCAATGATTTGTGGTGCCAAGAATGCGAGTTGGAAAACAGCGAAAAAGTTTTCGTAGGTGTTACCCTTCTCGCTATTCGTACCCCCTCTGTGCTTATTCTTCACATAATTCAGTACTTTTGTACCAAATTGATGTTGAATCTGGTCTTCACGGAACATATTGTTATTAATTCGATTATCGCTTGGGTAAAATCTCAACAGGACTCCCCTCTCGCAGCCAACGGATAGATTCAGCCTGAGCGAGGGTTTGCTGCTGAGATTCTGTTTCTAGATGCTGAATCAAAGTTAATTTTAGTTCTTCAATCCACGTCACCAGAAGAGATTCAATTTCATCAATAGTATGTTTCTGGCTCAGTCCTGTCTGAAGATGCGCGACAAAATGTTGTCCCAATTCCTGAAAGAGTTGTTGCCCCACCTCATCCGCCAACCCTTCATTTAAAGCCGTAGAAAGGGCTTGAGTGACCTGATATCCCACCTGCTTAGAGAGTTCGTTCCTTAGCCCATCTAGACCTGGCAAGGACGGCAACGTCTTGTAAAGGGGCGTTTGTGCGATCGCCTGTCGGACAAAGTGATTGATGAGTGCCTCCAAATCAGGCTGAAGTTGAGGCAATACGGTTTGACTGAATACTTCCACTAATCGACGACCGATGACGGCTAGTTCATCAATTTGATTGGTATCTACTATAGAGGGCGACGTTTTGAGGAGTTGCCGCAATGTGCCTTGCTTGACAGTTCCTTGCACCACACTGAAGGTTTGAATCAAAACCAATTCCGTTACTTCCCCAGCAATATTTTCCGCCAGGTTGCGATTGACCTGATGTTGAATTCGCTCTAAGTCAATCCAGCCGGACTCGTGCAGCCGTACTGTGACTGGAATAATGCGAACGATGCGCCAAAACGGGAGTAAAAGCAATAAATCATACCAACGCCATAACAGGGCATTAATCCATCCCGTGCGGTGACGTCGGCGAATCCAAAGCACTCGTAAGAACAAATCTAGGGCAAAAAGACCCACAAACCAGATATCGACGATCCAAAAACGATCGACAAAATCCCCAGTCTCATCAATATGACGGTAATAATTGGCCGCCATCAAAGGCCGAAAATTGCGATCGAAGTAGGCGACTTCTTGATTCCAGTTTTGCCCGTTGAGATGCTGGGGACTCCAGAACGCCTTGAACGACCCCTTGGCAGACTTATTCTTCATATGCTGCCGCATTCGGTTCTTGAGCTTTTCTAGATTCCCCGACTTGTTGGCAATCCGAAACGGGTCTTCAGCAATCATAGTGGTGCTGCGATCGCCCAGTTGGGTCAATAATTGCACAGCTTGGGGGCTGTCTAACCCCTGTTGGGCAACCGTTCTCTTCAGCTCATCAACCGTTGCAAGGTATTGAGTCGTATCGTCGTGGGGCTGAATGCCCTTGAGCAAATCGTACCGCTGGGTGAGCTGCGGCAGATAGCGAACGTAAATATCGCGAAACCGAATGTAGCTGAAGTCAAATAAAACGAGTCCAAAATTCAGCAGCGTTAAGAGCGTCACCAGATTATCTAAGCTCTTAAGCCACAGATTTTGACGCGGCGATGGCGGAGACAGTCGGGTAGTGGTCATCAGGGGGTTGGGGCAATAAGTTCCTGTAGGCGCTCGCGGAATTCACCTTTTGGGTGTCCGCCCTTCACTTCCCCCAAAATCTTAAAGTCCCCTTCTGGTGACTCGCATAACAGATAAGTCGGCCAACCCATTTCAGCTTTGTCAGGATACTGGGCCAGCAAAATTTTGCGATATTTGCGATAGGTGGCCGTATCCTGCATCTTCACATCCACAAAGTCAAATCCAAGTTCTTCGGCAACTTTTTGGTCGTAAAAAGCCATTTTGTGGCAGATGCCGCAGTCTTCAGAAGAAAATTTAATGAGGGATGGGTTCATGGCCAATGTCTAAATCTTATTCAGTAGTGTCATCCCTATGCTACCAGTTCGCTTCTATGGTTCCATTCAGGTTAAGCATTGTGGAGGCGGACAAGCTACAGTAGATCCATGAGTGATGCCCAGAAAGTAATTACAGACAACCGCCAAGCCCGTTTTCTCTACGAAATCTTAGAGGTCTACGAGGCGGGAATCGAACTGACCGGAACGGAGGTAAAGTCCATCCGGGCCGGAAAAGTCAACCTGAAGGATGGATTTGTCCGCATCCGAGGTGGCGAAGCATTCTTGCTGAACGTTCATATTTCCCCGCAAAATACCGTGGGGCAATATTTCAACCACGAACCCCTTCGGAATCGGAAACTGTTGCTCCATGACAAAGAAATTCGGAAACTGATCGGCCAAACCGAACAAAAAGGACTGACCGTCATTCCGCTCAAAATGTATTTCAAACGCGGCTGGATTAAAGTGGCGATCGCCCTCAGTCGGGGCAAAAAAGTCCACGATAAACGGGATTCTCTCAAAGAGAAACAAGACAAACGCGACATGGAGCGATTTATGAAAACCCGCGATCGTTAATCGCAGTTCTTAGGACTTGGGAGCAGCGGATTGTTTCACCCAATCCTTACCCACCCGAATCGTGATATCCGATCGCAAATTCCCCGTCGAATCCGTCGTCACCTCACTCTTGGGAATTTTTTGCTGAAGTTGTTGAGCCACCTCTAAATTGCCCCATTGTGGAACCACCTGGGTGGTATTCAACGGCTCCGGCGAATCGGTCTCAATTTCAACATTGACAAATCCTGCCTGAACCAAATAATCTGCCATGCGGCGACTTCCCTCAGGATCCCCCGAGGCATTTTGCACCACAATTTTTACGTCCGCAGGATTTGTCGCAGACGTAGTATCAGTCTCAGCAATATCCGCTGCTGGGGGTTCAACCTCAAAGTAGGTCTTCATCACCTTATTAGTGGCAGTCCGATCCATCAGCCAGTAACTCAGGGGAAACTCATCCGGCATACTAAAGCGTCCCGGCAGCATGACCATTTGAAACTGGTTGGGTTTCACCTGCATCCCAAACTGCACCAAAGCCAGCATCTCACCCAAACTTAAATTGCTGTCAATGTGTTTTTGCATGACTGAAAAAATTTCAGGCACGCGGGCCAATAGTAATGGGTTTTGAAACTTTTTCTGGAGTGCCTTCATCAACATTTGTTGGCGTTGAGTCCGGCCAATGTCTCCCAGATCGTCGTGGCGGAACCGAACAAACCCTTCTGCTTGCTTACCATCAAGCGTTTGTAAGCCAGGTTTTAGATCGATATGGAGCTTTTGGGTATTGTCGTCATACTTCATCTCTCGAGGCACAAATACCTCAACCCCACCCACTACATCCACAAGGTCTCTAAACGCACCCGTACTCACCCGTACATAGCGATCCACTTCAACCCCGTTCAACGTATGACTCACCACTTCAGCGGCAAGTTCGGGTCCACCTTTCCAGTTGGCGGCATTAATTTTCTCGACTCCCAGCCCTGGAATATCGACTTGGGTATCGCGGGGAATGGTCAAAAGACTGGCTTTTTGGATATCAGGATTGAGCCGAACCAGCAACATCGTGTCGCTGCGGCTCTTGAATGCATCAGACGGACTTTCAGCTTTCTTTTCAGCCTTCCTTTCTTCTTTTAAATCGATACCTTCGTCGATTCCCATGACCAAAATATTGACGGGTCGGGAAACACCATACTGAAAGCCAGACTTAAATAAGTCTCCAAAACCAGCTTTACTGTTGCTCTGTGGCGAGAGCTGAAAGGGTGACAATAAAGCAATTGTGGCCCCTAAGCCTGCGGAGACTGTAATGACACTGGCAAAGGCTACAGCTCGACCCAAACAACGCAACGGACCGTGGCGAAGACTGGAGACAGGTGCGATCGCCGATGAACCTTGCTGAGACTTATTCGAGGTCTCTGAACCCCGAGAGGACGAATTCGACGGGCGTCCGGTTGTTGAATTGACTCCTTTAGCCACAGTAACTCCGCTGATACAGCATTATGATGTGAGATGAGTTGGGGACGACTGTACTACTTTGTCAGTTCCCTGTACAGCAACGCTATGATTCTACACAATTCAACTTTGCCAACAATTGTTTTGCCCTAAATATATCAAGTTAAATTTATGCAAGCTGTCATTATTGCTGGTGGAAAGGGAACTCGGTTAGCACCACTAACTTACCGCAGTCCTAAACCTATGTTGCCCCTTTTAGACCGTCCTTTCCTCTCCTGGATGATAGATCGTTGTAAAGCTGCTGGGGTAACGGATATTTTGATGAATATCCAGTACCAGGCGTTCCAAATCCGAGATTTTTTTGGGGATGGCGAAGCCTTTGGCGTCAAAATTCGCTACATCATCGAAGATACGCCCTTGGACACCGCAGGGTCCATGAAGTTAGCGGAGCCTTACTACAATGGTTCGCCGTTGGTTGTGTTCAATGCGGATATTTTGACGGACTTGGACCTCAAAGCGTTGATTCAAACCCACCTTGACACTCAAGCCGATGCAACGCTGACCTTGACAAGGGTAGAAGATCCGACGGCCTTTGGCTTGGTGGAACTGATTGAGTCTCCCAGCATCGCTACGACTTGGCCATCCAACGCCCGCCCCATTAAAGCCTTTCGGGAAAAACCGACCCCAGAAGAAGCCGCACAACTAGGCATTGATACGGTCAATGCAGGAACCTATATCCTGAACCCCGAGTTATTTAAGGACTATCCCGCCAACGCACCCCTGAGTTTTGAGCGGCGGGTTTTCCCGGATTTGTTGGCCCAACAAAAGCGTGTAACGGGGTTTTGTTGGGAAGGTTACTGGATGGATTTAGGTACTCCTGCCAAATATCTAAAGGGCCAGATTGATATTCTGACGGGAGAGATGCCCTATGCCCTCACAGAAGGGGCGAGCGAGGTGCAGCCGATGGTTTGGATTTCTAAGTCTGCCAAGGTAGACCCTCAAGCCCAACTGGAAGGGCCGTGTTATGTGGGAGATAGTGCTTGTTTGGGGGCTAATGCTCGGATTCCATCCGGCACAATTGTAGGCGCACATTCGTTGGTGGATCGGTCTGTAACGCCTGGTTTCTACTCGCCGGGGACCTTGGCAGTGTGAGGTAAGGCTAGCAAAGTGTTGGAATATCCGTCCAGCGCATTAATCCCCTCCTGGGAGGGGTGCCCCTAGGGCGGGGTGGGTTGATAATGGCGCAACTGACTAACCCACCCCTAACCTCTCCCAGGAGGGGATTCGATCTGTGTAAACGTAAGCGTCCGCGCTAAAATTTTGGATAAGACTTTAACAGTCCATTAGATTTTGGCTTTTGTGTATTTCAGTATGGTTACTCCTGTTCTGTCCAGCACCATCACCGCACCCGATATTCAGCAGGACCGAGAGACGGTTCGTGTCCCTTACCCTAATTACAAAATCATTGTGCTCAATGATGATTTCAACACCTTTGAGCATGTGACCCGTTGTCTGATTACTTACATTCCCAAAATGACCCCAGAACAAGCCTGGGAACTCACCAATCAAATCCACTTTGAAGGATTGGCGATCGTATGGGTGGGTCCGCAAGAGCAGGCGGAACTCTACCACGAACAACTTCAGCGTGCGGGGCTAACGATGGCTCCGTTGGAATCCGCTTAAGGCGTGAATCTAGAATTCACACAGCACCATGAAGGCTCCGCTCGTTTTCAGGTTGGGCCTGCTTTTTTTCGACCAGAGAGTCGAACGGCTCGCGATCTGGGAGTGTTGGCCGCAGCCGTTTATCAACAACAGCATCAGAGCCTTCACGTTCTGGATGCGATGTGTGGGTGCGGGGTGCGATCGCTTCGGTATGCCCTAGAAGCAAAGGCCGACTGGATCTGGGCTAATGAAGGCAATCCCGATGTGGCTGCGGTATTGCAGCAAAACCTAACGGCTCAACTGCCAAGAGAGCAGGTCTACTTGACGATTGGCTCTGCTCGTCAAGCATTGAACGAATGCTTGTATCAGCAGAACTATTTCGATCTAATTGACCTAGATTGTTTTGGCAGTCCCTCTGCATATTTAAGTGCCTGCGTGCAGGTTGCTCGTAAGGGTGGACTGATCTACTTGACTACAACCGACAGCCGAACCTGTGCAGGGCACAATCCTGCTGCCAGTCTGCGTTACTTTGGAGCCTATGCCCGTGCCCATCCTGCCGCTCACGAACAGGGTCTTCGGCTGCTGATTGGGAGCTTGATGCAGCAAGCATTAATGCAAGGGTTTGCGATCGCCCCCGTCTTTTCATTTTTCCAGGGTCAGCTTTACCGCGTCATGATGCGTTTAGTTGACGGGCAGAACTGGTCAGAGCAACAGTTTGGCTTTTTGGGCTATTGCTA
The DNA here is from genome assembly GCA_012032135.1 of Acaryochloridaceae cyanobacterium RU_4_10. Classification (GTDB taxonomy): domain Bacteria; phylum Cyanobacteriota; class Cyanobacteriia; order Thermosynechococcales; family Thermosynechococcaceae; genus JAAURS01. The sequence goes on along the minus strand of JAAURS010000128.1, from coordinate 4,430 downwards.
CGTTTGTGGAGACTATCAAGCTGTAACTTGGCGAGGGTTGAGTCGGGCAGTGTGCCCGCACCACGAGACACCTCAACCGCTAACGCTGAGTGGACCGATGTGGTTGGGACCCCTTCATGACACCAAAGACTTGGTCAACATGCAAAACTTAGCCCAAGATTGGGGCTGGCAAGAGTGCAAACCCCTTTTAGAAAGGATGGTTGCGGAAATCCCGTTTCCGCCCTATTTCTTTACCTTGGCGGAAATCGGTCACCGTGCAAAAATCGATATTCCAAAACGCGATCGCCTGATTGCAGCGCTTCAGGATCGAGGGTTTTCAGCAGTGGTCACCCATCTTAATCTTCAGGCTATTAAGACGACCGCATCGTTTCAGACTTGCTTGACGGTTGCACGAACCCTCAGCGTCAAATCAACTTAACGGTTTTGAGCGCATAGTAAAGTACTAATGCCAGACCGATAAACCCGCCCGTAAAAATAACGTATGCAATCAAGCCACCCATTGCCGTGCTCCAAAACAGATTGTGTATCACTAGAATACAGGGCTGATGGACCAGGATTATCCAAAGTTTTCTAGATAGGTGTTGAGATCTTCGATGATGCGCGTCAATTCGGCTTCAGTGGTGAGACGGATCCGGTCGTCGCGCACGGTAATTAAAAGCTTGGCTGCAAAGGGGCTCGGCCAGATATTGGGGTTGCAAAAACACTCAAAAAACACTTCGCCGCTATGCTGGTACTCCATTGATTTTTGCGGCTCCACCTTAGTGCCCGGTGTTTTATTAGCCGAAGCCTTGAGACGTTGCATCAATTCTGCGATCGCGGCTTTGAGGTCGAGAGCGGCCTCTGGACTATAGGTGAAGGTCACCGAACCTTCAATCAAATTGAGTTGGAGGGGAGCGGAAGCCATAAAACCAATATCAAGGACACCATTCTCAATGGTACCTGGCGAGTAGGCTTTGATTTCAACTTAAGTTAAGGCAACCATTGCAACACCCATCCCAATGGCAATAATGCCCATCAAGCGTCCTGGTACCACCCGTTCTCTCAAAATATATCGTGCGCCCAATAGGCTGGCGGCATAGGTTAAGGATGTGACGGGCCGGACATAACTAATGTCTGCCCAGCTTAGGAGGCAAAGGAAGGTGAAAAATGCGATTGACTGAGATCCAATTCCTCGCAGGACAAAAGTATTGGTAAGGATTCGACGGGCCAGTGTGCCCAGTTCAGGGAGCGATTTCAAACCGATTCGACCGACCTGTTTCATGCCTCGGGCGAGAAAGATATCTCCAGATGCATCTGCTAGCACTAAGACGAATACGCCCAACCAAACCTTTGACAAGTAAGGGGTCACTGTAAACAAAAACAACAAAGCAGGCACGGGCTTTCTAGTCACCCATCGATCTGGGACTGGAGCAGATTGCTTGCTTTGATTCCAGCTCACCAAAAAAACACCCAGTGTCACAATAAAGGTTGCTAACCAACGGATATGGGAAACATGTTCGCCCAGAATTATCCAGGCAAATAAAGCATTAAACACATAGCACGAGGCATGAATGGGCAATACAAAGCTGAGATCGAGGCGGGAAACGGCAACAAGGTAAAATAATAAAGACAAAATCAGGGTTGCAACCCCTAACAAAATCCAAGGGCTGGTGACTAAATACCCCACAAGATCCAACAATATTGAGGGACTCATGGCATTCACTTCACCAAAAACTTTCATCCCTTGGCTCAGCCAGAGGTCGCCAAAGACCTGGCTGAGAACCATGCACGCTAAAACCAATGCATTTTTCACTCAATGTACTCTCGTCTGGATAGAAGGGCCGTTTGCGCTCCATCTCCCTGACGGTTTTTGCCTCCTAAAGAACCCTACCACGCACGAGATCTTTTAGCCGGACGATTGCGATGGCACTGCAACCGTTCAAAAATTTGATGGCGCAGGCAATACGACAAGCGAAAAGCACAACCTTTGGATCGGCGATCGTCTTTGAATGTTAGCGAGTATTGACGCGAACGACAGGGGGCAGGGGGTTCTGAAAACTTTTTTACAGACGGCTTCTAATTGTTTCATAGGGGCTAGGTTTTTCTAGCTTAGGTGGTCCTGAAAATCGTGAATACTTAACCTCATCCGTAGTTGGATATCCTGCTGACACCGCCAGCAATCCCATATTGATATCTGCGAAAAAAATCAACCCACCACTTTGTCCGTCAACCTGGACGGGCGCGTGAAAAAACTGATGCTTCGCAATATAAATGATGAGTGGGGCAGAGACCTTGGCGTTTTTAGAAAACATTTTCTGACAAATTGCTGGAATCGCAGCCTCTAGAAAAGCATTTTTTACAGGCTCCCCCACCTCTAAAAATTCTGAACGATCGGCAAATTCATCCATATAAAACGTCCAAATTTTAGAGAAATTCTTTTCTTTCATCAGTTTTCGCTTGAGTTCTTGGAGTCGAACAAGTTTCATAAGATTTTCCAATCGGGGTATTTTTGTGCTTCATTGTCTCATCTCATCCCAATTGATGCACATTTTCAGACGATAGGATGGCTAGAGATGATCTAGACTAGTAGAGGTTCAGCCAAACACAACAGAACATCAAGCTCAACAATCACAGCCGTGATGGCGAACGCAGCGCAACTTTTGCAGTGATCGAACATCTAAACTACCAGTACGGTCTTGGACTGGATACCACCAGCCCTGTTCTAACCCTTGCCCTAGGTCAATCCAATGGTGTCCATCGATCGCGCTCGTGGCACCTAGACAGAGAAATCTCATCTCAACTTCATCCCCTATTACGAGCCTTTCTGAAACCGCAACAATGGCATGAATTGGCCTGGATCGGCGTCCTAAAAGGTCCCGGCAGCTTTACTGGGACTCGGATTGGAGTGGTTGCCGCCAGAACCTTAGCCCAGCAATTAAACATACCTTTATTTGGATTCTCCAATCTAGCGATCGCAGCTTGGGCCAGTGCTCAACAGCAAGGGATTCAAGGCTCATGGCGCGTGGCCGTCAGTCAAGCGGGACAACGAGGCCATACCTATGGCGCATTGTATGAAGTTCAACCCAAGACAGGCACGTTGAACGCACTGAAAGCCGACGCTTTGTTCTCAACCGAAGATTGGAATCAGTTTTTGGCAACCGAACAACCCCACTTTGAAGCTCACCTGAAGCACGATCCTCCTCAAACCACTGACTTCGATGGGTTAGGTCAAGCTATGCTGACATTAGGATGGAATGCTTGGCAGCAGGGAGCAAGACCTCAATGGGAAGAGACTTTACCGTATTACGGTTGATCGGGATACGATCGCCCAAAACAGAATCAGGATTTATCCTGCCTGTGGCGCTTGGAGTGGGTTTGGTTATGATCTTGTTAGGCATCATTATTATTAACCGATCGATGCAAAATCGTTTTACTGCGATCGCGCAAAAACAAACCTCCCAAAGCCAAGCTGCCGCTGAAGCAGGGATAGCACAGTTGCAATCTTTATTTAATCGCTATCCTTCCCTTGCTACCTATAGTTCTACGGATTGGCACAGCCTATCTGATGCAGATTTAAAACCAAATACTTGCACCGCACCGCCAACCACAACAGAAGCATCAGATCTTGTTAAAGACTATGCTAATGATGCTGTAAGTAATGATTGGAAACTCACAAACACTAACCCAGATGAAGGACAGTTTCGCTTAGTCAGCTACACCTATATCCCAAGAAATACCTCCAGCCCACCTCCCACTCCCAGGGGTGAATTGATCGTTGAAGGTAGGGTTCGCGCTGCTACCGCACGCTTAAAGGTGAAATTTGAAATTACGCATCCTTTTCCAGGACTTTGGATTAGCTCCAATTCAGAAGCAAGTGCATCAGATTCAGTGCAACTTAAAACGAGTATTCTTGACTCCACTTGTTCGGTAGCAACTAATGCAAGTCATATTGCTAACCTCAAAGCACATATGCCAGACAATTCGTCGCCATTACCGCGCTATAACTATCGTACATTGCCAGGATCGCCCTTCCCATCTCTACCCTCAGAAGGTTCTAACCCACCACCAATAGGAAGCAATTCCTACCAAATTCTTCCAATAACAGGCAGTCAAACTTTACCTAGACCAGGAGACATAGCCCAAAACGGAGTTTTGATCTATAGAGTTACCCAAGTGGCCGAACAATCTATTGTTTTAAACGATAACTTTACGTTGGACATCGGTTCGGGCAACGAAACTGTAATTCTTTATCTGGAGGGCGGTTTGACTATTAGCGATGAGAGTAAAATACGGCTTGCTTCTGGGTCAAAGCTCATTATTTACACGCATGGGTCGGTCACAATGTCTGGAACTCCTACAGACCCTTTGATCGAACAAAATTCAACTACGGCAGCTTCTGGCAATGTCCAACTTTATGTCTACCCTCCCCCACCCACCCCACCGACCCCACC
>JAAURS010000127.1 GCA_012032135.1 Acaryochloridaceae cyanobacterium RU_4_10 | reverse complement strand
CATCTGAGTGCGCACGGTTTCCTCTATTTCTCCCAGACTCCTCATCTTCATCCCTCGTGATTCGGCATCAGCGTGAAGTATTTGGGCAATGCCATCAACATGAAATTTCAGTTGCTGCGTTTGTTCAAGATTCATGGGTTCCCCTCTGTTTTGATTCGCTACTCCTCGATCATAATTTTTCTCTCGCGAGAGGATGACGTGCTCCCATCTCTTGTTGCTGGCGTGCTTGAGTAATTTCGCGAGGTTCTTGCACTAGGTCTCGCACAATGGTGTCTTCAGCGCGTGCAGCAATAATAGGATCTGGTTGTCCTGCAACATAGACTAATGTCCTACGCCCAGGACCCCTTTCTTCCTCTACTGGAATCAAAGCTGTTACTTGGTCAGACTTGACGTATTTCCCAAATCCTAGATGAACTAAAACAGAGGATTGTATTTTCATTGCTGATTAAATTGTTTCCAGACTCATCTCCTATTATAGATGCCACAAAAACTGACTGAACTTGTCTCGGGGACGGGGTTGTACGCCAATTGGGTAGTGTTTCCTACCTTGCATTTTTGAATGAGAGTGTTTGTTTTTTGTCTGACTTCAATTACTGGATAGAAACTGTACCCAAAGCCTCGTTCATTCGTTGCAGTAAATCTGAGCTAAGTTGAGGAATAATGTCTACTGCCTTCATATTTTCAACCACCTGATCTGGACGACTGGCTCCCGTAATGACAGTACTGACATGAGGATTGCTCGCACACCACGCGATCGCCAACTGAGAAAGGGTACAACCCAGTTCCGTGCTAATCGGTCGCAGGCGTTCGGTTGCTGCAATCCAGTCTGGATTAGTAACGGTCTTCTCTAGCCACCCATAACCTGGTAACGTCGAGCGACTTCCCGCAGGAACTCCGTTGGCATATTTGCCCGTTAACACACCCGAAGCTAAAGGACTCCAAGTCGTCAATCCCAATCCCAAATCCTCATAAAGCCGAGCGTATTCCTGTTCTACGCGATGGCGGTGAAACAAATTGTATTGCGGTTGTTCCATCACGGGCTTGTGCAAGTGATGGCGATCGGCAATCTGCCAAGCGCTGACAATTTCTGCCGCTGACCATTCCGAGGTACCCCAGTAAAGGGCTTTACCGCGCTGAATCATGTCATGCATTGCCCATACCGTTTCTTCAATCGGCGTATGTGGATCGGGACGGTGGCAAAAGACGAGATCGACATAGTCCAGTTGTAAGCGATCTAAAGACCCGTCAATAGCATGGTGCAGGTACTTACGATTCAGCGTATTCTTTCGGTTTGGACCGTCAGCAATACCCCAATAGAACTTAGTGGAAATAATGTAAGATTCTCGCTCCCAGCCCAGATGCTTGAGGGCATTTCCCATTAGAATTTCAGATTTTCCGCCTGCATACACTTCAGCGTTATCAAAAAAGTTTACACCCGCATCTTTAGCCTTAGAGAGTGATTCTATTGCCGCACTCTCGTCTACTTGATTGCCGTAAGTGACCCACGAACCCAAAGATAATTCACTAACTTGCAAGCCAGAGCGTCCCAATCGACGATATCTCATGATTATTTACCTCTATAAAATTTAAATTTGCAAACCAGCTCTGGATTGTAAAAAACATTGACATAACCATTGTTAGTTATGCAGAATGTTAGCCCAGCCTCAAGATGAGAAGAACTGTCAACAGGTAGATGACATAGAGCAGTCACAAATACTAGCCTCATAAATAACGGTGAGTTTGGATCTCAAAACTGAATCCAGCAGTCTTACGCCCAATCCAGCTAGCAGTTTTCAGGAAAATAGAATATGCCACTTTGGTTACAAGCGGGTTTATGGGGATTGCTGGCAGGTTCTGCGCTATTAGTGGGAGCAGCGTTGGGCTTTTATGTCAAAATTCCGCAACGGGCAATCGCCGCTATTATGGCCTTTGGTGCGGGTGTGCTGATCTCCGCCTTAGCATTTGAATTGATGGACGAAGCTTTTAAGCGAGGCGGTTTTGATTCAACAGCTCTCGGCTTCTTAAGTGGTGCGGCAACTTATACCTTAGCAAACTGGTATTTGGCCCAACAGGGTGCAAAGCATCGAAAACGTTCTAAGCAACAGCGCCCGACTGAGGAACAAAGCGGTCTCGGATTAGCCATTGCAGTGGGTGCACTGCTTGATGGCATTCCAGAATCGATTGCAATCGGCATTAGCATGATTGAAGGCGGTGCAGTGAGTTGGGTGACAGTTGCGGCAGTATTTTTATCCAACGTTCCCGAAGGCTTATCCAGTGCGGCTGGCATGAAACAGTCAGGGAGATCGCTCCAGTATATTGCGGGTATCTGGGGCACTATTGCAGTTTTGTCTGGCATTGCGGCCTTAGTGGGCTATACCGCGTTCAGTCACTTTTCAGTAGAAATCATTGCCGCAACTATTGCAATTGCGGCAGGCGCTATTTTAGCCATGATTGCTGACACAATGATGCCCGAAGCATTTGAGCAAGCCCATGACTTCACTGGGCTGATTACCGTTTGTGGATTTCTGGCAGCATTTACGTTGAGTAAGTTGGGCGGCTAAGGCTTCTCAGTTTAGAAACCTTCCCCCACAGCTTTACGCGGCCTTGTAGAGTTCGGCACAAATCACTTGGCGCATCTGGCGCATATTACCCGGTAAATCCTGCCGCATAGCTTGCTCGATCAACAGACTCGGGACGGGAATGAGGGGAGTTGCTTCTACGGAATAGGTCAGAACCGTACCATTGCCGTAATCATCCAAGGTGAGTTCCGCTGAAAAATCATTAAAGCTGCCGCGCTCCATGCGGAAACGGATCTGGCGCTGAAGATTTTCAAACACTCTGAGATGAATTTCTACCTGCGCCGTAAACATCAAAAATGTTTTCCGAGCTGCTTGGTAAAGCCGATGCCCGCGATGGGGACGACTTGGATTGCTCTCTAGAATTTCGCTGTTGACGATATCTGGGAAATACTGCACCCAACGGGAATAATTGGTGATCTGCGCCCACACCTGCGCATCGCCCCATGGGTAAATACATTTGAGCCGTAACGGCTCCACCAAAAGCACTATGGGGGCGCGTGGCCAGAAGGATATCCCCCTGGAGAAGCGCGATGAGGTCGGAGGGATTGAGCGCGGAGCCAATAGATGATTCAAGAACTGCGGCAATATCCGTTCGGGTCATAAAATTAAATTTAGATTACGGCTGGACCATAAATTACCATTGGCCGATATCATATACCGTCTCATTCAATTTTGGCGATAGATGAGATCACCTTAAGCTATGAGGTCGATCGCTTCGCTATTAGCGTTCCCATCTTGAAAAAAATCTGCCAACTTGACTGGATTTGGGAGCGTTCTTTCGATCCACCGATTCAGCGATCGCCCGAGTTGAATATGGGGTTCATCCGGCTCGACGGGAATAATGGGTGCGGGGTTCCCAAATCCCAATTGCGCGATCGCCCGATTAGCCGCTTCTAATCCGGTCACGTAAGCTTTTTCCTGAGACCAAGATCCCTGACGATTGACAATCCAATCGCCACTCATATAAAGATTGGGGATACTGGTGGTTCCATGCAGCAGATAGCGATAGCTCCCTGGTGCAAAATGAGTGACAGCTCTCGGCAATCGAACAATGCCGAAATCTACAACCCGTGCGTCGCGGAATTCAGGAATGCAAGTGGCTAAATCTTTTTGCACCATCGCCACAATGTCTGCATCGTCTAGGGGCAACATCTGGTTGGCATGGTAAAAATCGGCTTCAACCACAGTGCCAGATTCATCTTGATAGGCATCGTGGAGTGTATTGAGGTCGAAGAAGGTCCATCCGGTGGTGGGATGGAAGCCAAAGCAGGCATTGGATGGGTTGGGAATGGGAATTTTGCGATCGAGCCACAATCGAGTTGCCAATACATCCACCGCACCCAAGTTCATGACGTTGGTGAATTCGGGACGCTGCTTTAGGTTTGAGCTACTCCGCACGATGTTTTGTAAGCCTGTAATCCCCACGGAAAAAATAACCGCATCCGCTTCAAAAATTTCATCACCGCAGACTACTGCATTGGCCTGACCTGATTCATCCAGCCGGATATCAGTTACCCGACGCTGGGTTAGAATTTTGCCGCCTGCTTGCTCGATGCGATCGCACCAGGGCCGGAAGATCATTTCCCCCACCGTCCCCCGACACCAGACCACATCAAAGTTATTTTGATGGGCCAGAATGAAGTAATAGAGCATCCCTAAGGCTGCTGCCGCAGAACATTGTTCGCCAGGGGCAAATAGTCCCACTAATAGCATGGGTTCAAAGGCATCTCGGTAAAGCCGTTCTGAAGCACCATATTGGCGGAACAGTTCGCGGGCAGACATGTCATCGTAGCGACGCCATGCCTCATCGGAATTGTCGAAGTCCAACAGCGCTTGGACGAGTGGAAAAGCCGACAGCCGATCCCAAAAGGGTAGGCGTGGAAATTTTGGATACGCAAAAGTTCCCAAAGGCATGGGTAAGCGGGGTAAGTCCTGAAAAATAGGAGAAATGGCTTCAATGCCAGCAGGGGAATATTGGGTCGATCGAGTCCAAGGGGTGAAGGGCTTTAACCCCAAACGATCGACTAAGGAAAAAATATTGCGATAGGGGTACCAAAAACCATGAATTCCAGCTTCTAGCGATCGTCCCCCAGCGGTTTGCCATCCAGCTACGAGTCCACCCGGATAAGCGCCTGCTTCTAGAAGCGTGACTTCATAGCCTTGGGTCGCCAGATGGTAGGCGGCCCCAAGGCCAGCCCAACCTGCCCCCACAACAACAATGCGTCTATGATTTTGATTGTTCACGTTTAAATAAAAAATATGCGAAATCTTGATTTTCTCTGGCTGGTTCTGTTGAGCTGGCTGGTCGCAATATTAACGATTCAAACCAATGGCTGGGTGTTTATTTTTCACACCAATAACTATGTTGGATTCTTATTGGGAAGCCTAGTTTCAATTTGTTTGGCAGGACTTGGGGGGTGGCGATCGCTTCAGACAACAAGACGACACCCTAAGATTTTAGGTTGGGGTGTTTGTGCCTTAGCAAGTCTTTTAATTGTACTGGTGGTCGGTTGGAATGTAGCAGCTTCTTCAGGCGTCTAACACGGATTTTCTTGAATTCGGAATGTCAAAAAAAGGGTTGGTATCATCCCAACCCTTTTAATCAATTTGAATATATTCGCTTACAGGCGACGGAGGTTGGGATACGCTTCAACCACATCATCAGACGTAAGGGTATCGCCCTCAGCTTGAGGCGTCCACAAAACCCGCATCGCTAAAAGATCGTCAGCACCCACGCCACCCAATTGGCTGAGGGCTTGCTTCACATCCTGAGCCGATTGAATCTTAGGCAATTGAGCCTTACCCTGAGACGCCACAATCAACGTCACCACGATATATTCTCCCGGTCCTTGACTCAGCAATGCGCTCGCATCATCGGCAGGTTCTAGAGTTGCCGTTGCTGATTTTTGTCTGAGTTGAGCGCCATAATTCGACAAGGTTTCTTCTTGAAATTTGCTGCGCTCAGACAACGTGCGTCGGTTAAATTCGGCTTCCGCAGACAACAAACGGGTCTGCTGACCTTCAGAATTGGCGTAGACCCAATATTCAGGGTGTCGCAGCAAAGCTAAGGTGGTTTCTTGAAGCGCATCGGCCAGACCTGTAGAAGATCCCGTGCTTGCATTTAACGCAATCCGGTCTAGGTCTGTTTGCAAAGAACGTGCTTGGGATAATAGACCCAACTGCAATGTATTCACAGAAACTGGAGGATTTGTAACATCTTGGTCGCTGGTAAATCCACCGCCTTCAGAACCCGACGCATTCCGAAAACTAGAAACCAAGAAATTGGCGATCGCAATAAAAATCAGAATAGTAAACAGAGTTCCGCCACCGCCAAACAAAAACGGCATCATAAACGGAAACCCAAACCCACCCCCGTAACCACCGCCATAAGATCCTGGATACCCAGATGGCGCGCGGGAAGGAGCCATACGCGGGGCACTACGGAAACTTCCACCGCCAAACCCGCCACCCGTTCTGGCCGCCAAAGCCGTTCCCCCATGGGCAAAGACCAAACCAACCACTAAAGCAAGGGCAATGAAGGTTCGTGAAAAAGACTTAAACATTGAAGGAAGTTTGTTATTCATGGTGCTTTGTGGAGATCGCTGCAACGACTTCAATTCGAGAAGTCTGGGTTTTTAATCTTGCTTTTAGTCTAGCGCTGCTGTGCCGTTACGGAACAATTCAGCCTAGACGGATAACCGTATTTCAAGGATTTTTTAAGCTCTAAAACCCTAACCGCCCCCGACGATCGTGACCACCTCTAATCGATCGCCATTAACCACCTCAGTCTGCTCCCAAAACTGTCGGTGCAAAATTTCGCCGTTGTACTCGATCGCAATTAACCTTGGATTCAAGTTGAGTTGGGTAAGTAACTGCGGGAGGTGTTGTCCCACAGGACAAGTATGGGACTCACCATTGACGTGAATTTCAATGTCAGACATGGCCGTGAATCCTACAGAAAAAGACTACTATGCATCGTGAAACATCTTGTAGGGGCGCATGGCCATGCGCCCCTACAAAGGGTGTTGGCCTCAACCCAGAATTGCGATCAGGTCCTGGGTTGCCTGGACGGGATCGCTGGCCTCCATAATGGCGCGCACTACGGCCACCCGTTCCGCTCCAGCCTCGATCGCATCCGATACATTTTGGGCATCAATACCGCCAATAGCATACCAGGGAACCTTGGAATGGGCCGCAGCATAACGGACATACTCCAGACCCGCGACCGCCTTCCCCGGTTTGGTTGGTGTGGCACGAACGGGTCCCACCCCAATGTAATCCACTCCTTCTTGCATCGCCCGTGCCAATTCCTCGGGATTCGTCGTCGATCGCCCAATGATGCGATCGGGACCCAGCAAACGACGGGCTGCCTCAACGGGTAAATCCTGTTGTCCCAGATGAACCCCATCGGCATCCACCGCCAACGCAAAATCCACTCGGTCATTCACAATGAATAACGCTCCATATTGCTGGCAGAGCGATCGCAACATCATCGCTCGGCTCAATCGGACCGGATCGTCAGGATCCTTATCTCGATATTGGACGAGTTTGACTCCGCCCTTGAGGGCTGCTTCCACCGTTTCTGCCAAAGCTTTGACCGGAGATGTGACCAGATAAAGTTTGGCTTGTTGGAGTTGCTGAAAGCGATCGGGAATGAAGAGTTGACTTTCCAAGGTATAAACCTGATAGCGCATCTGTTTACAATCTAGACCCATTGCGGGATCGTACACCTTGCCATACTCCTCCAGCACCCTTAAGGCTTCTTGAACTCGACATAGGTTCGCCTGCAACACTGCCGATACATCACTACGGGATTGTTCTTGAGCATGGGTGAGAACTGTCCCTACATCCCCAGGAGTATCTCGTGCCCGCCTGAAATCTGGGTGGTGCCAACGTCCCAAGGACTGACGCAATTCCTTACACAACGCGGCTGCTTCCGAATGGTTGAGACCAAACCTGCACCATTCTTCAATCACCCGTAACCCCTCCCGTGCCCGGTCCAGATTGGCATCTAAAATTCGGTAGAGCGGAACGTTTGGCAAAGTCATGCCATTAACACACCAGAAACTTGCAGCAAGGATTGTAGCCTATCAGCTTGAGGTTTTGCTTGGCTCAGTGCAGTAATTCCGGCAGGATTGGGTACGCTTTAAGTTATAAATGTATGCAGCTATTTTGTGGCCGTATAGATAAGGGGGACAAAAATTTTGAATAATATTTTGACAGTTCCGATCGTTCGTGGTTCAACTTCGCTGCACTTGCGCTATGATTTTCGGTGCCTTAACAAAAATTTCCAAAAGTAGTTGATTATGCTCTGTCCAATTCGGTCAGAGTGCGCTACAGTCATTCTCTAAATTCTTATTGCCTATGAGTGCCCGTGATTCCCTCGTGTTGTCTTCAGGGAGCACTCTTGTTCCGTAGCCCTTGTCAGGAGTGCGATCGCCCATGAAGCCATCTTCCGTCGTTCAAACCACAGCCCTTCTTTGGGGTCTCTCTTTAGCACTGTTTGGCATAGCGCCATCAGCCAAAGCAGCAACCTTCGACCAAAAAGAAATCGATCCAGACAAAGTCATTGCCGTTGCAGTTCCTTTAGCTCAGGGCAATCGCTACAATTTTCTGATTTTGCAACAGTTGTCCAGTACTAAACAGTGTTGGCAAGAAAATGGTGGTGTGGTCGATCCGCTTCTCTTAAAGTTTGACTTCACCAATATTTGTGGGCGCAGTACGGATAGTAACGGCTATTCCATCCGTATTGCCGGACAAGACAAGGGCATGGATTATCGCTTTTCCATCGTCAAGCAAAGAAATCATCTCTCCTTAATGGGCATTCCCTCTCGTAACGCTGGGAATCCTCCCATTGAGATCGCTCGTAGTGAAAACCTCAATTCCGGCTTCTTAAAACTCAAGCTTAATTCAGGCTGGCATTTTGCCCAGCGTACCTATCAGGGCAAAACCTTAGGCCACATTTACCTCACCCGAGACACCACTCCTGAAGGTGGCGGTGCAGTTCTTGCAAGTGCCGCCCCAACGAAACCGCTCTTCAAATCCAGCAGCAATAGCAGTCTCTCTACAAGGCCACCCGTCAAATTAGGCCGTAACCCCAGTCGTGCTTCTGCTTACAGGACCAGAGCTATCTCTATTAGTGGCCCTGTTGAGATTTCAGTCCCTGCCCCCCAAGGCGGATACCCTCAACCCAGTGGAAATTTCCCCGTCGTTGCTGCTGGGATTTTGCCCGTGCCCTCTGCCAATATCCCTAGGGGCAATGCAGGGAATGAGTCTGACTTAATTACGGCCAGCACGCCAAGCTTAGACTTAAATGCAATGGCACCTGGTGTGAGCGGTGCGCCTACGTCTGGCTACCAAGTTGCTATGGTCAATCCCAACTACCGCTATCGTGTTTTTGTGAATGCAACCGACACAAAACAACGTCAAGCTGTCAAATCGGTTGTGCCCGATTCCTTTCGATCTTCTTACCAAGGACGTCCCATGATCCAAGTGGGAGCGTTCCACGAAAAGTCTAAGGCCGATGAAGTAATCGCTCGGTTAAGTCAGCATGGGATTAACACCATTCTGGCCACCGATTCTTACGCGCAATAAGAACACCGCTGGATCTTGACCTACAGGTCAGGTCAGACCTATAGCCGTAGGGTTAGTTTTAGCGTTAAGATCCAAACGGTCTTTTTAAAAAAGGGTATCCAAACTCCTGTTTTTTATTTCACTTATTTTCTCAGGGGATATATCCCTTTCTTTTCAATGGCAATTTAATAATTAGAGTCGGTAAAGCTGTATGGACGAGTTACGGACAGCTCTGGAACTGGCCACAGAGGATGAGCTGCAAGATCTGACGGAAATTCTGTTTCGGCGTAAGTTTAATCCCTTGGACTATCTACAGGGGTTGGATCCACTTCAAGTTCAAGCTCGCGATCGCAGGAATTGGCTAGATGCGCTGGAAGCCAGATTTCGGTTTTTGGCGGCTGATGGGTTTACAGTTCTTCAGGGCAACGCGAAGGCTGTTACCTACCGTCAAGTTTTAGTTCGGGTCTGCCGTTATTTAAAGCTACGTTTTTCTCCCACGCTTTCCACCACGGACTTAGAGGCGGAAATTTTCTTGCACTTAATGCAAAAAAGCTGGAAAACAATGCCTTCGGAGGAACAGCAGATATTGGTTTTGCGGATCCGTCAAGCCCTCCAGCAATCAGCATCCGATCCCCTCCCGTTAAATTGCCATACCGATCCGTTGCGGTTGGTCTTAGAAGGCGGCAGTGCGTTGGCCCTGACCTCTCTCGTTCGACCTCTGATCTTGCGTCAAATTGCCCAGCAATTTGCCTTGCATCTAGCCACCTATCGGTCTGTGGTGGATGTTGCCGCCGGATCTTTTTTGATGCAGGCCGCTCGTCAAGGTGCTGCTTCGACTGCCCTGCGCTATACCGCAACCCGAAGCCTCTTTGCGGCTATCAGTAGCGCCCTCTGGATCGGATTTGTGGTGGATTTGGGTTGGCGGGCGATCGCCACAAACTACGGGCGCATCATTCCCATCATCTTCACCTTGGCCCAAATTCGTTTGACTCGTTCTGAATGGGTGTATGCGTGTTGATGGGTATGAATTGGATGCCTGAAACCGATCCCCATTCCTGGCTGGCAGCTTCTCACTTTATAATGTTGGCCCTGATTGGTGGATTTGGACTGGTCCATAGCGGCTTGGCGTCCCTGCGATTGAAGGCCGAACAGTGGATGGGGCCGCGTCTCTATCGGGTCTTGTTTGCATTAGTCAGTATCACTTTGGCCGTTGGAACGATCGCTTATTTTCTCAACCATCGTTATGACGGCGTTCAGCTTTGGCAACTTCAGAATCAGCCAGGGATTGTTCCCCTCGTCTGGATTTTGTCCGCCATTTCCTTTATTTTTTTGTATCCTGCCACCTTTAACTTGCTTGAAGTGGCGGCCATTCAAAACCTCAAGTTCACTTGTTTGATGCGGGCATCATTCGGGTGACTCGCCATCCCCAAATGGTAGGTCAGGTGATTTGGTGCATTGCCCACACCCTTTGGTTGGGGACCACTTTTGCATTGGCTACGTCCTTTGGCTTGGTGGGCTATCATCTCTTTGCTGTTTGGCATGGGGATCGTCGGTTAAAATTGAGGCACGCTGAAGCCTTTGAAGCTGTTAAAGCCCAAACCTCTGTCATTCCTTTTTTGGCGATCGCTCAAGGCCGACAGACCCTTGTTCTCAAGGAATTTATTCGACCTGCCTATTTGGGGATCGCGGGATTTGTTTTATTATTTTGGTGGGCGCATCCAGTCATGGTTCGTGCGGCGACAAGTATTCACTGGTAGCACGATCCCTATAGGCTCGTTTTCTAAAAACTGATACTTTCCATAGGGCTCAATTTGACCCATGATTGCATCGATCGGCGAACAAACCTTTAAAGAAGATGTTTTAAGCTCCCCTACACCTGTCTTGGTGACATTCTGGACACCTTGGTGCGGCCCTTGTCGGATGATAGAGCCTCTCTTGCTTCAGCTCAAAAATAGCGATCCCCATGCCGTCAAAGTCTTTAAAGTCAACGCAGACGACAACTTTTGGTTGACCAAAACCTATAACCTCACCAGTATTCCAACCCTATTGTTATTTCATCGGGGAAACCTGGTGCATCGACTTGAAAATGTCAACGGTCGCGAAGATATTCTTAAGACCCTCAAACAAGCCCTAGAGGGGATTCGTCGATCGCCCTTTGAAGAGACAACTAAGACGATTGGGCCGTCTTGACGTTAAGTCAACTTAAATTTTTCAACAGGTCTGAATGGCTCAAAAATCCAGAGTTTTGTGAAGGAAGCGGACGATCGGGAGAAAATTCTCCATCATTGAATACAGTTCCGTTTTAAATGCATGTGCCACAATGGACCTGTTTTATGCCTAGAGTCCTAAATTAAAGTTTTAGCAGTGTGAGTGATGGAACCTTTGTATGAATATGCCTGGATGATTCCCGTACTGCCTCTTGCAGGGGCAATGCTGGTGGGTCTAGGTCTCATCTCTTTTAACCGCGCTACTAATGCATTGCGTCAAGTCAATGCGGTCATGATTATTTCCTGCTTGGGCGCGGCCATGACAGTGTCTTTTGCACTGTTATGGAGTCAAGTCAACGGTCATGAGGTTTATCTGCGGACCTTTGAGTGGGCGGCAGCGGGTACCTTCCATTTGACGATGGGTTATACCATTGACCATTTGACGGCCCTGATGCTAGTGGTGGTGACTACAGTAGCCTTTCTGGTTATGATCTATACCGATGGCTACATGGCCCATGACGAAGGCTACGTTCGGTTTTATGCTTATTTGAGCCTATTTAGCTCTTCAATGCTGGGACTGGTCATCAGCCCCAATTTGGTCCAGATTTATGTGTTCTGGGAATTAGTAGGGATGTGTTCCTACCTCCTCGTAGGCTTCTGGTATGACCGCAAGGCGGCGGCTGATGCAGCTCAAAAGGCTTTTGTGGTGAATCGCGTTGGGGACTTTGGCCTGCTCTTAGGGATTTTGGGTCTCTATTGGGCCACCGGAAGTTTTGATTTTCAAACCATTGGCGATCGCTCCAAGAACTGGTCGGTAGCGGTCAAATGACGGTCTTTGTGGCCAGTGTATTTGCCATCTTGGTGTTTTTAGGTCCAGTGGCAAAGTCGGCTCAATTTCCATTGCACGTCTGGCTCCCCGACGCGATGGAAGG
>JAAURS010000126.1 GCA_012032135.1 Acaryochloridaceae cyanobacterium RU_4_10 | reverse complement strand
CTCGTCCCGCTCGTCCATTGTCTTTTGGAGTGTTCCAACCTGCAGTGTCGGCTCCCAATCTGGTATGCTGCCTGCGACTTTGTTTTTCAGCGATTACGGCAGCGTCTTCCTGTTGGAGCTCAACCAGTCTAGCACGGGCGAGCTGGGGATCGTCCGAGCCAAAAATTCCAGAAGGCAACACGCTGACGACATCCAGACCCTGCTTTGCCGCAGCATCTACGGCCCGTTGCGCTAAATATTTAGTGCGATCGTAGGCGGAGGAAAAGTTGGTTTGGGTGCGTTGGAAGGTTTCATCCACCACTTGTCCTTGGGTATCTCCAAAAACCCCAATGGTGCTGCAATAGACCATCTTAGAAACTTGAGCATCTTTAGCAGCAGCCAAGACCGCCTGAGTCCCCTGAAAATTTACTCGTTCCATTGCAGCGGCATCAACTAGACCTAATTCAACATAGGCTGCTGTATGAAAGACAGTATCAACGCCCACCATTGCGCTGCTTAAGGCTGCTCGATCGGTGATGTCCCCATAAGCATAGGTAATGGGTAACTCAGACAGGCGATCGAGTTGGCTAGAGGGGCGGACATAAGCAACGATCGTTGCACCACGTTGAATTAATGCCTTAACTAAATGCGATCCCGTGAAGCCATTTGCTCCCGTCACTAACGCCTTCATAACGCTTTTTCATAAATTCGGTAAGTTTTGTAGATTTTAGCGCCTGCGGCTTCAATCAATTTGCGGGAGGGATAATTATCTTCAAATACCCAAGACAATTCAGCGCGTTTGTAGGGTTTACCCTTTTTAAGACCGCCTTGCATTCCCAAATAAATGAGTCCCAAAGGCACCATCTTGCGTCGATATTCCGGCAGAGAACAAATGGCAATCACGCGCCCTTGGTCAATCTGACGTCGATACCATAGAAATTTGAGGATCCCTAGCCAGTTGAGTTTCCCAGCCACTCGTTTGAGCGGGATATTATAGTCTGGTAAACCCATCCAAAATCCAATCATTTCGCCGTTGTACTCCGCCACCGGAAAGACATCGGGATCTACCAGAGATTGAAGACTTTTGGCTTCCTCCAAAAATTCTTCTAAGGTGCGAGGGGTAGAACTCCAGTTGTTAGCGAAAGCTTTGTTGAACAAGTGATAGATACTCTCACAGTCCTTGGCAAAGTCTGGACCTTTGGTATGAATGGGACGAAAGGTCACACCCGATTGGCAGGCGATACGATACCCTTTCTCAAAAGACTTGGATAAATCGTGGTCTAAGGGAAAATCATAGGCGTAGGCATCTTTAGCCTTGGTCCAACCCAGTTGCTCTATAAATTGCGGGTAATGGCGCGGGTTGTAAGGCATCATCATCATGGGCGGCGTGTCAAACCCATCCACTAAACATAAACAGCTATTGTGGGTTGAGAGGTTAATGGGACCACGCATCCGCTGCATCCCTTGCTCCTGAAGCCATTGTTCTGCTGCTTGGAATAGGGCTTTAGCAATCTCTATATTTGGACTACATTCGAAATAACCAAACAGCCCAATCGGCTGGCCTTCTCGCTCAATTAAACGTTGGTTGATGGCTGCCACAATGCGACCCACTGGGGTTCCTCGATCCAGGGCAATAAAGGATTGGAGTGTACCGTAGGTGCGGAAGGGATTTTCTGGGGAAAGTTGCGCTGCGATTGCACTTCTCAAGGGCGCAACCCAGTTAGAGTCGTCGGCATAAACCCGTTGCGGAACATCCAAGAAATGCTCAAAATCTTCAGCAGTTTCGACAGAACGAATTTCAAGGGATGTCGTAACGGTCATAGCTTGTTGTAATTCAATGCAAAAAACAAAGATCTTGTGAACAATCAGACAGCTGATTTTTCAATTTCACCCCGAAGATTATTCAAGTCAATATATTGATCCGTCACATTGCGGAGTTCGCGGGCAATCATCCCTTCCGTAGAAACAACTGTAATGTGGGTATTTTTAGAGCGTAGTAGCTCAATAGCTCGCTCAAAATCACCATCGCCGCTAAATAAAACAACCCGATTGTACTGTTCTACAGTATTAAACATATCAATCACAATTTCAATATCAAGATTAGCCTTTTGGGAGTAGCGTCCAGAATTGTCATCGTAATATTCTTTGAGTAGCTTCGTCCGAACCGTGTAGCCAAGGCTAATCAAGGCATCTCTGAAACCACGCTGATCTTGAGAATCCTTTAAACCCGTGTACCAAAATGCATTAACCAGTCGTACATCCGGATCTCGGGTAAAGTATTCTAAAATTTTTCTAGGGTCAAAAAACCAGCCATTTTTTTGCTGAGCATAAAACATATTATTTCCATCCACAAAGATGGAAACATAGTTAGATATATGGTGCATGAAATTTATACTTATAATTACAAATCAGTGGGGAAGATAAGCCTATCGAATATTAAAAATAAATAGGCGATCGGAACGTTAGTGGTTAGGTTGACAATCTTAACAAAAAGTTAACGGATTGGTTTTCTACTCAAATGAAACACATCCTCCTTCAAATTCTAGCGCTTTTAAGCAAAAGAGATGGGATCCAGAAAGGCATCTTAAGGTTGGCCTTCATAGAACTGTAAATGTTCTGAGGGCAAGCTTTGTAACTTTCGGACAGCTTGTCTTAACAAGAGTTCTGTCCCTTGGGCAACCAAAAGATACCTCCCAGATTTAAGGCGTTTGGCTAGGGGTGCTTTTTCTTTATCGAAGTAGATTTGGGCTCCGCCACCAAAGGTAAAACCGCCCATCGCAGCAGACACAGCTCCAAAAACTCCTCCTATGCAGTGATTGACCAGCGGTGAAACCTGCGGCCAAATGGTAAGTCCTGTAATGTCATTGAAGCTAAATCCTGCAAAAAACCCAAAGGGAACCAGCCAGAACAACATCCGGGTGGCTTGACGCCATGCCACTTGGTTGGGGTCGAGGACGTTAAGGTCTTGCAGGCTCTTAAAGCCAGGACCGACGAGATCGATATGCGATAAAGCAAGCTCAGAGGTTTGCAAACAGTTGTAAGCAATGTTGGCTTGATTGCGATCGCTAAAAGTAGCCACGAGATAATGAGGCATAGAGAGACTTCTTACGATAGTCGAATAGGTTGAGAATGTGATGACATCCACCCCGTTGACATAGTACGACACTCTCGGTCACAGAAAGATGGATACACACGGTGAATCAGCTTACCCCTATAGTAGAAATTGGTGCCTTAGGGAACGCGAAGCATGGCTGTCGAACAAGCACAATCTTTGGCCGAACGAGAATGGTGGGCACAGCGATGGATTGATGTGCTGGAGTCCTTCGGTTGGCGAAGAAGGTTGGAAAGAGCCAGGAATTATGTCCGTGAGGGACGAGTCCTCCAGTTGCAGTTTAAGGGGCCACAGGTCTTAGCCCAGGTGCAAGGAACTGCCCCTGAACCCTACGAGGTTTCCTTAGGACTAGATCCCTTTAGTGACGAACAATGGGGATATGTGATTGAGGAACTCTCCCAACAAGCCATTTTTGCAGCCAAGCTATTAGCCGGAGAAATGCCGCAAACCATTGAAGATGCGTTTACCGCAAGTGGGTTGAGTTTATTTCCCTTCAGTAAGTTTGATATTCACAGTACCTGTGACTGTCCCGATCCCGTCAATCCTTGCAAACATATTGGTGCGGTCTATTATCTGTTGGGGGATACCTTTAGTAGAGATCCGTTTTATGTTGTTTGAGTTACGGGGACGGACCAAACAGCAAATTATTGAAACACTCCGGCAGTTGCGGAGCGTTTCAGCATCTCATGCTGAAACAGAGTCTTTATCTAAGGTTGAGCCACCGTCTTCTCTTCCAAACCTCAAACATCGGTTTTGGCAATATTCCGCCCAACTCGACCCCTCTTTAGTGGTGATTGCACCTCCACCCACTCAAGAAAATGTTTTAGATGTTTTAGGCCCCATTCCTTTGGAGGAGTCGGGCATCTATGCTGGGGGTGGAACAGAACGGCAACGGGTGCTAGATATTTTGCGGCAGGTTTATCAACAAGTTCATTATCATAGTCTCATGAGCGCCATGAGCCGCCAAGAACCGATATGAACTTTAACCTCATATTTGTGACGATCGTCGGTTCTTTTACTGCCTTAGGGGTTGGTTATTTTTGTATTGACCTTTATCGGAACCGTCACAAACTGTCATCGGGGATTGATGAGGTGACAGGCTTAGATTCTGCTGTTTCAGGGCTAGATTTCAAAGATCTGACTCAGGCAGAGCATTTGTTGGAACGAGTTGATAAAACCACTTATGGCATCGATGAAGAAGGTTTTTGGCACGGTTTCCACATATTTGAAATATTAGCTGGAGTTGTGCAGATAATTGCACAGACGTTGAAGCATCATTAAAGACTCGAGCAAAGTTACCCTACGACGCTGCTTTCCGTACTCCGAATTAAGTTCCAGCCCTTGTTGTCTTCGATCGCTTTGTTAACTCTCTGATACACTCCGTAACAGTGGTTTTGGGTCTGAAGGGGAAGCTCTTCATTTTTAACCACCACGGTTAAGGTGGTGGTGTCCTTAGTTGCTCGCGTGCTGTCCACCAATACTTCAACAGTGACTAGTTTTGCAAACGGTACATTCCCAGGTGCTTCTCTAGCCATCAGATAATCTTCTTTGAAGTAAAGAATTTCTAAATTGCAACCTTTTAAAACGTCGGTTACTTGTTGGTATAGCTGAGCCAGGGGAACGGCTACAGTTAAATCGTGAGTATATCGAGCCATGCGCAAAGCTTGAGTTTAAAACGGCAATGAATTTTCCTATGATAACCAATGTTGAGTGTCCTATAGAAATAAGAAGCCGATGCACAGACCAAGCGGACGGTTCATCGTCTTTGAGGGGGTTGAAGGAGCTGGAAAATCAACTCAGATCGACCGTTTGCAACGGTGGCTCAAAGAAAGTGGCTGGGTTGATGTCTTATCAAAAGATTTAAAGTCTGGGACCCTACCAGTTTGGACCACTCGCGAACCGGGTGGGACAATTTTGGGCAAACAATTGCGCCAACTGCTTCTGGATAGTGCGTTGACGGCTGCGGAGGGGTTGCCAGAGGTGACTGAGTTGTTGCTCTATGCAGCCGATCGCGCTCAGCATGTCCATGCGGCTTTGCGGCCTGCACTAGCCGAAGGAACCTTGGTTTTATGCGATCGCTATACGGACTCCACGGTAGCCTATCAAGGCTACGGGCGAGGTCTGGCATTGCCGTTAATTCAGCAGCTCAATGCTATTGCAACGGGAGGGTTAAAAAGTGACCTAACCCTTTGGCTGGATTTAGACGTGCGCGAAGGACTGTCTCGGGCTCGGGCTCGGCAAGCTGATGGGACGGCGCTCCAGGGTACGGATCGGATGGAAGCCACAGAACTGGCCTTTCACGAGCGCGTTCAGCAAGGGTTTGCGGCCCTCGCCCCAGGCCGAACCCCAGCGGATCGTGCGCGTAGAGGCCAGCGGGTCAGAGGATCGAGTGGCCGAACAGGTTCAAACTATTGTGGAGCAGCGTCTAAAGCAATGGTATCCGCAGCTTTTGCCCCATTAATTGGACAAGTTCAAGCGATTGAGTTACTGACCCAAGCCATTAACCGCGATCACATTGCTCCGGCTTACCTTTTTGTGGGACCTGAGGGGGTGGGACGCAAGTTGGCCGCCCATTTGTTTTTAGAAGCGCTGCTGGGTCAATCCACTCAAAGTTCCAAGCGCAGCCGCCAGCAAAGCAATCACCCCGATATTTTATGGGTGGAACCCACCTACCAACATCAGGGCAAACCAATGACGGCTGTGGCCCTAGTTGAAAAGGGGATTGCCTTACCTAAGGGACGTCCCAAGTGCGTTTAGAACAAATTCGAGACATTACCCGCTTTTTAAGTCAGGCTCCTATGGAATCGCCGCGATCGCTGGTGATTGTTGAAGGGGCTCAAACGATGGGGGAGTCGGCGGCCAACGGTCTTTTGAAAACCCTTGAAGAACCAGGGCATGGAACGTTAATTCTGATTGCGCCTAGTGTTGACTCTTTATTGCCCACCATTGTGTCCCGCTGTCAGAAAATCCCGTTCCATCCGTTAAGCACCACGGATCTAAAAATGGTATTGCAGCGACTTGGCCACCCCGATCTGCTTCAAGATGAACAACTGATTAGAATGGCTCAGGGTAGTCCTGGATTGGCCATTCAATACTGGGAGAAACGACAGACCATTTCCCTTGAAGTGATTCAAGTCTGTCAAAGTCTGCCCCAAAACGCTAAGGAGGCTTTAGAGTGGGCTCGGCAGATCGACAAAGCGCTGGAGATGGAGTTGCAACTGTGGCTGCTGGATTATTTGCAGCAGCAATACTGGTCATCCTATGGCAATGCAGAAATCTTAAAATCCTTGGAACAGGCTAAAAACCTATTTAACCAGCTATGCTCAACCCCAATTGGTTTGGGAAGTCACTTTGCTCAGGTTGGCTGCGTTATGCGTTTAGCTGTTTGAAAAACAATTCCTGCAAGAAAGACTTGCCAAGGGTCTTTGAGTTCGCTACGATAAGGAAGCTTAAATTCAACCCCGCCGGGATAGCTCAGTTGGTAGAGCAGAGGACTGAAAATCCTCGTGTCCGGAGTTCAAATCTCCGTCCTGGCATTCACAAGTTAAGTACCATAAGGCTTTTAGCCAAATAATCACTACGGGTAGGGTGATCGCACTTCGGAAAAAGCACCTGCGATCGCACTTCATGGCCTGAAGCAAAACCAAGCGATCGCGTTCAGTAACCATTCAGCTAATACGCTAATGGCACCTATTCTGATTGGCATGTATAACGAAAGCCTGGAAATATCAATATTCTGAGCCTACCAGATTATTCAATAGACGAGAGCGATCGCCCAATCAACGCACAGCTATGTCTAATGCACCAAGTCCGATCGCAATGCCACCACGTCAACCTGAACGCGATCGTTGACTGCAACTTTAGACATTTTTCATGACAGCCATGATGCGTAGACGCCGATAATCAGCAATCCAAGTTCCGTTTTGGTAAAGCTTGGATCTGGTCTGCGCCTCAATCTCTTGAATCATTTGCTGCTGCATTTCAAGCGTTAAATCCGCAAACACGCTGTTGGCAAACATTCTGAGCCAGTTGGCGAGTCCTGTCTTACCGTCCTGAAGCGGGGTGGGGCGATCGCGCAGTGTCCCATACACCACTTCAAGACCGTACTTCTCAAGCAAAATTGTATAGTCTCCAAGGCTAGGAAAATACCAGGGCGATACATAGGATTTTCCTAAAGATTCCAGGGTATTGGTGAGGGCTTGGGCGATCGCTTGGATATTACCTCTGCCGCCAAATTCAACTACCAACCGACCTCCGGGCTTTAACGCCCGAGAGATACACTCAACGGCGCGCTCAGGTTCTTTCACCCAGTGCAGCACGGCGTTGGAGAAAACTGCATCGACAGGCTCTTCTACCTGAAAGTTCCGGGCATCGGCTTGCCCAAATTTGAGATGGGGATAGTTCTGTTGGGCCTTGGCAACCATAGTGGCATCCGCATCAATTCCCCATACGGTCGAGCCAGTGTTGGCCAATCGATCGGTGAGTTGTCCGGTTCCACAGCCCAGATCGAGGATGCGCTCTCCAGGTTGGGGCGAGAGTAATTCAATCAAGTCTTCGGCATATTGCCATACAAAGGCGTGTTGATTTTCGTAAAGTTGGCTATTCCACGTTGTTTGCATTGTTTTAATCCTCGGTTTTTAAAGTTCTACGCGACAGACTCTGATGCGCTCTAGAATCTGGGCCTGGTGTTTTTGGTAAAAGGCGATCGCACGGACGTTTTGGGTTGCAACAGTCCATTCAATGCGTCCGCAGTTTTTGGTGCAGGCAATCTGAAAGATTTGTTCCATGAGGACTGTCCCAATACCTTGATGGCGCATTGAGGGCCGAACAAACAAATCGTCAATCCAGAGACTGGGTTTTGCCAGAAAACTGGAATAGGTGAAATAGAACAATGCAAATCCAACCGCAATCTTGTTTGCTTCAGCCAATAGGACTTGAGCTAAAGGCGAATTTGCAAATAAAGTGTGGCGAAGATTTTCAGGGGTGGCTCGTAAATTGGGAAGCTGACCGTCAAATTCTGCTTTCTGGGCAATAAAAGAAAGGAGGAGATCTAAGTCTGCTAAGGTTGCACCGCGAATATTGATATCTAGCTCAGTCATAGGATGGTCTGCTTGTAGGTTTATAGCACTACTCTAAAAAAAGCAGATTAAGATGTCCAATATATTTTTATACTCAAATTAATACTTTTAAAATATTAATTATGGAATTGCGACATCTTCGATATTTTGTAGCAGTAGCTGAGGAACTCCATTTTGGGCGTGCGGCAGAACGGCTTCATATGGCTCAACCGCCGCTCAGTCAGCAAATCCGTCAGCTAGAGACTGAGATTGGGTTCGATCTTTTTCGTCGGACCAAGCGATCGGTTCAATTAACGGAGGCGGGTCAGCTTTTTCTGGACCAGGTACGGGTGATTTTTGCACAAGTCGATCGAGCCATTGAAATCGGACGGCAGGCTAGTCGTGGGGAGTTGGGACAAATGGTAGTGGGGTTTGTTGGGTCTGCGGCGTACAATGTCCTACCGCCCATTTTGCAAGCGATGCGGACTCAAGTGCCGGGAGTGGTTTTAGAGTTACGGGAACTGACCACCGTTCAACAATTGCAGTGGGTGGCAGAGGGAAATATCGATGTGGGGTTCGTACGTCCTCCGGTAGACCTTCCAGGGATTGAATCGGAGGTTATTTTTCAAGAGTCTTTAATGGTGGCTTTGCCAGAATGCCATCCGCTCTGTCAAGGCGAGACAGTAGCAGTGCGATCGCTGTTGCACGAACCTTTCATCCAATTCCCCCGCGTTCTGGCTCCGGGGTTATATGACCCCATTATTAGTTTGTGTCAGCAGGCTGGGTTTAGCCCCAATGTGGTGCAAGAAGCCATTCAGATGCAGACGATTGTGAGTTTGGTTGCGGCTGAAATGGGAGTGGCAATTGTGCCTGCTTCTTTACAGAATTTACAGCGTAAGGGGGTAGTCTATAAACCTTTGGCAGAAGTGACGCCATTAGTGGCGATCGCACTGGTTTGGCGTCAGTTTCCCTCTCTTGCGGTGCAGCATTTTGTAGAAGTGGCTCGAACCGCGATCGATTGACAATACTTCGCGATTGCCTTCTTCTTTAGACAGGTGAATCGTTACGGTTTGGATGTCGTTTATGGTCTCAGTATAGGTATAGATCTGGTTTGAGCGGGTGTGAATGGCGATCGCTGCGATCAATCAATTCCACAAAACGGAAGACACGCTTCTGGCTAAAAGGTTTAATTCCACTCATAGCCCAATATCAACAGAAAGTCTTCTACCTCATCCTTCAAATTCCCGCCGGAACGGGTCATTTTTAGTTGCCATTTGACTGGTGGATCTGTCGGCACTATCTCAATTCCCTGTGCGGCAACGTTATCATTGATGTGGAAATATAAATCGCCATATTGATTAGATGGAGTGAGCATCATTGTGTTAGATGGGGGTGTTAGCGGGGGCGTTATGACAACGTTGTACCCTGGCTGAGTGCAGCGCGCCAGTAACCAGATTGTGTTAATTTTTAGTGTTTTTCCATGATCCCGAATAGGAAATAGATCTGATGACATTTCCAACTCAAAGATATTTCCATTGGCTGGATTGATTGGATTTAGGAAACGGTGCCATTGGGTTGGAAATTCCTGGCGCAGATTAAACATGCGGAGTGCAGGTGTTGCTTCATCCTGGCTGAAATATCCCCGGAGATGAGCGATCGCCCCATTCTTAAACCTACCAGCATCTTCTCTCGCCGTATATTTGACATGCAGAATGGCATCGGTAATGGTGTTGTAGTCAAATTGGCGTAGCGCTTTACCGAAGTCAGCACCGCTGTCATTGAATAGCTCTATTGACCATTCACTGATCGCCCCTGCACCTTCAAAAGGTAAATAGCGCTCATCCCGGAAGCTGAGTTCAAAGATACCACTGTCGTTTTGAGCACTGCTGGCGGCGATCGCTTTCACAGAAATATTGTTTTCGATAAAGCGATCGTCGTCAGTTGGAGCACCTGTATCGTCAGAATGGTGGGGGTAATTTTCAGCCTTATCAGCATCCTTGGTATTGATGCGAATGCTGTTTTTCAGTAGTCGTAAGGTACAGGATACTGTAGTGTAGGGGCCAACCACACAAGGAAGGGTTAAGCTCACTGATTTAATCCGACGGAAGTAGTGGCCTGGATAGTCAAGGTCAAAGATTTCCTCCGGCAAGCTAATAAAGCAGCGTCCTGTTTCTCGTAACTGAACTAGAGCTAATGGGTTAAGCAATGTTAGAGAGATGTGTTTAGTTAGTTCAAATTCTCGGCGGTTTTGCTCTAGATAAGCGGTTTCCAGGCGTCGCAGGTCGTATTGAAGTTTTTCACCGGAAAGTAGTCCTTTTTTCAGGCTATCCCAATAGCCGAAGTTGATGTAGCTGCTGTCCTGTAACCCTAGCTCAAAGCGGAAGCAGCGCTCGGCTCGTTTTGCCAGATCATAAGCCAGTCGGTAGCTTTGGAAATAGACCCCAGAAATTTGCCCGATTTGCCATTGGTAGAGTTCCTGATTGGTGTATTTGGAGCGCATGAATTCGTCAGTTGCCCTGGCATTCCCGATTTGAATAGTGTGGTTTGCTAATTCTTTTTCAGCGATCGCGATCCGCAGTTCAGCAGCGGCAATTTGCTTGTCCATTTGCAACAACTCTTTATCAGCGAGACGCTCCTGAAGTTTCCAGTCGTCCCAACGGCGTTCGTTGCTCGCCTGGGTTGCCATCAGATTTGCTCCAGAGTGCAAAGTACCCGCTAGTCCACTAAAGAAAGCAGCCCAGTTAAATGCAGATTTACCTACATTATCTCCACCATATTTCACTGTGACATGGGGGCTACCTCCAAAACCAGAGGCTCCAACGGTAATATCTGGAACCAGATGGGCTGTTCCTGCTGTCGCATTCAATACGGTGGCAACTACTTCTGAGATAATTCCGAGACCATGTGTAATCATGGAAGTTGTTTCCCAACCACTAACCTTTTCGATATCTCTGTAGTAGTTTCTTCTCTCCTCTATGGTATTTTTTGAGCGGCGAAGGCTCTCCGCATTTTCCTTCGCCTCTTCAATCTGCTGTTCCCGTAAAGCTTTTACTGCTTCTAGTAGCTGAATTTCCTGTCCCTGACGCAGCAAGCTTAGAGCTTCAGAGTCTTTCTTTTCTAAAGCAGCAAGCAATGCACTACCCAGGGCTTTTACGTCATTGCATACTTCATTGGCCTTTTGCAATAGCACGTTAAACCGATAGAGGGGCAGTGGGGCGTTGAGGTCGGCAAGGGCGCTGGTGATATCCACGCCGCCAGCAATAGCTTTCACCAGTGCACCCGGATCGATTGGCGGCTCAAACAGTGCCAATTGGCGTACCACGCCTTCAATGTTCATGCAGTGGCGGATTTTGTAGAGGCGATCGGCTACGGTGTCCCAGTAACCGAGCATCTTATCGTTCTGTGGGATGCAGAAGTAGAGCATAGGCAATGGTGCTGCGTTGCTGCCGTTTTGTCCATTGCCTGACATCACAGGAATATGGTTCTCGACCTGGACTAAGGCATTTGAGAATTTATCGAATTGAGCTTCCAGCTCGTTGAAACTCTCTAGGGGAGGCTTTTCCTTGGGTGGAATTTTCTTAGGTCGGGAACCCAGGATTTCTGCTGCCAGGATGTACAATTGGGTTGCCTCGTTAATACTCTCCATACTGTCTTGGCGGAAGAGGTTGTCGCCCCAGGCAATCAAATTGTCCAGATACTTCATCACCACCGTTTTTTGATAAGCAACCGTGCGGTAATTAGCAATGCGGTGTGGCTCAAATGGATTGTTACGCCAATCAAGTACCTGGTCTTCCAAGTCCTTTTTTAACTGGGCTGAGGAACCCGGTATTGTAGTATCGCCAGCCAACATTAGCAGGATGTTATCTATTCGCTGCTGGATGTACCCCTTTTCAGTGGTTTCAAAGAATGGTTTGGTGATCCAGTATTTTCCCATCGGCGAATCATCCGGCTGAAGTGGTACAGGGCTTTCTACACCGATTGGATTGAAAATATAGTGGTACCAATCACGAGCTTCCTCGAAGCGTTGATTTTTACTCAACGAATTAGCGATCAGTAAGGGGGTATGGAAAAACAACTCCCAATTGTAAGATGAGTAGGCACCATCAGGAGTAAAATCCACATATTCAACTGGATAACAGTCTGAAAGCCGAGGATATTGCGGCGGTAGCTTGACTACAACATGGGTCGGTTG
>JAAURS010000125.1 GCA_012032135.1 Acaryochloridaceae cyanobacterium RU_4_10 | reverse complement strand
TAGCTCCTCGAGCTGCTGTCATGCTTCGTCACGTCATGTAGTGCGCGGTCGACGAGTGACGCAACCGGGAATCACCGTCGCGTGCGGCGACAGTCACACCAGCACCCACGGCGCACTCGGCGCGGTGGCTTTCGGAATCGGAACCAGTCAGGTGCGCGACGTTCTCGCCAGCCAATGTCTGGCGATCCAACGGCCCAAGGTGCGCCGCATCGTCGTCGACGGCAAGCTCGGCCCCGGCGTTTATGCCAAAGATGCGATCTTGCATATTATTCGGAAATTGGGCGTTCAGGGTGGAGTGGGCCATGCCTATGAGTTTGCAGGCACCACTTTTGAACAAATGAGCATGGAAGAGCGGATGACCGTCTGCAACATGGCGATCGAAGGGGGAGCGCGGTGCGGTTACATCAATCCAGACTCAGTAACTTTTGATTATCTAAAGGGCAGAGACTTTGCTCCCAAAGGGACTGATTGGGACAGTGCTGTAACTTGGTGGACCAGCTTGCGGAGCGACGCTGACGCTGAATACGATGATGAGATCGTGTTTGAGGCTTCAGAGATAGAGCCCACCATCACCTGGGGAATTACACCGGGACAAGGCATTGGTGTGAAAGAAGTCGTTCCCACGCCCGATTCCATCCCCGATGCCGAACGACCTATTGCTCAAGAAGCTTATGCCTATATGGATCTAGCGCCTGGTGTTCCCATTCAAGGCACCAAAATTGATGTGTGCTTTATTGGAAGCTGCACCAATGGCCGGATTAGCGATCTCAGAGAGGCGGCAAAGGTGGCCCAAGGGCGTCATGTGGCCCAAGGGATCAAAGCCTTTGTGGTGCCGGGATCTGAGCGGGTCAAGTTACAAGCGGAGGCCGAAGGGTTGGATCGAGTCTTTCTGGCGGCAGGGTTTGAATGGCGAGAACCTGGGTGTTCCATGTGTCTGGCCATGAATCCCGACAAGCTCCAAGGCAGTCAAATCAGCGCTTCTTCCTCCAACCGAAATTTTAAGGGGCGGCAGGGGTCATCTTCGGGACGGACGCTGTTGATGAGTCCCGCTATGGTGGCAGCAGCTGCGATCGCAGGTCAAGTCACGGATGTTCGCGAGCTTATTCCAATACATTGATCGTGTTCATTCAGTTACAAAAAATAAAATTTTGTCGTAGAAATCGATTCTTTTGCGGTTCAATAGATCCATACAAATAATTAAGATCGAACGCAAAAGAATCATGTCTATTCTTCCCCTAGGCTTGTCTTTATCTTTAGCGGTCTTCAATCCAGAAACCGTACCCAACCCTCAAATACCCACTCAAGTCCAACGGATGGCACAGTCTGTCAAGGCGTCATCCCCCCAACTTATTGCCAAAGCAATGGATCCCAAGACGGGCCTTCCTGTTGTAGAAGGGAAACAATGGGACAGACAAGGGCCTTGGTTTCAACCCGTCGTTGTTCGAGACTCGGGTGGGAGTTACTTAGCGGTTCTAGACAAACAAAAACAAGGTTCCGTCAAACTTCCCCAACTCACCACGGTCGATAAATTTGGCGTGTTTAGTAGTTGGAGTTCCGATGGAATCCGGTTGGTTGGCAACGGACAGTACCAGTTTTGCATTATGGTGCTGTGCGGCACGAATTATCCGCGCGTTTCAGTAGAAAGTCTTGAGGTTAAGGTAGGCGACCAAGTCTTTTATCCCCGGCGTGGAAAAGATAAGTTTTTGGTAGATGAAGAATTGGCCCAAGCGTTAAGAACGGCAACGCCAGGTAAGGTTTTCTTTCGAGTCCATCTCACCCCTGGTGTGAGCCTCACGGAAGCTCCCAATGAAGCAACGGTTAAAGCTTGGTCAAAAATCTTTCAAGAACCCATTGCCACGGATCCTGGGTCTGCGCCAATCGGTGGTGCTAACCTCCCCACAGCAAAAACTGTTGCGGTCGAGCCCTTTCCAACGTTACCGAAGGATTCACCTTCCAGTTATGTTGTGACGGATTCCAAGACGGGTTTGCCTTTAGTGAATGGTGCAACTTGGCGCACCAGAAGGCATATTGCGTGGTCAACCCCTGTGACGGTGCGCGATGAGTTTGATGGGGAATATAAAGCTGTATTCCATAAAGATGGTGGGTTTACAACCAGTTGGTCCCGCGATTTTGTGGATGTGTTTGCCAAAACCCAGATCGCCACAGCGATGTCGTTTTCCAGTGTGCCGTCGCTGCATATTACGGTAGGAGGTCGTACCTTAAACCTATACGGTAAAAATAATCGGTTTTACTTGAATAAAATGGCCACTGATTTCTTGCGGGAGGCGGGGGAGAAAGTCCTGACAGAAAAACCGACGATTAGCTACTATACCAGTGGCGGTAACAAGCGTTCCTATGAGATTGATATCCCGACGGTCAAGACTTGGCCTACGCTTTACCAATAAGGGTGTTAAGCAATCTTTTATCGAAACCATAAAATTTTCTAGTTCTCGCAGATCGACACCTCAATCTGCGAGAATTTCTTTAAACCCCAATGAGTGTATCCTGCTTGATTCAACGATTTCTCCTACTAAAACACTCTGCAATTGGTCTGAGCCTCCTCGTATTATCCAGCGGTTGCCAAAATCCCCATCCCTCGTCAAACGATCCGACTCAAGCATCCCCTACCGCGAAACCAGAAGCCACCTCAACAACTTTCCCAACTCAACCCTTGACGGTTGCTCTATCAACCCCTAATCCTACCCTTATCCCTGCCCTTAATACATTTCTAAAAGGCGCAAACACATCAGGAGCAACGCGACAAACTCAGGGTGTGTGGATTCAAAGTAGTACTCAACTGCTCGCCAACTATCAAGGCACTACTCCCCGATCGGCAGCCTCTCTCACTAAAGCTGCAACTTCTTTAGCTGCTTTACAAACCCTGGGGCCAAATTATCGATTTATCACAAAAGTAGGGACGACAGGGTCCATCAAAGATGGCGTCTTAAACGGAGATCTAGTCATTCAAGGCGGGCAAGATCCGTTCTTTGTTTGGGAAGATGCGATCGCACTTGCCACCCTCCTCCAACAACAAGGCATTCAGCAAATCAAAGGCAACTTAGTCATTGCGGGACCGTTCTACATGAACTTTGAAAGTTCCCCAACCCCCGCAGGCACTTTGTTACGGGAGGGATTAGATTCAACCCTTTGGCCCACAGAAGCCCTTCAGCAGTATCAAGCTCTACCACCCAATACTCCCAAGCCACTGATAAAAATTGGCGGAACTGTAGTTGCCAGTCAAAATCCTCCCGCAACCGTTCGATGGATTGCCCAACACCAATCTTTTCCGTTGGCGGATTTACTTAAAAAAATGAACCGATATAGCAATAATCCAATGGCAGATATGATGGCAAACGTGGTAGGTGGGCCTTCTGTTGTAGCTCAAAAGGCGATCGCGGCCACAGGAGTCCCCGCTTTAGAAATTCAGCTCGTGAATGGGTCTGGGTTGGCCCCAGAAAACCGGATGTCACCTCGTGCGGTCTGTGCTTTGTTTTGGCAATCGATCGATTGGTGCGATCGTCCAATATGACGGTTGCGGACATTTTTACCGTCATGGGCACTGATGAAAGTGTTTTGGATAAACGGCCACTTCCCAAGCAATCCGTCCTGAAATCCGGCACCTTAGATACCGTCAGTGCCTTAGGCGGAGCCCTGCCGACTAAACAAGGTGGAGTCGTTTGGTTTGCCTTACTGAACAATCAAGGGAATGTAGAAACTTTTCGGAATCTACAGGAAAAACTCTTGAATACGCTTCAGCAGACCTTGGGAAGTGTTACGTCGCCGCCAGAACTGATGCCTACACAAAACTCGTCAACCGCTCTTTCCCACGCAGAACTTTGGACCCGTCTGCCAAACTGAGTGTGCTTCTAATTTCCAGGTTCATCCACTACATTTTGTTGCAGTTCAATTCCCGTATCTACTAACTTCTTCGGTAAAGTCACAGAATTTGCGAGTGTCAGAATATAAATACTGCCTTGCGTAATGTTGACGTAAGGGGGTGGACTCTTGGGAGTAGGAGTTGTAAGTCCGTTTGCAACAGCTAAGCCAATACCAATGTAGTCATTCAGCCGAGCATTTTTATTGAGGCTCAAGTAGTTAGAAGATAACTGCCAGTTGGAAAGACTGTTGAAGGTATTATTCAAAGGGCCTGGGTTGGGGATGTATTGATTAGAATAATCTTCCGGTTTCCTTTGGGCTGGAACTAGAGTGCCGATCGCATTAATGGGAACTACTCTTCCACCTACCACCACTGCGGTTACTTCAATTAAGTCGCCTCCCGGCATGGATTTGAGCTGAGCGATCGCAAGGGATTTTGCCGGGATAACGATATTTCCGTCCGCATCCACAACGGGACGCATTAAAGGCAGCGTCATGGGAACGTTATGCTGACGCTTGGGATCCAGCGTAACCTCAGCCGGAAAGGACACAATGATAGCGGAAGACTTTGGAATGGTAACTGTTTCATTGGCTGTGTCAGAAACAGAAGACTCTTGTTCCAATCCAGGTGTTGCTGTGGGTGCTGATGCAGGTACAGGTGTAGATAGAGGCTCGGTTTCTGCCGTATCGGGTGTATCTGGTTGTGCGGGCAAGGATTTGACTCCCGAACTTGGGCTTGCTCCCTTGTGAGGGGGATAATGTCCCGGAAAAGAAGATCCGCGAGTCGGCACCATCCGGCCACTGGAAGGATAACGATCTCGAATATTAGCTTTCGAGGGCAATGCAGTCCATCCCAGCAAGCTAGCAGTGAGTAGCGGAACAATGGTCAGTGTTAGCACTGAACTCGAGCATCGTAAGTGATATAGAGGACGCATTGTCCACCTCAACCGTCAAAAACTAATGGGTAACTATCTCCACAGGCTCATGGTACCCATCCATACAAACGAATCTATACAATGACTCAAAACAACTCAACATCGCCCAAATCTGACCCTGGGTGGAAATGCGATCCTTCGCCACAGGTGCGGGGGGTTGGAAAAATCTTGCCAGGATTTGCGAGTTCTTTGGGATTAAAGGCATGGCGAACCCATTGCATGGTTTCTAAGTCCGCTTCTGAAAACATGTTTGACATATAGCAGCGTTTGTCAGCCCCAATGCCATGCTCGCCGGAAATGCTGCCACCCACGTTGACACAAAGTTTGAGGATTTCTCCTCCCAGAATTTCTACTTGTTCAAAAGCTCCTGGGATAGATTCGTCGTACAGAATCAGGGGATGTAAGTTTCCATCTCCGGCATGGAACACATTGGCAATGCGATAGCCAAATTTGTTGCTCAAGGTGTCAATTTCTTTCAGAACATAGGCTAACTGCGTCCGGGGAATGACGCCATCCTGGACAAAATAATTGGGGCTGAGTTTTCCGGCAGCGGCAAAGGCGGCTTTGCGACCTTTCCAAAGTTTGAGGCGTTCGTCTGCATCTTTTGCAATGGTGATGTTACGGGCACCGTTTTGGCGGCAAATCTGACT
Organism: Acaryochloridaceae cyanobacterium RU_4_10; assembly: GCA_012032135.1. Classification (GTDB taxonomy): domain Bacteria; phylum Cyanobacteriota; class Cyanobacteriia; order Thermosynechococcales; family Thermosynechococcaceae; genus JAAURS01. The sequence goes on along the minus strand of JAAURS010000125.1, from coordinate 6,977 downwards.
GACACGATCGCCACTCACCGCAACCTCCACAGCCAAACCATCCAGTTCGATCAGTAAAATTGCACCCGCATCTCTGGGATAGCAGTGGGTCGCTACGACATCCTCAACGGCATTGATGCTGAGGTTGTCCATATTTCCATGCCTGCGGGGATTATACCAGCCGCAATGATATCGGCTACGGTTTTGCCTGCGGATTCTACAGCCGTTTCCAGATCGGGGAAATCTGCTAGCAATACTTCCACAGATTCCGGTACTTTCAAGATCTTGAGGGTAATTTCCGTCGCGATCCCCAGGGTGCCTTCTGACCCGACAAACAAACCCGTCAAGTCATAACCGGGCATCTCGGCAATTTTGCCGCCCACCTCCACCAAATCTCCATCGGGTAAAACCAACTTCATGCCTAGGACATGATTGGTGGTTACACCGTACTTCAGGCAATGAACCCCACCAGAATTTTCGGCAATGTTGCCCCCAATCGAACAAATAATCTGACTGGATGGATCGGGTGCGTAATAATAACCCGCTTGAGTGACGGCTTGGGTCACCCAGGCATTAATCACCCCGGGCTGTACCACAACCCGCTGGTTCTCTAAATCCACCTCTAAAATGCGATTCATTCGCGCTGTCACAATCAGCAGGCAGTCTTCCGTTGGCATTGCCCCGCCAGATAGCCCCGTTCCAGACCCACGGGCCACAAAGGGGATGTTTTGGCGATCGCACAGTTTTAAAATCTCCACGACTTGTTCCGTCGTTTGGGGTAAGACAACTAGACCCGGTAATTCCCGGTAACTGGCCAATCCATCGCACTCGTAGACCGATCGTTCTTCTTGAGTGCTGATGATGGCAGTCTTGCCAACAATATTCTCTAGCTGATGAATAATAGGCTGCCAATTGCGGTGGGGTGCCATTGCAATCATAATTATTTGCGAAAGCTGCTGACTTTTCTTCATGATAGGGATAGGCGAGACACAGTTGTGCCCTTTCCCTCCGTAAAATTTGTAGAATCCACCCTACAGGGTTATAGATGTGGTCTCTTGGAATAACCTCAAACAAATTGCTTGGACAGAATTAAGTCAATCCAAATACTTGGTCTATCAAAGGGGACAGGCACTGGGCACTAAAGCCGCAGATGTCCCTTCAGATGCATCAGCGGTGAACTATGACCAGTGCTTTGTCCGGGATTTTATTCCCGTTGCGTTGCTCTATCTGATTCAAAATCAACCCATTGAAGGGGGCGAGTATGGCCCCGTGCAGAGTCGTGAGGTAGTGGGCAACTTTTTAGCCACGTTACTAAAACTCCAGATCGCCCCAGAAAGAGCCTTAGAAAGCCCGCCCGGAATGATGCCTGCCAGCTTTAAGGTGGAGGATGATTATCTCAAACCCGATTATGGCGAACGGGCAATCGCGCGGGTCACGCCTGTAGATTCTTGTCTGTGGTGGCTCATTCTACTAAGAGCGTATTACCGTGCCTGCCTAGACGATCCCACCCAATTTCACCCCGACTTATTTGACGGTATAAACGTTCAACCCAAGTTGCGCCGCGCCATTCGGCTCATTTTAAGCCTCTACCTCTCCCATCGTTTTGACGGGGAGCCCATGATTCTAGTGCCTGATGGGGCCTGTATGATTGACCGACGCATGGGGTTGAATGGATATCCCTTAGAAATTCAAACCCTCTTTTATGCAGGCTTGCAAGCCGCCAGCGAATTTTTGCGTCCTGAAGAACCCTATCAAAAACGCATCAGACATCGGCTCAATCGTTTGCGCAGACAAATCCGTGAAGATTACTGGCTGGACCTGCGCCGTCTGCGGATTCTCTACCAAGCCCAAAACGAACAATACGGCGAAGCCCATCCAACCCATTCAGAAACCGATACCACCACCGAAGACCGATTTTTTAACAAATACAATCTCTATCCAGAATCCATTCCCTTCGAGCATCTCATCCAGTGGTTGCCGGAAAAAGCAGGCTACTTGGTGGGAAATTTAGGGCCATCTCACATTGACTGTCGCTTTTTTTCCATTGGTAACTTGATTGCCGTGTTGAGTAACTTAATGCCTGCCGAAAAATCCTGGCGCGTGATGAATTTAATTCATACACGCCGCAAAGAATTATTGGGCGAAATGCCCATGAAAGTTTGCTACCCCGCTATTGAAGGGCTAGAGTGGCAGATGGTAACGGGGTGCGATCCCAAAAATAAGCCTTGGTCTTACCACAATGGTGGGAGTTGGCCCATGATGACCTGGATGCTTGCCGCAGCAGCCCTTAAAGCCAGACATCAAGGGTTAATAGAGCAACTGCGGGAAGATCTCATTCAAGCCGGACAACGACTCATTCAAGATCGATGGCCGGAATATTACGATGGAAGCAATGGACACCTGATTGGACGTATGGCACGCCGCTATCAAACTTGGAGTGTTGCTGGCATCTTACTGGCTCAAGAGTTGCTGGACGAACCCCAGCATCTAACCTTGATCCATTTTGGAGAAGACTCCTTATGAAAACTTGGACCGAGATACCCTCTCGGTTGTGGCGCTTCAGCGGCAGAGTTGCGTACTCCTGGTGCGTAGCTATCTCTGTTGGCATCCTTCTGAGTCCTCCTCTACCCGCAGCATTTTCCTTTCCACTGAAAGGGTCCGCCTATTCTGGACTTATTGCACAAACGGCCAGCGATAACCTGCTGGCTCAAGTCCAGGATTGCATTCAAAAGCAATCTGTCAAAGAGACTTCGCCGCCTCCTGATACTCAAGCAATCGCCACGGAATGTATGTTTTCTGTGGTGATGCTCAACCCTGATGGGAGCGTCCGCCCTGATGCGCGGGAACGCGTTGCCGAATTACTGAAAGCCACGGGGGTGAAAGTGCCCCGTCCGACCAGTACGGGGCAAGCCAATATTACGTTGCTGCAAGTTCCCAAACAACCCATTTTTGCAGTTCCCGTCCGAGTAGGTGGGCAGCCATTTTCGTTTATTTTGGACACTGGAACTGGAAATTCAGTGATCGATCGCCAGGTTGCTAAGCGCTTGCGGTTGCAAGGAAGTGGATTGCCGCCACAGATGCTAGGTAATTTTGTCTTTGGGCAACAAAAACCAGACAACGAAGTTAAGGTTTATTCCCTACCCCCCTTGAGAGTGGGGAAGGCTCAGGTGAATGGGTTGTTTGGCGTGGGTCTTTCTACAGAGATGTTACCGTTTAGGACTGGGGGTATTTTAGGACTGAATTTTCTCAGCCAGTTTGACATGGTTCTTAACCCGCAAACAAAACGTCTATCCTTACTCAATGCGTCTAAACCCATCCCAACAGATATTCCTTTAAAGGGACGCTTTGGCGTGATGATAACCCCCAATGTCTCTATTAACGACCAAGGTCCTTTCAGTTTCTTAGTGGATACTGGGGCTGCAATGACCATTCTTTCGGATCGCTTAGCTGAGAAGCTCGCGCTTGTGGTTGACACAAAGGATGATGTTCAGTTTGGTGGGTTAGGCGGCCACGAAAAAGCGCGTCAGGCTCAGTTAGAGATGCTGAAGATTCAGTCTCATCAAATTCCCAACTTAAAGGTTTTGGTTTTAAACAGCAAACTGTTGCAGACCCTAGGGGTAGATGGCGTGATCGGACAAGACATTCTGAACCGCTATATCCAACATTGGCGATTTGGACGGTCTGGCCCTTTGGGGGATCCTCAGTCCGGCAGTTTGAATCTTGCTCCTGTGAAGGGTCAAAAAAAGCAATCTCAGATTTGAGCCAAACCTCAAATCATTTGTTTCAAATACCGCAACCGTTCTGAATAGCTTCTCATGACGTTGAGAGCAAACATGGGGGTTTCCTGCACGGTGAAGTAAAATCGCTGACGGTCTAGGTAGGCTAATGTGCAATCTGTTTTGGCGATCGCAGTGGAGTCTCGCAATCCATCTTCATAGACGAGTGCACGGATCCCGAAAACATCCCCCGCCTTCAAGGTTGCGATGCGCTTTTGATTCACAAATAGCTCGACTTCTCCGTCAAGAATCCCGTACATGACATCTCCAGGTTGGTCTTCCTGATAAATGGTGTCTCCCGCTGCGAAATTTTTCAGTTTGGACTGGTGCTGAAAAATTTTGACGGTTTCTGCGGGGCCTAGCATGGTGGGGCTGGTTCTGTTCATAGGTGTATTCAAGAATTTCACCTATCTTGAAGGACCAAGGTTAAGGTAAGGTTGCGATTGCGGATAATCCAAAATGCCCGATCTCGATTAAAGGGGTAAGCCAATCTGGCAAGGTGCAAACGATAACCGATGTTGAACGGATGGACCTAGCGCTTGCAATCCTTGCAGATGCGCCCTGCTGCCATAGCCTTTATTTGATGCCAAATGATACCCAGGATACCGTTGGTCTAGACGAACCATCAAACGATCGCGCCAAACTTTTGCCAAAATACTGGCCGCTGCAATTGCAGGCTCTGTCTGGTCGCCTTTGATGATAGTGCGTTGCGGGATAAAAAAATTAGGGATCGGTCGATTGCCGTCAACCAAACAGAGTTCGGGCTGTATAGAAAGACGTTGAATGGCACGACGCATTGCTAATAGGCTAGCCTGGAGGATGTTAATCCGATCGATTTCCCGTACAGAGGCCATGCCAATTTGAAAAGCGATCGCCTGACTTTTAATAATTTCATAAAGAATTTCGCGTTCGCTCGTGCGAAGCTGTTTACTATCTTTAACGCCCGCTTTAACGAGTTGGTTTGCAGCAACGGGGGACAACATTACCGCAGCCGCAACGACTGGTCCAAAGAGAGCACCTCTGCCTACTTCGTCAACGCCCGCAATCTGTGGATGATGTTTATACCCCATAGGAGCACTTGTACCATGTCTACAAAGCAACTGCTCAAGATTTTAATTGGTGCCGCATGGCTAGATGGTAAGGTTCAACCGGAAGAACAACACTATTTGCAACGCATTGCTCAGCAAAAATGGCTATTGGAAGATCCAGACTTAAAGCCGTGGTTGTATGGTTTGCGATCGGTGAGTACGGAGGAGTGCTACCGCTGGGTTGATGAGTATTTAGGGCGACGTCCTACGCCGGCAGACTGTCAAAGCCTGCTTGAAGCCATTAGCGGTTTGGTCTACAGCGATGGTGAGGTAGATAGTGCAGAGGCACGGCTTTTAATGCAAATTCAGCAAAAAGAAGCAGACCTGGCTACTAGTCCAGATCTCCACGCCACGCTCGTCCGTGCAATTCAAAAGCTCTATCGCAAATGGGTAAGTCAGTATTAGTAAAAGCGCTTTAAAACGCTCCATTCAGGCAGGTGGTAACGATTTCAAAGTAAAAACTGTGATTTCAGGACGGCAGTTGAAGCGGAGGTGAAGGGGAGCCATCCCAACGCCTCGATTGGTGTACTGGATCGTAGAACCCACTTGATATTGACCCACGGGATATTTGTTTGCTAGATGGGGTACAAGTCTTTTGATAAAGGGAATATGAGCCTGTCCCCCGTGAGAATGCCCCGACAATTGCAGATCGAATCGTCCTGTTGAGGAACTGATATCTGCAAAATCTGGTTCGTGGGCTAAGAGAATTGCGGCTCCTCTGTTTGGAAGTTCGGTCAGGATGGGGGTTAGATTGGCAAGCTTAAACCAGACATCTCCTACCCCCGCAACGTAAAGTTGGCTGTTTTGTCGTTGTAGCGTAATGCTTTGATTGATTAAAACCTTCACTCCGGCAAGCTCAAGCGCTTCTTGAATGGGCTGAGAGTCAGTCACGACATCATGATTGCCCAAGACGGCGACCGTTCGATCTTTGGGCTGGAGTGCCTCGAACGCACTAAGAGTGGGAGCAAATATTTCCGCGATCGCGTGACAAAATCCCCAGTCAGGGCAACGAGGTCTGGGTGTTGTTGGTTGACCCGATCCACAATTTTCGCCAAACGGTTTTGAGTCATCCAACGATCTGCATGGATATCGGAGATCTGGACAATCCGGTAGCCATCAAACTCTGATGCAAGATGAGGTAATTCTAGGCGAACAGCATGAATGTCGTACCAGTTGGGTTCGATCGCACAGACGTAGACGCTCAAGACTGCCGCCAATCCAAAAAGGACAGCCAACCGACGAAGGAATCTGGTCCAGAAGGGTTTGCGGACTCTTTGCACGGAGCGATCGCTCAAGCTCATCCCTCTCCGTTGGGATCGACACCCAACAATCTCAAGCGCTCCATCAATTCTCTGACTTGGGTTTCAGCCCGATCTGCCCGTTGTCGTTCATCCTCAGTTCGCTGTTGCTCTTGGGCCAATTGCTTTTCTAGGTCTTGACGGGCCTGAACTTCTTTCTGTAAGGCAGCTACGAGTTCACTAGGAGCTAATAATTTTTCGCCCGTATCTTCTCGATAAAATCCAATCAGTGTGTTGTCTACCTGCAATCGCAATTGCAACGGTTCGCTCCGACTATCAGTGATGGGTTGATATTGCTCGTCCTGAAGGCGATACCCGCGCAGTTGCTCTGGAATCCATTCACCTTTAGGGTCAAACAACCAATATTCTTTGACCTCCATCTGTTCGTAAAGCGTTTTCTTGTAGTCCTGATCTTGGTTTCGAGTGCCTTCAGAGGTCATCTCAAAGATTACCGCTGGGATGGAACCCTCTTCCCAGGTTTTGAAATTGTCTCGTGGGCCAGGGGAAACATTCCAAATGACCATCACATCTGGGGCAACGCGAAGCTTTGGAAACCCTTGAGCATAGTAAAGATATTGATCGGCTAGGACGATGGCTTGCTGGGGCTTGAGGTATTCCCGCAAGGCAACAACTGCATGAATGATGGCATCCACATGCACTGAGGTTTCAGCCAAAGGTTCTCCATCTGAGCTGGGATAAAAGATTTCTGTAATTTCAGGTGCGGGATGGGTTGCAACCATTGTTTGTGACACCACTAATGTTGCGTCTTTATTCTAGCGGCTTGAAGATCTTCAAAGCTTTATTCCGTTGGCATTCCTTTAATCCGCTCCTTGGTT
>JAAURS010000124.1 GCA_012032135.1 Acaryochloridaceae cyanobacterium RU_4_10 | reverse complement strand
GCTAAAATTCGAGACCAGGGCATACGACACACTATTGTCGTTGGAAATCAGGCCGCAACTCGGGCGATCGCAATATTTGCAAAAGCAGACACAGCTTAAGTCAAGACCATAACACGGCAAATGCCTCTGGGTATATGGCTTGCTCGAGGATTCAAGACCGTTGCCAAGGTTTCCCATTGTCGCGTTAACATTTTGTGGGCAGACCTGCCACGCTATATTTTACTGGCACTCCATCTTAGAATGAAGGGCAGGTTCAATTGCTTTCAATCGAAAAAAATCTGCATCCTCGGACACCGATCTCGCGCATCTTGTTTGAGGCATGTTTTGAAAAGGTATGGATTTTTATGAGTCTTAATGTCTCTGTGACAAAGCTATCGGGGGTCTTTGATGGAACCAAAGCAGGGGCATTTCAGAGTGAGGTTCGTCAAGCATTGGATGCGAATGCGGATGTGGTCTTGATTGATTGCCAAGAGTTGAGCTTTATGGATAGCTCCGGTTTAGGCGCGATGATCGTGGCTTTAAAGATGGTTCGGAGTGCGGGAAAGCTTTTATGTCTTTGTGCTGTTAACAAACAGGTTGGAATGTTACTTGATTTGACGGATACCCGTCGAGTGTTTCAAATTTTTGCAGATCGTGCCGAATTTGAGCAGAAGATGCTCAATTAACTTCCATTCTAAGTAAAGCGGACTTTAACGAGGGAAAAGTCATCCATAAATGTTTCAGAATTGGAGTGGGTTTGAATGCCTTGAAGGAGCGTAGGCAAGGGTTGATGATGGTAGCTGGGGCTTTGTAGGAGTAGTTCTTGGAGGGAAAGCAATCCCCAAAGTTGGCCGTCAGACTTATGGATTTCATAGACGCCATCACTGAGAAGATACAGAACACTTCCTGATGGAATAAAACACTGGGTACTGCAATAATCCGCCTCTGAAAATAAACCGATCGGAAAGCCGGGGGTTTTGAGAAGTTGGCATTCGTTGGCTGGATTCCAGAGTAATGCAGGGGGATGTCCGGCACTGGTAAAGGTTAGGGTTTGGGTGGGGTGGTGGTATGCTCCATACCAAATAGTGAGGTATTTATTGTCTTGACTGGACATTTGAAACGCCCGATTGAGAGCGGTCAAAACTTCAGGAGGGTTTGCATAATTCACATCAGATAAGGATTGCGATCGCAATAAATTACAAGATATAGAACTGAAGGCAGCGCTGCACCCACGCCGTGGCCTGAAACATCAAGCAAGTAAACGATCAAGGTGTCGGGGTTGAGCCAAAAATAATCAAAGCAATCGCCCCCCAACTGGCGGGAGGGTAAAAATAAAGTTTCAATCTGAAACGGGGATAACATGGGAGGGGGCAAGATAGACCGCACGTAGTTAGCAGCCTCAGCCAGTTCGTTTTCAAGCGCCTGTTTTTGGGACTGTAAGTCTTGGCTGAGTTGATGCAATCTAAGACCAGCCCTCACTCTGGCTTTTAATTCATTCATGTCAATGGGCTTGGCTAAAAACTCATCCGCTCCCGCATTAAGCCCTTCAATACGATCCTCTAGCCCCCCTTTTGAGGTCAACAAAATAAAAAATGTGGTGCAGAGCTTAGGGCTGTTTTTCACAAATCGGCACACTTCTAACCCATCAGTAATGGGCATGAGCCAATCACAAATGATGAGTGCGGGTTGTAGGCTTTCTGCTTTCTGAATTCCTTCTCGACCGTCTTGAGCCGTTTCTACCCCGTAGCCTTGCTGCTCTAGAATTCGCCTCAATAATAGTTTCGTAACTGGGTCGTCATCAACAATCAGAATTGAATACATGAATATTGGTACAAAGTAGATTTTTATAGCGGTTTGAGGTTATTTTTCTATGAGTGTATAGGCCCATAATGGGTCGAGGGATTGTTATTATTCTTTCATGCTAAGTTAGCGCTGAAAATTTGTGTTACAGCAGTCTAAACATATTCATGTCAGTACTGACCTTCAAGAACTCACTCGAATTCTGGACTGGTTTCAATCTCTGACCCAAGCTTCGGTAACGGAAGAAGACTGGATGCAATGTCAAATTGCGATCGCAGAAGGGTTCACCAATGCAGTCCGTCATGCCCATCAGGCATTACCCACTGAAACCCCCATAGAAATCGATCTTGATTTTATCCCGATCGGGTTGAAATGCGGATTTGGGATTACGGTCCTTCCTTCAGCTTAAAGGAGCGACTAGAAGGAATGATTTCTATCCCTGATGAGTCTGAGTCTGGCAGAGGGCTGATGTTGCTCAAAGAAATTGCCAGCGAGGTGAAATACGAACGGGTGAATGAAAATCGAAATTGTTTGCTGCTGATTAAGCAAAGTTCTTAGAATCATCTTCAGGATGCGCGTTTCCGAGTACTGACTTTAGTTTTTTTGGCAGGACTGGTTTTCGATCTCGAATTTGAGCGGCTTGAGTCAGCAATGATTCAGCAAAAGCCAAGGTCCGATCGCTGGTGCCGCCCCCTGCGAGATTGGCCAGTTCTTGTTGGCGCTGGGCTGCGTCTAAGTGCTGAATTCTGACGACCGTTCGAGCATTCGCATCGATCTTGGAATCCTTACCCTTGGAACCGATCACCTGTTTCTCAACCTGAAAATGCCGATCCGCCATCGCTGCAATGATGGGCTGGTGGGTGACGCAGAGAACTTGGTGGTGCTGGCTGAGGTGGTGCAGTTTCTCGGCGATCGCTTGGGTTACGCGCCCCGAAACCCCCACATCTACTTCATCAAACACGAGGGTTGCAACGGGATCTACCTGGGTAAAACACGCTTTGAGGGCCAATAAAAAGCGGCTCATTTCTCCACCTGAGGCAATTTCCGCAAGGGGTTGTAAAGGTTCTCCCGGATTGGGACTAAATGCAAAGACAATGCGATCGGCTCCGTGGGCGGTGGGTTCCAGGGGTTTCAAATCGACTTGAAACTGAACTTTTTCCATGGCTAAGGGTTTTAATTCCTTCACCAATCGGGCTTCTAGTGCAGTGGCGGCGGTTTGGCGGAGGGCACTTAATTGCGAGCAAGTTTGGGTTAATACAGCCAGGGTGGCCGTACAGTCTGCCTCAAGGTCTGCAATGGATTGCCCGTCTCCTGTAAGAGATTGGAGTTCTCGCTCGATGCGGATTTGGTGGGCGATCGCATCATTCAACGTAGGGCCGTATTTGCGGCAGATTTGCTTCAGTTGCTGAAGGCGCAGTTCGACCTCTTCTAAGCGTTGCGGGTCGGTTTCTAATCTCTCGCCATAGCGGTGGATTTGACTTCCAGCCTCCTGCACTTGGGCGAGGGCCTCTCGGACTAAATCTAAAATCGGCTGCACCTGAGCATCGACAGCAGTCATTTCTTGCAGGGTGGTGGTGGCGTTACCGAGTAAATCCATACAGGCTCCGCCTTGGGGATGGTCGTAGAGCAGTTGGTAGGTTTGGTAGCTCTGTTGCTGAAGTTCGACGCTGTGGCTCAATCGTTGGTATTCGTTATTAAGGTGGGTTTGCTCGTCGGGGTCATTCAGGTCGGCGTCTTGCAATTCTTGGAGTTGGTATTTCAGCATGTCAATTTGCTGAAGACAATGCTGTTCGTTTTGACGGAATTGTTCTAGGCGTTGCTGGGCGGCTTGATAGCGTCCAAATTGCTCGGTAACAGTTTGGCGAAGGGCAAGAATGCTCTGGCCGCCAAAGGCATCTAACCAGTCCCGCTGACGGGCCGTTTGCCCCAACTGAAGGGTTTGCCCCTGCGCTGTAATCTCAACCAGGCGATCGCGCAGGCTATCCATCTGCTGTTTGTTGACCAAGACGCCATTCACCCGCGATCGGCTGCGAAGGGAGCCCTGAGCGTTGGAAATATCTCGGCTGCAAACTAGAAAGGGTTCGTCTAGGAGGTCAATTTCAGCGGAACTGAGCCAGGTTTGGAGGCGATCGCTGAGTTGAAAGCTGGCTTCCAAAACGGTTTTAGATGCGCCAGTTCGGATCGCGCGGCTGGTAATTTTGCCCCCTAAAACAATATCCAAGGCATCCAAGATGATGGATTTTCCCGCACCTGTTTCGCCCGTTAAGACGTTGAGTCCAGGGCCAAAGGTAAGGTCTAGGCGATCGACCAGAGCAAAATTTTCAATCCGCAGAGAAACCAGCATAAGCAGTCAGCGGTTGATAATAAACGATAAAACTGTCTTATAGGCTATCAAGGATTTATAGAGAATCCATGATACGCCTCAAAACGTTTGTGAATTGTATAGGCAAAAAGCCTGTTGATGATGTCTAAACTACAGGAATTGCCGTAAATTATTGTTACAATCGTTTACATAACAAAATACCCCGTAATTCTGTAAACAGCGATAATCGCAACAACGAATCATTTCCTCTGTTGCGGCTGCGATCGCAGATCGGGTTTAGTTCCTCTCTATAGTGGTTAAGCATGACACTGGCAGAACGACCAACCCCCATTCTCGAATTCGATAACGAGCAACCCGTGCCCGTTGAAATCGTGGACTGGACCGCGCGATCTCCCCTGCACTCTGCCCAGGTTCCGCCCCAGCGCGACACCACTATTCAACCTTACGACCCAGAACGAATCCGGCAACAGTACGAAGGGCAATGGCTCAAAGTAACCCAACGCTGGATGGCAATTTTGGTGCCCTTTACGCGGTTTGTATTTCATCGTTGGTGGGATGCTAGAACGGGTACAGCACGGGCCAATGAAAAGTCACGGGCGATTGAGCTGCGTGAAATGCTGACCAATCTGGGTCCTGCCTTTATCAAAATTGGGCAAGCCCTCTCCACCCGCCCTGACATTTTGTCCGCAGGGTTTTTAGAAGAACTGTCTAAACTCCAAGATCAAATTCCGCCTTTTGATAATGAAGTGGCCTATCGCTTCATTGAAGAAGAATTGGGCGCACCCTACCAAGACATTTACGACGACCTCAGCCCCGACCCTATTGCTGCTGCATCCCTAGGACAGGTCTATAAAGGAAAACTCAAAACAGGCGAATCTGTAGCGGTCAAGGTCCAAAGACCGGACTTGGCCGATCGCATCACCCTCGATATTTATCTGATTCGTGGGTTAGCAGCTTGGGCGCAGAAAACTTTCAAAAAAATCCGCACTGACCTTGTAGGAATTTTGGATGAGTTTGCAGGTCGTCTGTTTGAGGAAATGGACTACACCTTAGAAGGCAAAAACGCAGAACGTTTTATTGCACTCTACGGCTATCTGCCCGATATTTACGTCCCCAAGATTTACTGGGAATATACCAACACTCGTGTCCTGACGATGGAGTGGATTACGGGCATTAAGCTCAACCAGCCTGAAAAAATTCTGGCCCAAGGCATTGATGCCAGTCACCTCATTGATGTAGGCATTCAATGTTCCCTCAGACAGTTGCTGGACAAGGGTTTTTTCCACGCAGATCCCCACCCCGGCAACCTACTGGCCATGCCCAACGGCAAACTGGCCTACCTTGACTTTGGCATGATGAGCGAAATCAATGTGGAGCAGCGCTACGGACTGCTGAATGCGATCGTTCATATCGTCAACCGCGAATTCGATACCCTCGCTTATGATTACGTCAAGCTCGGGTTTTTGACCGCCGATGTGGATTTATCCCCCATCGTTCCAGCCCTCTCCAAAGTGTTTAATGATGCCCTAGGGGCAAGTGTTTCAGACCTCAACATCAACCGCATCTTTGAAGGGCTCTCCGAAGTCATGTATGATTATCCCTTCCGCGTGCCTGCCTACTATGCTCTGATCGTTCGATCGCTGATTACGATGGAAGGCATTGCCATGAGTGTTGACCCTCAATTCAAGGTACTCAGCGCAGCGTATCCCTACGTCGCCAAACGATTGCTTACTGATACAGCACCAGAACTCCGCGCCAGTCTGAAAGATTTACTCTTCAAAGACGAAAGTTTCCGTTGGAACCGTTTGGAAAATCTCCTGAACAATGCGCGTAATGTCGAAAATTACGATTTGAACGAGGCTCTCAACCAGGCCATTGACTTCCTGTTCTCAGAACGGGGTGACTTCATCCGCGATCGCTTGCGGATGAGATTGTGAAAACCTGGACCAACTCGGACAAGACGCCCTCCAAAACTGGATCGACCAAGTGAAAAGCCAACTGGGCTGGTCAGCCCCACCCAATGAATCTGCTCTGGCTAAGCGATCGGCGGACCCACAAAAAGCAGAGCACATTCAAAAAATTTGGGGTCTACTGAAAAACACTCCCGGTTTTGATGCGGCGCAGTTAATTCCAGCCTTTACCAACGCTCTCACCCGCACCGAAACCCATGAATTAGGCTTTCAAGTGGCCACGGGCCTCGCTCAACGCAGTGCTGCTCGGTTGATTAGAGAGTGGTTGTTGCCCAAATCTTCACCCAAATCATCCCCAAATGGCTCTACTCTTTACCAGCCGATTCCAAAACGTTAGGGTGCGGCACTGACTTGGTAAAATAAAAGCTCATCTTGCTCGGCATCGGCAACGTTGGCGATGCGAACGCTTACATCTATGCGCTTTTAATACAAGCGATTTAGCAACAAGGAAATACCAAGGAGAAAACGTTGCTTACGGAAGCCTTTAAGACCACCAAGTCAGAAGAAATTTTTGCGGCGGCTCAGCAGCTTATGCCCGGTGGCGTTAGCTCCCCTGTACGGGCCTTTAAATCTGTGGGCGGCCAACCCATCGTGTTCGATCGTGTGAAAGGTTCTTACGTCTGGGATGTAGATGGAAACCAATACATTGACTATGTAGGCACTTGGGGACCTGCCATTTGCGGACATACCCATCCCGAAGTCGTTGAAGCCCTCCATCAAGCCTTAGAAAAAGGAACCAGTTTTGGCGCACCCTGCGCCCTAGAAAACATACTGGCTCAATGGTGATCGATGCAGTGCCCAGCGTTGAAATGGTTCGGTTTGTTAACTCGGGTACGGAAGCTTGCATGTCTGTGTTGCGTCTCATGCGGGCTTTCACCGGACGGGAAAAGATCGTCAAATTTGAAGGGTGCTACCACGGTCACGCGGATATGTTTCTGGTGAAGGCGGGATCGGGTGTGGCCACCCTCGGCTTACCCGACTCTCCGGGCGTGCCAAAGTCTACCGCTAGCAGCACTTTAACGGCTCCTTATAATGACCTTCAGGCCGTTCGCGCTTTGTTTGAAGAGAATCCAGATGAAATTGCAGGGGTTATTCTCGAACCCGTGGTTGGCAATGCTGGATTCATCGTTCCAGATGCTGGATTTTTAGCGGGACTCCGCGAACTCACGACTGAATTTGGCGCGCTGCTCGTATTTGATGAAGTAATGACGGGGTTTAGGATTGCCTACGGTGGTGCCCAAGAAAAGTTTGGCATTACGCCAGACCTGACCACAATGGGGAAAGTGATTGGCGGCGGTCTTCCTGTCGGTGCTTACGGCGGACGCAAGGACATTATGAGTATGGTGGCTCCAGCAGGTCCGATGTACCAAGCTGGGACGCTCTCTGGAAACCCCTTGGCCATGACGGCGGGGATTAAAACTCTGGAGTTATTGAACCGACCCGGCACTTACGAACAGCTAGACCGAGTGACGGGCAAGTTGATTAATGGGTTGTTGAGTTTGGCTGCTGAATGCGGTCATGAGGTTTGTGGCGGACACATTAGCGGAATGTTTGGCTTTTTCTTTACGGCGGGTCCCGTCCATAGTTTTGAAGATGCCAAAGCCTCTAATGTGCAGAAGTTTGGTCGCTTCCATCGGGGAATGCTGGAGCGGGGTGTTTATCTTGCGCCATCGCAGTTTGAAGCTGGCTTTATGTCTTTAGCCCATACAGATGAGGATATTGACCGGACCTTAGAAGCCGCTAAGGCCGTTTTATCTAGCATCTAGGCTGAGTCAATTGACACGCATTAGAATTGAAGACCGAAGAATTTTTGATTTTCGTTCCAAGGGGCAAGTTTAGCTAAAGCAGGATCGGTTTTGAACGAAGTGTTTTGGCTGAAGTTGCCCCTACAAGTTTGGGTTTGGATTGTGAAGGTCGCTTTTTAGCCAGACGATAAAAACCATGAATGAAACCGTTGAGACTCAAATTATTAATGCCGAGGAACGGCTCAGAATGGCGATGCTGGCTTCTGATGTCAGTGTCTTGGACGAACTGTTAGCCCCCGACATTATCATCACCAGTCATCTCGGAGAATTATTAAGCAAGCAAGACGATCTAGCGGCTCACGAATCCGGCATCTTTCAAATCGACGAGCTAAATCCTTCCGAACGGCACATTCAACTCCACGCAGACGTTGCGATCGTGTCTGTCCGAATGCAAATATTGGGTCGGTATAAGGGCAACCCAACCAATGGTGATTTCCGTTTCACGCGCGTTGGGCAGTCTCTTCTAGCGGCAATTGGCATATCGTTGCCGCCCATATCGGTATCATCGCTTAGCCTTTGGAGGAAGAAGCCAGAGAAGAAATGGCCGCAAAATGTTCTTCCACCACAAACCGATCTTGACGCGGATCGACGGCTACGACCCTCACATACAGGCGTTCTCCCAGATCTACCGCACGATTAAATCGCATCACCAACTCAAAGCCCAAATCCTCAAACAAAATTAGAGCAAGGTTATCCTGCTCCCGCAGCCATCGCAACATGATGACTTGCCAAACCGTATCAGCGTGACGACGGAGAAACTCTAAACTCCAGTACCGATTGGTCTGACGCTCAATAAAACTGGCTTCCTGCGCGACTGTTGTCACACTGGCTAAAACCGCAGTTAGCTCAGATCCGCTAAAGGGTAATGGGTCACCCCTCAGATGGGCCTTAAGTTGAAAATGGGCCAATAAATCTGCATAACGCCGGATGGGAGAAGTCACCTGACAATACCCCTCTAACCCCAAACTGGCATGGCGCGATGGCGCAATCCCCACTTCACTGCGGGGCATACAGCGCCGAATAGCAGCAAAACGGACTGGGCCTGCCTCAAGCTGCATGAGCTCTTCTTCTGGAGGCAACTCAGGTTGTTGCTGGTAGCGGAATGGCAGTGGAATTTCATGGGTTTGACCGTACTTTGCCGCCACCTCTCCCGTCAAAATCATCATTTCCGCTACTAAGGTTCGGGAGGTCGAATCATTCAAGACCTCAATCTCAATTTCATCCTCATTCACCTTAATGACTGATTCAGGCATTTTGATGCCGATCGCACCCTGGGATTCTCGCCAAGATTGGCGGCGATCGGACCAATCCGCAAGCGCCATCAACTCAGGTTCATTTTGAATGCCTAACTCCAACATCTCATCGACGTCATCGTAGGTCAGACGATAGGTCGGTTTAATGGTGCTTGTTGCAATTTCGTAGTCTTCAACCGCTCCCTCATCCGTCAAGGTGATGCCAAAACTCAGAGCACAGCAAACCTGGCCCTGAACTAAACTCATGGGTCCAGTAGACAATTCCACTGGAAACATGGGGATCATACCTGTCGGCAGATAAACCGTAGTACTGCGACGTTGGGCCTCACAATCCAAATCGTCACCCAAACTCACCCAGCGACTGGGATCGGCAATGTGCACCCAAATTCGTTGTCGACCATTTTCTAAGGTTTCAACGCTCAGCCCATCATCGATCTCAGCGGTACTTTCATCATCAATGGTATAGACCTTGAGATGGGTTAAGTCTCGGCGATCGCATTCAGGGTCAGAGGGAGTCATAGCGAGTCGGTCTTGAAGGGCGGATAAAACATTGTCGGGAAACTGGATGGGGGTATTATTGCGACGCAAAAATAAGTTTTCGTGGGGGCTCCACAACCCGATATCCACCATGACTTGAAACGCAGCGGTGGGATTGTCGGGGCGACCCAGTTGTTTTAAGAGATCTGCGGCTGCCGCCTTATTAGAGAATTCATCTCCCAGAAGGGCGAAGCGTTCTATGAGCTGTAGAGTAGGCGCGATCGCCGGACTGCCATTCCACCGTTTCACCCGAGAGTGCCGCGCGAAGGTGGGCAAAAAAGGTTTCCTGTTCCTGCTGCCGTTGGGTTTCGCGTTCGCTTTGATATTTTAACTCCGTTACCTGTGCGGCAGACCGAGGCTCGTAGACCTCTCCTTTTTGCTTGAAATACAGCTTATCTTGACTTAACAGCCGATGGGCTGCATAGCAACAGGATGGACTTTGCTCGGAAAACAAAAGTTGGGCCATCTCCATTGGACCCACGGAACGCCCTTCCTCTAGTAAAATTTCCCAAGCAATTTCTAGATTGGAAGGATCCAAAAAGGCATCGAGGGATTTTAGAAAAGCTGGAATATCCCTAGGCTGATAAGTCTGTCCCGATACAGTGTAGGTAATTTGTCTGGGATGCAGCGTATGAGACTGGTCTTTAGCATCTAGGGCAATCCAATGTTTCTTCCCCTCCGGGCGCTCGAGAACGCCAAGGCGGGGCTGACGTCCGCTGTCAACTCCATCCCCTTGCACTCTAAATTCAACTAACGTTCCTTTTTCCACAAATGCTGGTTTATTTTGCCTCAGTAGCTTAGCAAGCCTAGGGATGGCAGAGAGACAACCTAGGCTCAGCGCTACTCTATTTTAGACAGGGGTGGTTCTTTATTTTAATTTTGACAGAGAAAAACTTCTCCAAGCTAGAAAGCTGGGAGAGACACTCAACATTGTGCGCCCTACAGGGGGCAGCATTTAAACGCTACCCTTCTGTATTGATAAAGGGTAATAGAGCCAAAATACGGGCTCGTTTAATGGAGGTTGTTAAGTCTCGTTGTTGCTTGGCGGTCAGTCCCGTAATTCGACGGGGCAAAATTTTGCCCCGCTCTGTAATAAAACGACGGAGCAAATCAACATCTTTATAGTCAATCGGATCTCCTGGCTTAATAGGGGAAACGCGACGGCGAAAGTAGGCCATAGTCTTAGGATTTTGTTGAGTATGAGTTAATAGGGTGCAGGTCAAGCCAAAACAGACGCTTTACTTGATTTCTTTATGCACTGTGTGGGTGTTGCAGTGGGTGCAGAATTTCTTCAACTCCAACCGTGCTGTGGTGTTACGACGGTTTTTCATCGTCGTATAGCGCGATACGCCTGGCGATCGCTTGCTGATATTGGTGCGACACTCGGTGCACTCCAGGGTAATAATGACACGAACGCCCTTAGCCATGAGTCTTTATCGATAAGTTGGTTAGACACAATCACTTATTATCTCATAACTTGACGGAGTTGCATCAGTCTATTTTGGCAAAACAAGGCGAGAATTAATCCGATGCGGAAGAACGCGCGGAGGTTTCCACTGTATTGAGTTTGCGAGATAGAATTTTTACTACCAACACACTCAAAACAATACTGCCTAAAATGTAGGGACTAAAGACTGCCAACCAGATTCCCATCCTCAATAACTTGATGGTTGTTTCTCCCATCGCATGAGTGGATTGCATCCAGCTTTCTTGGATGCGATCGCCGAAGGGAATCCCGGGCTGATTTTGGGCGATCGCTTCTTGGAGCGTCACCGTAATGACAGAATAGGCGACCTGTTGCTTGAGATGTTGAACTTGTCCTTGAATTTGCTCGATCTCATTGCGAATTTGACTGAGTTGTTGAGAGACCTTCAGCACATCGCCAATTGAGCCAGAGCGATCCATAATTCTGAGTACTACCCCTTCCGACTTCCGCAAATTTTTGAGCCGAGCTTCAAAATCCACCAATTGGGTTGCTACATCCTCAGCCTGAATGCTCCGGCTTTCAACCGTTCCTAGTTTTGACAAATCCTTGAGCGTTGCATCCAGTTGAGATTGAGGGACCCGTAACTGAAATGTTGCACTGTGGGGGGCACTTTTGAGTTGAGGGACCTTGTCCTGCAAACCCAAAATATCTCCGCCATGCATGGCCACCCGTTGGGAAACCCCTTGAATCGCCTGCTCTACATTCTGGACCCGCAGCCCTAAAGTTGCTTTTTTGATGAGTTGTGTTTTTTGTTGTGGAATAGGGGCTCTTGCTAAATCAGAAGCGTTCGTTGCAGCAGTATCCGCAAGATTTTTCTGCGCCATCTTTGCGTTTTGAAGTTCGGAACTGGCCATCGGCATTGATGCAGGCATTTTCACGGACGACGGGTTTGATTCCATTTGGGCTGAATCTGGTTTCATGGCACTGCAACCGCCCAGTAATAGGCCACCCAACAGCACGCCCTTTACGACTGAAACCTTTTTGCCCTTAAGCTGAATGCCCATTTTGCGACCCTACCTCTAATACCGATAGAGCCTATTATCTGAGACGTTTTGAAGAGACAACGGGTTGGTTACGATTTCAGCAACCACTTTATTTATTGGAACCATCGCTTGTACCACGGAACCTGCGATTGCACTTGTTGTTTGAGGTCTGAAATTTGTTCTTGCAAACGCAGATTTACCGCTTCTAGTTCAGCCACCCTGGCCACTAATCCAACATTTCGTTTAAATAAATATTCGTGTTGTGCCTCCAACTCAGTTATCCGAGGGTCCTGAAGGTCTTCCTTTGCAGGTGTTTCATCATTGAAATGGGAAGCAAAACTTTTTTCAGACATTGCCACCAATCGCTGTGATGTCTCAACCAAATCTGCATCAAGTTCTATTGGTGGAGTTTCCCAGAGGTCTATTGGATTTAAGGGTGATTCAGACATCATCAAGCTTGTGCGCCTTTTATGGATGGCA
>JAAURS010000123.1 GCA_012032135.1 Acaryochloridaceae cyanobacterium RU_4_10 | reverse complement strand
CCACGATTCCCAAGTGATCTACATTTTGGACAACCAGTTCTGAATGGATAACAACCTCCTCGTTTCATCAAATTCGGCTCACTTTATCCTAATTCCTGAATGCTCTCTCCAAACAGCGGAATGTGGGCTATAGGCTTTATGTTCTCTGTTTGCTCTTTTGTAGTACTATTTATTGATAGTTCTACTTCTAGGGATTCAGTCGCATGGTCATGTTAAGTATTGAAAAAGCTAACAAATTGAACCTCGCTGAAATCCCGTCCGCAGGTAGTACTCGTCGAGGGCAAAGAAGTCCTCGTACACAGCCACGGCAAGTAAAAGTTGTTTCTCTCTTTTCTGGTTGCGGTGGTATGGATATGGGGTTTTCAGGTGGATTTGAATTTCTAGATACCTGGTATAAGATTTTACCCTTCGATATTGTGTGGGCGAATGATATTAATGAGTTTGCTTGTAAAACTTATAAACATAATCTTGGCAATGAGATAGTTTGTGGTGATGTTTGGGATGTAATAGACACAATGCCTGATTCTGCTGATGTAGTTATTGGTGGATTTCCTTGCCAAGATATTTCTGTGAATGGTAAATGTGCTGGTATTAATGGTTCCAGGAGTGGGCTGTATAGTGCAATGGTCGAGGCAGTTAGAAGGCTAAAGCCGAAGATATTTGTAGCTGAAAATGTGAAAGGGTTGCTGATGCGGAATAATAGAACATCTTTAGAAAAGGTGATCTCAGATTTTACAAGCATTGGTTATCAAGTTGATTACCATCTTTATCACGCGGCAGATTTTGGAGTGCCTCAAACGAGAGATCGCGTTTTTATTGTGGGAACACAAGCAGGAATAAATTTTCAACCTCCAAAGGTAGTCCTCTCGAAACATGAACATATTACAGCTTCACAGGCGATAGCCGATTTAGAGGGAATCCCAGAAGATGAATCAATAAACCACGTTTGGAGTAGGGCGAATCGAAGCCCTGAGCAAGGTAGCAGATGTTTGAAGGCTGATAGACCTGGCTATACAATACGTGCAGAATGTCATGGAAATATCCAATTTCACTATAGTCAACCAAGAAGAATTTCAATGCGGGAAGCAGCTCGAATTCAGTCTTTCCCAGATAATTTTATTTTTCAGTCTAAGCTTCGTGAAACGGAGCGCCAAGTTGGTAATGCTGTGCCACCTGTGCTATCGTGGCACATTGCAAAGGCTGTACTTCGCGCATTGAACAAGTAAATGAATAACACTGAATTTGAAGTTATTGTTGAGGACGTTGTAGCTCAACTGAATCAAAACATAAGAACAGATGGCAAGTTCCTAACTTCAAAACAGTTTGAGGATGGAGTTAGGAACATACTTGCTTCAATGGGACTATCCATTAATTACAATCCTCACCCTCATGTCTTTCCTGATATACCACTGGGCGAGTTTGGGATAGAGGTTAAATTTACAACAAATGATACATGGCGAAGCATCGCAAATAGCGTATTTGAAGGTATGCGCGATCCGTCCGTTGAACACATCTATTTAATTTTTGGAAAAATGGGAGGAGAGCCAGAAGTTAGATGGGGAAAATACGATGACTGCGTTATGCATGTTAGAACCTCTCATGTTCCCAGGTTTGAAGTTGATATGACTGCGGAAGAGAGTTTATTTGATCAGATGGGGACTACCTATGAATTGTTCTCCAAAGCATCGAATGACCAAAAAATGGCTTATGTGAGAGCTTATGCAAGAAAACGGCTTAAGCCTGGAGAGCGTTTGTGGTGGCTTGAGGAGAAAGAAGAACAAGAGCATACTTTACCTCTTCAAGTCAGGATCTATATGAATCTTGATCAGAACGAGAAACGAAAACTTCGCGCTGAGGCAGCGATACTATGTCCTCAGATAGTAAAACCTTCACGGTCTAAGGATAAATACTCAGATGCCGTAAGTTATATGCTGACTTACAGAGGCGTTCTATGCCCCCAAGCCCGTGACTTATTCTCCGCTGGTAGCGTCGCATTAAGAGCAGATCCTGTCAGGGGTGGAAACTATATTCAGAGAGCACTTGCTGATATAGAAAGTGAAATGCGAGTTGCTGCTTTGACCTTAGAAGACGCTCTCTTTGAGGAATACTGGGGAATGATCGTACCCAGCGAGGCACGAATTGCTACTTGGCTAGCAATGGCTGATCGCTACGCTCAGGATTGGGTTCCTTCTGAGGCGCTATTCCTGAACAATCCTTTTGGATAATTCATAGATTGATGTTCTGCTGGGACGGATTCGTATAAATTAATCTTTCGTAACAGAAACATAACAACCCGGTTGGAGCGGACTAGCGGAGATGGTCTATATTGTAGCAGAGGTTATCGACAGCCGCTCAACCGGAACGTTAGGCAGCTTGTTGCTCGGTGAAGGCGTAAGCGGAAGGTTACTGATGAGAGTTCAGTATCAAGTTAGATGAAGATTGCTTTGTAATGGGAAAGTGAAGTTCTGTCGTAGCGAGTTGTGCAACCATTTCTACACGCGACGAAACTTTTAGCTTACGGAACATTCGCTTCAAAGCCTGCTTGACAGAATTCTCGGTAATCCAAAGTTCATTCCCGATCTCTATATTGGTTCGCCCCAAAGCAACCAAGCTGGCAATCTGCAACTCACGCGCCGTTAATCGTTGGCGCAGCCTCTCTGCAAGAGAATCGGCGTTTGAGGTTTGTAGTGGAGGTTTTGAAGTTACGCTTCGTTCAAATCGCACGGTAGCAGTCCAAACAGATACATGCAAACAAATGGCACTTAGATCGGCTAAACCTTGGGTGTCAAAGGCAGGCATCGATCGTTCACGGGTACATCCCACTGAACCAACTATTTGACCGCCAACGACGATCGGCCCTGCCATCACATGCCAATGATCCGGACGCGGACAGATTAATTTCCAAGCCTTGGGTGTCGTCACCAATCCCTCATGGACGGGAGTGTGGCGTTCTGCGATGTAACGCGCTACTGGATTATGCTCCAGAGATAGGGCAAGGTTGAGAACGGGCTGAAACCTTGGATCTGCTGCCAAGCGATCGAAGAAAAATATTCCCGATCGCTTGGCAGCAAAGTATTCCCCAAGTTTTGGCGCAAGGTGCGATCGCAAGCAATCTTCATCCGTTGCCTGCTGGATTTCTTCAAATAAGGGCTTCAAGGAAATAGTCATGGTGAAAAGAGTACCCGATCGAGGACTATGCCAGGTTGGTTGCTGCTTCTAGTATACGAGGAGATTCAATGGCAGTCACCACAAGGAGATTAACTCATGACTGACTCACAAAAATACGTTATTGGCTTGGTTTTTTATCCTGGTATGACCTCGCTGGATATGGTCGGCCCCCATCAAGTTTTTAGTGCCCTGCCCAATGTCAAACTGCATCGCATCTGGAAATCTCTAGACCCCATTTTATGCGATGACGGATTGGCGATTTTGCCGGATACCACCTTTGCAAATTGCCCTCCCTTGGACGTGATTTGTGTCGGCGGCGGTTTAAAACAACAGGTAGTGGAAGACGATCCAGAAGTGCTGGAATTTTTCCGCAAACAAGGTAGCACAGCAAAATTTGTTACTTCTGTGTGCGGCGGATCGGAGTTTCTGGCAAAAGCGGGTCTGCTCAAGGGGTATCGAGCAGCTACACACTGGGGAATGCGCCAACAACTAATGACACATCTAGGCGTTGAGGTGGGTACCGAGCGTGTGGTGGTCGATCGCAATCGCATCACGGGTGGTGGTGTGACAGCAGGCATCGATTTTGGACTTACGCTCGCGAGCATCCTTTACGATGAGGAAACCGCCAAGATCGTTCAATTATTACTGGAGTACGATCCCGCCCCGCCATTTGATGCGGGTTCCCCCGAAAAGCAGGCCCTGAGATCGTTAATAAAGCAATGTTATACATGCAGAAACTGTCAAATTTAGAACTCGCAAAAGCAGCAAGCTAATTATGACTACAATTTTGGAAATAGATCGTGATATTACCGTCGCCAACTGGGTGAAGATTGGTTTCTACTCGACTGCCATCATTTTTAATATCTGCTTAATTGCCCAGGTATATGAGTACATAAAACAGGAAAATCGTTCGCTCTCGACTCAGAGATGCTGAGGCAAAATAGGAACGTCGTTGCTGTGATGGAGAAGATGCAGAATGCCCAGAACCAAGATTGGCAAGATCGGGATGTACTACGAGATTCACGGCAACGGTGAACCTATCGTTTTGATTCAAGGCTTGAGCCTGGATAGCAGCACATGGTTCAACCAAGTTCCTGTTCTCTCGCAAAAATATCAAGTCATCGTGTTCGATAATCGCGGTGTTGGACAAACTGACGCTCCCGATCGGGCTTATTCAATCGATATGATGGCGGATGACGCTGCTGCTTTGTTAAAGTTTTTGAATGTGGATAACGCTCATATTTTAGGCTTTTCGATGGGTGGCATGATTGCTCAGATCGTTGCGCTGAAATATCCTGAGCTAGTGAAAAGTCTGCTGCTAACCGCAACAGCCGCCCGATTTCCTGCTAGAGCAAAACATTTAGTTCAAATCTGGCTAAGAATGCTCGACGAAAATATGTCGTTAGAAACCCGCATAAGAGAAGGCTTTTTGTGGGTTTACACAAATGAGTTTTTTGAGCATGATGAAGCTGTGATGGCTTCAGTCAATCTTGCCCTCAATCATCCCTATCCATTATCGACTCATGGTTTTGCCGGACAGGTTGCTGCGCTAATGCAGCATGATACGCGATCTCAAATCAGCCAAATCTCAGCTCCAACTTTGGTATTAATTGGTAGAGATGATATCTTAATTCCTATAGAGTTTTCAGAAGAACTCGCTGCCAAGATTCCAAATGCTGAGTTAGTAATATTAGAGCGTGGCGGACATAACTGCTGGATGGAATTTCCTGAGCTATTCAATCAAGCTGTGATGCAGTTTTTAAGAGGGGTGGCATCAATGTGAGGAGCGAAAAAGATACAAGTTCTAGCAGTCGAACAACCGCAGTGCACCAGTCGGTAGAAGTTAAAAGCCCCAAACAGTGAGGGGCGATCGCGGCGATCTGCTTAGTCGCGTTTCTGACATTTGCTGTTTTTCTGGTTGTAATCTGAGGGAAATGAATATGCAATGTTTTAGAAGGCGCTTGCTGTCGGGCGAACAATGATTTCATTGACATCCACATCTTCAGGTTGAGCGATCGCATATAAAACGGCTCTGGCGATCGCATTTGGGGTTAGAGCCGTTTGACGGAATTCTTTCAAAGCCTCTTTTGCTGAATCGTCTGTGATATCAGAACCAAGCTCTGTCTCCACTACACCAGGAGAGATGATGGTCACGCGGATGTTTTTCGATTCCTGCCGCAGTCCTTCGGAAATCGCCCAAACCGCATATTTGGTCGCACAGTAAACTGCGGCGTTAGGGACTACCACATGTGCGCCGATGGATGCGGTGTTGATGAACTGACCGCCGCCTTGCGCTTCCATAATCGGCAGACCTGCCGCAATACCATTTAATACGCCGTTGATATTGACGTTAATCATGGTGTCCCATTCCTCAACTTTCAGAGCATTCATTGGGGATAACGGCATCACACCTGCGTTATTAAAAATGACATCAATTCGACCCAATGTGTCTTTGGCAAAGTGAATGAACGCTTTCATATCCTCATGATCGGCAACATTCACCGCTTTGAATTCTGCTGAGCCACCTTGGTGACGAATCTCCTCAACAATCTTTTCTAGCTTTTCTGTACGTCGTGCTCCCAGAACAACCTTTGCACCATTTTCAGCAAGTAATTTGGCGGTGGCTTCACCAATGCCGCTACTCGCTCCGGTGATAGCAATGACTTTATTCTCTACGTTTAACATGGTGATTTTCCTTTTTGCCCTTTTTGTTTCGGTTGGTTTGAATTAGAGAAACATGCCGCCAGAGACTTCAATTCTCTGGGCATTGACCCATCGGTTGTCTTCGGAAAGTAAGGATGCGATCGCCCCGCCGATATCATCTGGAAGACCCACGCGACCTAAAGCCGTTTGCTCGGCGATGAATTTGTTAAGCGCTGGATTATCACGCACTGCACCCTCACCAAAATCTGTTTCAATCGCGCCAGGAGCCACTACGTTCACTGCAATCTGTCTTGGTCCTAATTCCTTCGCCATGTATCGGGTCAAAACCTCGATCGCCCCCTTCATTGCTCCATAAGCGGCATAGCCTGGTAGAGCGAAACGAGCAAGGCCAGAGGAAATATTGACAATCCGTCCACCATCCTTAATCAGCGGCAGAAGTTTCTGTGTAAGGAAGAAAACGCCCTTTACATGAATGTTCATCAAGCGATCGAAGTCTTCCTCGGTTGTCTATGCAAACGGTGCATAGACACCAATTCCCGCGTTGTTGACCAGGAAATCAAACCGCTCTGTCTGCCATTTGTCCTGAAGTGACTGCTTGAGTTGCGCCGCAAAATCGTCAAAGGTTTTGGTGTTAGAAGTATCCAGTTGCAATGCAACCGCTTTACTGCCAATTTCTTCAATCGCAGAGACAACTTTTTTGGCTTCTGCCTCGCTGCTGCGATACGTCACGATCACATCAACGCCTTTTTGGGCAAGCGACAAAGCAGTATTTCTGCCCAATCCACGGCTCGATCCTGTGATCAAAGCGATTTTTGTTGTGTCCTGTACCATTGCCTCATCCTTTCATGACTTTCTTAGTATGAATTCATCATAGGATTGAAACGCCTGGTTCTAAATACACAAACCTCGCATATTATTGCCTAATCCTCTCAAACAAGATATTGGCAACGAAGAATATTTTCTATAATGGGCGCATGAGAACGGTTAAATCAGCCAGGAAATGAGCATGGTGATTGAAACACTGAAGCACGGTGCAGCCATTGGTGCGTGTCAAGAACTAGCGGCATTGGTGACACAGCATACCGATGGCAAGGGGAATGGTGCCCATCAAACTGATATTAGTCAGTTAGAATTTATGCGGGAATCTTCTGCTGCCACTGCCATCTGCGGGGTCGCTGAACCAATTCTCGCCATTGTTGTTCAGGGTAAAAAGAAGCGTTGCTGGGTGAGGAAACGTATCAGTATGGCGCAGCTCAGTATCTCGTAGTCTCGGTGGATTTGCCGCTCAGTGGATTTGTGGTAGAGGCGACAACCGACAGGCCGTATTTAGGATTTAAGCTGAGCCTAGACCCAATCCAGCTCTGTGACATTATTGCTCAAATCCGACCCAGCACGGGTAAGAAGGAAAACTCGGTTAGAGGCTTGTTCGTTAGCGACGCTGACATAGCGTTGATTGATTGCGCCATCAGACTGACACGGCTTCTGGATACACCGCAAGATATCCCATTTCTGGCACCGATGATTATTCGCGAAATTTTTTACCGTCTTTTAATAGGCGAACAAAGCGAAGCGGTTCGCCAGATCGCGACATCCGGTAGCAACATGCAGCGCATTGCTGACGTGATCAAACTGCTCAAGACTGATTTTACAAGGTCGCTACGGGTTGAGGATTTGGCAGCGCAAGCCAATATGTCTCCTGCATCCTTCCATCGCCATTTTAAGAAAGTCACCTCAATGAGTCCGCTGCAATATCAGAAACAATTGAGGCTACTGGAAGCGCGTCGGCTGATGCTGACCGCAAATGCCGATGCGACCAATGCAGCTTATCGGGTTGGGTATGAAAGTCCTTCACAGTTTAGCCGAGAGTACTCCCGAATGTTTGGTGCATCACCTATCAAAGATATTGAACTTTTACGGATAGCTTGAACATTGTCAGGCCAGTTAGCGTTTAGATTAAACCTCGCCTAAACGCGATCGCCGCCTAACCAGTCGCTGCAACGGACGGAACCAAGACTCCGATGAGATGCCAGGTTTGTTTGCCGCCGTTGAGCTTGGTCGATCTGAGGCAAGCCGAGCGAGCGAGCGATCTGTGACAGTACAGCAGTCTGTTCGGCTCCTGTCTTGCACCAAGCTTCAGTTGCAGCTAAGAGCTGAGCGCCTGGAGTATTGGGATAAAACTGTTCTGGCGTATTTCCCCAAGCCTGAAAAATTGCATAGGCCAGCAAAGCATTGCGAACGACTTGCCGTCCTAGGGGTTTGCCAAACACTCTCAAACACCAAGCTTGATTGAGATTCCAATCATCGCTGACATCGTGATCGTCAAAAATCATGTAAGTGGGCACGTTTGCCAACGCCCGACGAACCGCAGCTTGAGACTGAGCGGTTGCCGCTAAATGTCGAACGTCTCGATCCCAAGCTCGGGCAGATTTACCCGTGATACCCACTTGCTCTGCCAACGGAAATTTCAACTGCCACAGGCATTCCGACCAGCTAAATAAATAGCTGATGCAATATTCGCTAAACATGAGTAAGTGACTGTTTGTCTTCTGTTCGTCTCCCTGCTGGCTGGCGGTCAGTCCAGCATACTGTTCGACTAAAAACTGGCGATTTCCAGGTTGTAGTTGCTCTTTCAGCGTTTCAACATCAACTGCCAGCGACTCCGATCGACCAAACAGGACGGGGGCCAACTGCTGAATTCCCCACAGCAACGGATCTGCCACTTCATCTCCATAAATTTGGTCCCCCGTAAAAATAAATGATGGGGGCGATCGAGGGGCTGATTGGCCGTTTCTGCAATAACTCGATCGACAATAGGCAGCGCGTCAATTCCTTTATCGTAAACTTTGCGGCAGGAGCCGTGGAAAATCCGCAGGCGATTTAAATCCGATGGAGGAAGGGAAAAAGTGGGTAAGCCGTGGGAAAAATAACTCACCGAAACGGCTGGAAATTCAGGCGATCGCAAAGCCTGTTGTAGCGACAGAACTGGACCTGAGCCGTCATCGACGTTACGGGTAAAGCTCAAATCGTAGGCATACAGCACCTCTGAAACCAGCGTCTCACTTCGATCGGCGCGGGCCGTAACTGCAACCACATGCAAGCTTTTTCCTAAGGCGATGGTCTGAGCTGTGCCTGTGAGAATGGGCTGCGATCGCGAGGGAGCACTCAGATCGGATGGGATGACCCGCAGGCGGACTTGGCAGGGAGACTGTAAAGCTAACCAGACCGTCACCGATTCAGGTTCGACCCGCCGTAAGATAGGCCCGGCCAGAATGAGGGGGAGCTGAGCCAAATCGAATTGGGGTGTTGTCTCAAGCATTTTGTCCGTTGCATACAGGAAAGAAGGCGACAGGAGACGAGACGACAGGAAACATAAATACAGGAGTTTGGGCTTTCCCCAATTGCTCTGCCTCTGAAGCTTGCTCCATAATATCTTCTATCACCCAGCAAAGTATCTTTCCAGTTGCATCTCTACTGAAGCGGAACTGACCAGGCCATGCAATCCATTACCCAGCTATATAATCAAGGTGTAAATCTAATGAAAACAGGGCAATATCAAGATGCTCTTGATTGCTTTGAGCAGGTTGTTCGGCTCGATTCTAAACATGTGGGTGGATGGATAAATCAAGGCGTAGTTTTAACAGTATTGAGCCGTTATTCTGAGGCACTCAATTCTTTGGATACGGCTATTCAACTCAGTTCAAATGATTTTACTGCCTGGAATAATCGGGGCCTCGTTTTAAGAGGTCTAAAGCGTTATGATGAAGCCATCTTATCCTTTGAGCAAGCTTTGCAGCTTAACCCTAATTACTTAATTGCCATCGAAAATCGTCAAGAGCTATTGGAGTTTTTGGAATCAAATTCAAGCTAGGTTTTGGACCGATCTAAACGTCTTTGCCAGTCTGCATCAATTTCAGCTTGGTTTTCAGCCTCTTGCTCTAATAAATCTTTTTCAGTAGTGTAAGCCAAATTTAGGTTGTCTACTAAAGTCGATTGAGCAAACTGACGGGCAAAGTCCAGTTTTTGAGTGAGCTTTTGCGTTTTCTTGCTGAGCTGCTTTGCCAATGACTGGCGGGTTTGATTGCGGGCCATAATACGCTGATTTTGCCATTGAATCCAAAAGTAACGCCCAATGGGAATCGCTAAAAAGCCAATGCCATACGCCAACAAGATTCCGTAGATGCCTTGCACAAATCCTAGAAAACCAACGAAGCTAGTGCTGCCTAGGAGTTTTCCAAGTGTCAGCGCACCAATAAAGTTGATGCTGCCCAGCCCAATACTCAAAAGAATTTGAGTTGAAGAGGCATGACTGAATTGCCAAAGGGATTCTTTAAGAAATGAGGCGGGAGGAGCACTTGTATCAGGCTTTACAGAGGTTTGCAGATCTGGAAAACGATACACAATTTCGCCTTCTGGACTGACTTCAGGAAGACCGTTAAACTGCAAAAGAACCGGAAGCATTGCGTCATCTATCGATTGTCCCTTATCTAAACCGTCCAAAAATGGGATGACTTGCTCTGGAATAACGGCTCCCTGGTTATATCTCAAGGTTCTACCGATCGCCTGCCAGCGTCGTTGTTCTAAATTTTTATTGGGATTGCCATCCCCAAATAAAAACGAAAATACAGCTTCCAAAAAAATTCATAGAATTTTTTGTTGGCGAGGACCAGGTCCTTTGAGATCTGGAATAGGGATCTGGTGTAAAAAAGTAATACCAATCAGTGAAGATCCAGCCAATCGGTAACTCATCAGGACCGTCATTATCTTTGAAGGCTAGGGCAACAACAATCAGAAGAATTGCGATCGCAATAATGAAAATTGAGGCGACGAGCAGCACACCAAAGGAAATCCGAATCAAGTAGAACAAGACTTGCCAAATTCTTTGTCCCCATGCCAGCAGACGCAACTTCAAAAACTTGCCTTGCAGAATAGAGCGAAAATTTCGGGCAAACAGATAAGCAACTTCTCCAGTTTCCGTGACTTGAAGATGCCCGCCTGCTGAAGAAGCTAACGCCATCAGTTCTTGCTGAGCAACCCGTACATCGAGTCCAGATTGGACCGCCACATCGCCCACGGTTACTCGGAAATTAAGCTGCTCAATCGCAGCGATAACTTTAGGATTGAGAGACATAATGGGTTTGAAGATGTAATACCAAATCTATTTGTCATGGCTACACATACAGATCCCCCTAAATCCCCCTAGCTCTTTCAGAGCGGCTACGCCAAGAAAAAGGGGGACTAAGACCATCCCCCCTTTTTAAGGGGGGTTAGGGGGGATCTGATCTGTAGTGCTATTTTTCAGAATTGGGATAACCTGCTCTATTCTCTAGTATAGAGTTCTGGGAATGGACTCAGCCGTACAAACGTTCCTGAATCGTCCGCTTATCATCAAAGCTTTGAGCTGCTTATAGACTGTAAGGAAGGGCTGCAACTTTTTCCCATGAGAGTAAAACTCGAAAATCAAGTCATTTACATCTATCAGGACGACCTACCACCTTTCAAAAAAGGTGGCTCAGTTGTGCGGAATAGTTACTTTTGGGCAATGAAGGCGATCGCAGGTTATGCCCCACGTCATGGTGATTGGGAATATGAAGAAGAGGTATGGGTTGCCTTAAAACGAGTGTTGATCGCGTTTCAAGAATCCGGCTACTTAGGCTTAAGTGAAACCCAGCTTGAATTTCCAGTCGAGCAATTTGAGATTCCAGATGCCTTAAGAGACGTCTCAACCTGGCAGTCTCCCAGCTAAAAGGAGATCGATCCAAGGACAACGACAAGAGGCATTGGGACTTGACATACTGAGAGCCTGCAAAGAAATCCGACCGTTTTATGACTGGCCATGCTTTTCGCTCAACGGACCGCCGTTCAATTCAGGGTCCTCAATTTTCATACTTTAGTGAAGCGATCGAGCAGCATTCTTTCACTTAGAATAGTCTACCTGTATTGACTTAAGTAAATGTCAAACAATACGCCAAGGAGAACACACATGGACCGTCGAACTTTTTTAGCTTGGGTGAGTGTGGGCGCATTAGCCAGCAGTCTGCCCGTGGCGCTTGCAGCTTGCACCTCTGAAAAGACAGACACAACGGCTACCAAACCATCCGATTCAGCAGCTCCAGCCCGCGCGGATGGGTTTACGGTAGTGGGTACAGTCAAAGATTTAGATCGGGCAGGGTTTATTCAAGACAAAAATTTTGCGGCTGGCCCTTTGCTTGTGATTTATGACCCAACGGATAAAAGCAAGCTGGTAGCAATAGATTCAACCTGTACCCATAAGGGCTGTACGGTGGATTGGAAGAAAGATGCAAAGACATTGGCTTGCCCTGTCACGGCTCTCAATTTAAGCCAGATGGCACTGTTGCAAAGGGACCTGCCAGTAAGCCGCTTGCAACCTTTACTATTAAAACGGAAGGCGATTCTGTCCTTGTGAAAAGTGCTTAAAGCATTAGGGGGCGAATGGCCATTCGCCCCTGCCGAGTTTACTACTCTGCTGCTTTGGCGCGATCGCCTACTTTAATGCCACCTTTTCCTGCCAGAATTTTTCCAACAGAAGATTGCGCATCCACTTCCGTGAGTTGAAGGCGACCAATTTTTTGAGTTTGGACCCGCAAAACCTTTCCGGTGGATGGGTCTTTAATCTGTTTGATGACTCGTTCGATAGACAGAATCATCCCTGGCCGAAAACCAGCTTGCCCGCCCTTGTTGAGGGTTACTTCATTTCCCGAGATATCAGCAATCACCGCACTGACATCCGGTACAACCGCACGCATTGCCGAGAGTTTTGGCCCCGCTGCGGTTAATTGAGTCGTGACCTGAGCGATCGCCTTTTCAGCCGCTTCTCCTAAAATACGCCCGCGACTATCAGAACTGGACGTCGTGCCAAC
>JAAURS010000122.1 GCA_012032135.1 Acaryochloridaceae cyanobacterium RU_4_10 | reverse complement strand
AAAGGACTTGCTTCTGCTGGGAAGAAGGCGGGTCGGGTTGCGGCTGAGGGTTTGGTGGGCAGCTACATTCACTTTGGCGGCCAGATTGGCGTCCTGGTAGAAGTGAACTGCGAAACAGATTTTGTGGCCCGGAACGAAGAGTTCAAGGGCTTGGTTCAGGATATTGCCAAGCAAATTGCAGCCTGTCCCAACGTAATTTACGTTCAAACCAGTGAAATTCCTCAAGACTTTGTAGACCGTGAAAAAGCGATCGCAATGGGGTCTGACACGCTTAAGGGCAAGCCAGAAAACATCAAGGAACAAATCGTTCAGGGCAAATTAGATAAAACCCTGAAGGAACTGTGTTTGTTGTACCAGCCTTACATCAAAGACCAAAGCATCACGGTTGAGGAACTGATCAAACAGAGCATTTCCAAGCTGGGCGAGAACATTCAAGTTCGTCGCTTTAGCCGATTTGTCTTGGGTGAAGGCATCGACAAGCCTGTTGCGAATCTAGCGGAAGAAGTGGCAGCAACAGCCGCCGCTAAACCACCCGAACCTGCAAAGGCAGAAACTCCAGCACCTAAGGAGTCTGGTAAATCCGGCAAGTCTGGTAAGTCTAGTAAATCTGGCAAGAAATAATCCAGCTACATAAGACTAGAAAAAAAGCTACGGTGTCCAGACATCTCGATCTAAGCTGAAAACCATTATACTCAGCCCTCCACCCCCCCCAAATTGGGGACTTTGAATGAGTCTTAAGTCCCCAATTTGGGGGATTTAGGGGGCCGCAGAGAGTCTGCAACTCATTCATAATGGTTATTTCAGACTTGTACACCGTAGATAAAAAAGAAGGGGCACGAATTTAATTCGTGCCCCTTCTTTTTTATAGGAACTGAAAAAGCAAACCCTCAAAACCCACTGCTCAAGAGACCTGCCACAATTTGCAACACAAACAAAGCCAGAATAGGTGAAAAATCCATTCCTCCCAGCGGCGGCAACAATGACCGAAATAAATTGAGATAGGGGTCCGTAAGCTGACTCAAAATAGAAAACGGTGGGTTCCCCCAATTAATAGTTGGAAACCAAGTGAGTAAAACCCGAAGAACAACAATCACCAAATAAATTTGAAGAAAAGATGCCAGTCCCTGTCCTAAGACCGATGGTATAAGCCCAGTTGTACCCATTGTTTCCCTAAATAATGTCAAAAACTTGTTTTTAGTTTAGTAGATGTGGACCTCTTTGCGCCTTAGACCCATAGAGTTAGACTTCTCAAACATCTTGATGCGGATCGCTGCCATTGACTTTACTCAACTGCTGTCGTGCTTGGTCGATCGCATCATTGAGTTGGGCAATTTTATCATCCAAACCCAAACGCGCTTCCTCAACCGTGACCTCATCGGCTACATTTAAAACCCGTTGCTTCAAACGCTTGAATTGTTCTTTAGCAAGATTTGCGCCCTCTTCAAGAGTAGAAGCCTCGTCACCTTCAGTTTCATTCAGCTTAGTGGCCAGCCAAGTCCCCACAAGACCACCGACGATTCCGCCAAAAACCGTCCCTGCCAGAAAACCACTCGAAAATCGATCGCCTTGATTACCCATGTGCCGACTGCTTGATTTTCACTATTCTTTAGCTTAACGCTTTAACAATCCTAAACCATGCTGGGCTCAAGGATACTCACTCAGAAAGTCTAAACCCCTTGACAGATGCGATCGCCTTGTAAGACACTGCTCATCTTACCGTAGCCGAAGGAACTGGCCATGGAAGCACTCAAGGGGCGCGATCTCCTCAGCCTCGCTGATTTATCCGCTGAAGAAGTTTTATTTCTTCTAGACTTAGCAGCACAACTTAAGGCGGGTAAAATTAAGCCCAATTGCCCCAAGATCTTGGGTTTGTTGTTTTCCAAAGCATCCACGCGCACCCGCGTTAGTTTCTCGGCGGCCATGTATCACATGGGTGGCCAAGTTTTGGACTTGAATTCAAGCGTTACTCAAGTCGGTCGTGGCGAACCTGTGGAAGATACCGCCAGGGTTTTGGATCGTTACCTGGATGTGGTAGCCATTCGCACCTTTGAGCAAACGGAGGTGGAAACTTTTGCCAACTATGCCAACATTCCCGTCATCAATGCCCTAACGGATTTAGAACATCCTTGCCAAATCCTGGCAGATTTGCAGACGGTCTTTGAAGAATTCAAGCAATTTAGCGGTCTAACCCTTACTTATTTAGGAGATGGCAACAATATCGCCCATTCGCTCTTGTTGGGATGTGCTTTGGTAGGTCTCAATATCCGAGTGGCAACACCCGTTCCTTACCAACCACTTCCAGAGATTGTTGCAAAAGCGAAAAAGATTGCAGGCGATCGCACCCAAGTTGACATCATGACCGACCCCAAAGAAGCCGTACGGGGCACCCATATTTTGTACACCGATGTCTGGGCCAGTATGGGTCAAGAATCCTCTGCGGACGACAGAGTACCTATTTTTATGCCCTATCAGATTAATACGGAGTTATTATCCCTAGCCGATCCCGCCGCCATTGTTTTGCACTGCCTGCCTGCCTATCGCGAAAAAGAAATTACCCATAAGGTGATGGAGGGCAGTGCATCGCGGATCTGGGACCAGGCTGAAAATCGACTGCATTCGCAGAAAGCGCTCCTGGCTGCTGTGTTAGGGGCAGGTTAAGGGAGCGATCGCCCTACAATCGTTAACTATTGATGCGGTATTGAGCACTAGGGCTACATTCTCTGATAAATAGATCGACTAGAATGCTCAACAATTCATATCCAGATTTTTAAGGAGCAAGCCATTGTTTACATCACCTTTATTTGCCGTTGCCGTACGAGCCGCTGATTGGGATCCTAAAATCGCGATTATTATGTTGGTCTGCAATATTATTGCGATCGCATTTGGTAAAGCTACGATCAAGCATCAAAATGTAGGTCTGGGCCTACCCGGAAATTTCTTTGGCGGAATGGGTCACGGTGCCATGCTGGGCGTCACCTGCTTCGGTCATATTTTAGGCGCAGGGACTATCCTGGGTCTGACCAATATGGGCGTGCTGTAGATTTTGTTTTATTTCTGATTTTATTAAAACAGTGTTGGAGTTTTTGCTCTGGCGCTGTTTTTTCTTTCCACCCACCCAGTCCTGTCGATAAAATAACCCCGATTTGCTATGCCTCTGAAGCCTTCGGAACTATTGCAGATTCTGGATACAAAACAGTCTGAGTTTTCTCAATTTCACCATCAAACCTCTCAGATCTATCAAGACTATCAGCTCGCCCTAAAAAGGTTTGCACCCAATCCGATCGCGAAATTACCGAGCTTCTATTAGACTACGACCATCCCGGAGCGCGTCCCCTAGAACCCCTGAGCAAATATCCGAATTGGCGTGTTCCTTGGCCTATCCAATGGCCCAATCGCGAACAGAGCTTGCAATGGGTCCGCGATCGCCTGATGGGGGTTACGACGTTTGCCGTGGATGGGTCGCAGATTTTCCCCAGTAAAGATGTTGCACCCCTGATCGCTCTGGTCCAAATTGGTTGGTTTGAAAACCCCCATCTTCCCGTTGGTACTTATGACAAAGATGTCCGTTTGACGGTCATGACACCCTCAGAACTCCAAGTCATGCGGAATGGGCGTTCTTTAGATCGTCAGGTGAGTATGCGTCGTTTTGAGATGGAAGTGGAACGGCTGATTGAATTTATTGAAGAACATCCTGGCCGCTCGGATTGTTTGGTCTTTTTAGATGGATCTTTAGTCGGGACGTTTGCAGAAGCCTTTGACGCCGATTGTCGGGCTTTTTACGCGCAACAGTTTAAAAATCTCCTCAGAGCCAGTGAAGACTATCGCGTGCCCTTGGTGGGATATATCGACACCTCCCATGCCTGCGATTTAGTCCGAATGTTACATTGCCTGGAAAGCGTCCCTGAAACCACCACTCTCCACGACCCTCAGTTAATTGGCTCCAAAATGCAGTGGGGCGATCGCACCCCATTGTTTTTGTGCGATCGGCCTGGGGATGCTTGGGGGCAGGGAATTTTGGCGGAATATGAGGAACAATCGACGAATATTGCGTTCGCTTATATGAAGACCAACGATAACCCACCCGTCCGTCTGGAGTTTCCCCGTTGGATTTATGATGCAGGGTTACTCGATGCCGTACTGGATTACATCCGAGGCGAAGTCATGATTGGGGCGGGCTATCCCTATGCGATCGAAACAGCGGACCAAGTTGCGGTCTTGCAGGCAGAAGACCGTCAATTATTCTTTAAAGTGCTCCAAGATTGGGCCGAACAATCTGATATTTCATTCCGTTTCTCACGGAAAATGGTCAGTAAGCTACTACGCCGTCGATGATTTAGAAGTTGAAGTGCAAATTTTCTATGACCCAAACCATAGTCCTCAACCCTGCCCTTGAAAGTTTGCGATCGCCCTGCCTGCTGAACCATCCCATCCCGCAGCCCTCTAAACCTATCAAACTCGGTATCCTTGCCTCGGGATCGGGCAGTAACTTTGAAGCCATTGCCCAAGCGATCGCCGCCCATCAACTTGCTGCCCAAGTTGAGGTGATGGTTTACAACAACCCAGAAGCAAAAGCCCTCCAACGAGCCCAAAACCATAACATTCCAGCCCAACTCCTCAACCATCGAGACTATCCCAGTCGGGAGGCGTTAGATCGGGCGATCGTAGAGGTATTCCATCGTTACGGCGTAGAACTGGTGGTCATGGCGGGTTGGATGCGAATTGTAACGCCCGTTTTGCTTAACGCTTGCCCTCACGTCCTCAACATCCATCCCAGCCTACTTCCTAGCTTTAAGGGCATCCATGCCGTAGAACAAGCCCTTGCCGCAGGCGTTAAGATTACAGGCTGCACAGTGCATTGGGTTGTCCCCGAGCTAGACAGCGGCCCCATCCTCATTCAAGCCGCTGTCCCCGTCCTGCCAGAAGATACCGCAGACACCCTTCACGCCCGTATCCAAGTTCAAGAACATCGCATCATGGTCGATGCGATCGCCCTTGCCACCGCTCAACTCAGGGCGACGTAAAGTTTAGGACTTCCGCTGAGATTGTCTCAAACGGCGCTGATGGCGCAAAAACAACCCTACAAAGAGTCCGAGGGGAAAAAGAATAATACTGAAGGTAATAATCCAGTCAAACGGATGGTCCATTCTCTTTGCCCTTGACCCTAGTGGCGATAAGCGGTGCTACGGATTAATGCAACAAATTTGGGGGCGCACAACCTTCACGACCAATTTAGGCTTCCTTAGGTATTCTATGTTTCATATGCTCTGCAATTGCTTCCGCTACATTGTCATCAGGCTGACATGTTCGTGAGCTTGGGTTCTCAGCGTGGAGTCTGCCAAGATAAGCATGTAGGGCTTCCTCATCATCTCTATGCTCTAAAACATAGGCCCGAAGTTCAAACTTGCTCATGGTGGGGAAATCTGGTTTAGAAGATTGTCTGTCAGCAGAATTTTGTTCAGCGACACATCACTGTTCATTTGACTTTATGGCTCCCAGTTCTTGCTTTGCTCCCAATACTCGGTATACATCTTGCCGAGTAATGCGGTCGCCGAGTCGAGGTTCTTCCACTTCAATCATCAGAGCTTCAGCGGCAGCATTAATTGCCTCAAGTGGGTTCATACCCTTGCGTCGAATGTATTTTGCAAGATCCTCAATTTGTGCAATGCTTTGAAGTTGAGTAACATGCACGTTACTTTTGGGTGTTTCATAGGATTTCACATCCAAAACTTCATTAATCGACTTCTTTTGCATACCAAAAAGATGTTGATAAATCTTGCCTAAAGCAGAAGCATAGATTCCTCTCTGCCCACCTTTAATTGAGTATTGCCTTGTGTACTCCTGAAGAGACGCTTGATTTTCCTCGATCCACTCTCCAATCGCTGAGCGTAAGCCCTTATTCAAAAGAATTGAGGCATAGCGGAACTCAAATTTCTGAATGTATTCGTCTTCATCTCTAATAATGCCAAAGGCACGATCGGCCCGTCTCTCCAGAGTCTCATAAAGAGCGGCAGCCATCAGAGCAACTGCTTGTTCACGCCTACCAACTACAGCAGCGTACATGATCATTGCCATGAAATCTTCAGTCGAAATTAGATTACCTTCAATAAACCCCTGCCCCTGAAACTCAACAATGTCCTCCTTAAATCCGTAGCCTTTTAGCCTATTGAGAGCATTACCCTCGGTACGCAACGTGTCACTTAACCAACCTTCATTAAATCCAACTGCCTTACTTGCTTGGCGCATTGACCAGCGATATTCACCATCCGAACCCATATATACGGGGATGGGAATGCCGCCGATCGTAATATCCTTGCTCTTTACACGTTCAATTTTTCCTTGAGACATGATGTACTCCTCGTCGAGTCGAATGTGTGTGCCATGAGGTTGACCCGATGGCAATATTTTTAAATGAAACCAAATATGGCTTGGAGTGAATAAAAATGAGCGAGACAGTCTACATTGAAACCAGTATCTTGGGTTATCTCACCGCCAGATCGACCAAAGATTTGATCTTGGCCGCAAATATTGAGATAACGAAAGACTGGTGGGAATCCCGAAGAGGTGCTTTCAATCTTTACTCTTCAGAGGCTGTTCTTACGGAAGTGGCACAGGGGGACGCAGAGATAGCTGCTCAACGATTGGAGATTCTGCGTGATTTCCCCTTGTTGGCATTGAACCAATCCGTACAAGGTTTAGCCGCACAATTCCTAGCCCGAAGCAACCTGCCTCCCAAAGCAAAAGTGGATGCAATTCATATCGCTGCTGCAACTGTCCACAGCATGGATTATCTGTTAACGTGGAATTGTAAACATATTGCTAATGCTCAAATTCAGGGAAAGTTGGCGGAGATTAGTCTCGATTTTGGCTACGTACTGCCTATACTTTGTACACCGAACGAACTAATGGGAGATTAGGTTATGTGGACGGATGAAATTGTAGAGGAAATTCATCGAATTCGTGAAAAGTATGCCAAGTCTTTTAACTATGATCTAGACGCAATTTTTGAAGACCTCCGTAGAAAGGAAGCCGCAAGTGGAAGAGAAGTTGTGAACTTGTCCCGCAAACCTGGCCTAACAACACGTTGGAGCGGACGGATAAAAGATCTTGGTGAGGATGCAAAAGATATTAGCCGCAGCTCAACTTAGCCGTTAGGCTTATTCAGTTAACTTGAAAAATGCAACGATGGTGAATAGTGAAAATAGATCCCGTTCTGCATTTTTTCTGCGGAAAAATGGCATCAGGAAAGACAACATTGTCGAAAAAGTTGGCATCAGACCATAATGCCATTCTCATAAGTGAAGATATCTGGTTGTCGAGGCTTTACCCAGAAGAGATTAGTACCTTTGATGATTATTTGAAATATTCGTCACGATTAAAACCTTTAGTTTTACAGCATGTGCAAAACCTCCTTTCACATGAAATATCCGTTGTTCTAGATTTTCCAGGGAATGTTCCTTCTCAACGACAATGGTTTCGTTCAATATTTGAAGCAGCCAAAGTGAATCATGTGCTTCATTACATTGTTGCGTCTGATTCCTTATGCAAAGAGCAATTGCGGAAACGAAACGCCGAGCGGCCTGAAGGTTCAATGTTTATGTCTGAGGTCGAATTCGATCGCATCACCTCATATTTTCAACCGCCGATCGCAGACGAAGGCTTTAACATCATTAGACATGAGCCCAATAAATAGGTTCTCTACAACATTGCGCCGAGTCCGCCACGCCATGAATGAACTTGTGTTCTTGCCCGCTCATCAACTCGCCCAAGGCATCCGCGATCGCACCTTTTCCGCTGTCGAGGTTCTAGAAGCTCATTTAGAGCACATCGCCCAGCACAACCCCACCCTGAATGCGATCGTCACCCTCAATGAAAACGCCCTTGCCCAAGCAAAAGCTGCCGATGCAATCCTAGCGAATGGCAACTGTTGGGGACCGCTCCACGGTGTCCCCGTTACCTTCAAAGACTTATTTGAAACCCAAGGGTTGCGGACAACGTTCAGCGAACCCACCCTCACAAACTATATTCCGCCCAAAGACGTCCCCCTTGTGGCTCGGTTGAGATCGGCTGGAGCCATTGTATTAGGGAAAACCAATTTGCCTAGAGCTGGAGCCGATTTCCAAACCGTAAGTCCAGTGTTCGGTCGGACCAATAACCCTTGGGATCTCAACCGCACCCCTGGCGGCAGTACGGGAGGGGGATCTGCTGCGATCGCTGCCGGACTCTCCCCCCTTGAATTAGGTAAC
Source organism: Acaryochloridaceae cyanobacterium RU_4_10 (assembly GCA_012032135.1). Lineage (GTDB taxonomy): Bacteria > Cyanobacteriota > Cyanobacteriia > Thermosynechococcales > Thermosynechococcaceae > JAAURS01. Next base: position 4,483 of record JAAURS010000122.1, on the reverse strand, counting down.
GATATAGGCGCGTCATTGCGCGTTCCTGCCCATTTCTGCGGGGTCTACAGTCTCAAACCCACCGAACACCGCGTGGCTAACTCCCTTCGCAGTAGCCCCCGCCGTCTGCGCTACATGATTGCAACCGGACCTATCGCCCGTTCTGTAGAAGATCTGAAACTGTGCTTATCTCTGATTGAGGGACCAGAGGACACAGCATGGGAAGTTGCACCCATTCCTCCCCAAGAACCCATTCAACGTCCATTGTCTGAGTATCGCTTTGCCTGGTGCGATCGCTTTGGCGACCTCAGCGTGGATACCCAAACGCAAACTGCCCTAGAAAAGTTAGCCGATCGACTGACCCGAGAGGGGTGTCAGGTAGAACGCATCACCCCTCAAAATTTTGACTTCACAGAAGCATGGCAAACCTTTGGCGAACTTTGTACCAGCCAAATTGCCCTGGCCCAAAATCCATTATTACGGGGACTGGGTAGAGTCTGGCCTGCCCAATTCATTCCCGGTGGTCCAATGGCCCAAGGCTTTGTCAAAGGTGCAGCCTCAAGCTTGCAGGGATATGTGGAAACCCTCACCCGCCGCGATCGCCTCACCCAGCAAATGGAACAGTTTTTGAAACCCTGGGATGCATGGCTGTGTCCCGTCACGCCTGGACCTGCCTTTACCCATCGATCGACTCGGTTTATCCATAGAGGATCATTGGAAGTAGACGATCGAAAATTGTTTTATTGGATGTGGGGCATGGGCTTTGCCAGTATTTTTAGCCTCACTGGCAATCCGGTCGTGACTTTACCTATCGCGACAGAAGGCTTACCCATTGGCGTGCAGGTTGTAGGAAAACGCTGGCAGGACAGGGAATTGCTGGCAATCGCGCAGTCACTGACAGACTTTATGGGTGGATACAAACGACCGATCGCGTATCGATTGATTTATGGGTATCTTTCCAAGGTTGACCCGCCATCATGATCAAACTTAAAGGATTAAGAGGCAATCTATATTCCAATTCGCAGGATAGCCCTATGATTCATGTAGGCCATTAAAAAGTATCGGTTTTGAGGTGGTCCCTAGCGCTCTTAGGTTAGGGGATGTTAATGATTGTGTTAAAGGTACTGAGACGCCAATGTCCCAAAATAGCGCGAAGCTCGTTATTCACAAAGATGGTTCGTTTTTCCAAGATTTGCAGCTTGAAGCAACCATTATGACCGTTGGGCGAGCCCCAGATAATGTCCTCTGTTTGAGCGATGACCCCACCGTGTCTCGCCATCACGCTCAAATTGCTCTGGGTAATAGCGGTTATCTGTTAACGGATGTTGGTAGCTCAGACGGGACATACCTCAATGACACCCGCTTGCAACCCTTTATTCCCCACACCTTAAAACAAGGGGACAGAGTTGGGATTGGCACCCTCTTTCAGTTTGAATTTCAAGACCAGACCGTGCCTCCACCAGTCCAAAAGATTACCGAACGCATCCCAGTGGCAGCCCAAGGCCCTGAGAAAACAACGGTAATGCCCTTTGATTCCTTCCAGCCTCAGACCTCTGTTCCAGAATCCCAAAGTCTGAATTTGAGAGGGCGGGATAATATCAACATTGGGCGAGATCCCATCAATGAAATGGTGATCGACCACCCCTCTGCGTCTCGAGTTCATGCCCAAATCAAGCTCGAGCAAGGGCGCTATACGCTTTACGATCTCAATTCCACCAACGGCACCTTTGTGAACGGAGAACTGGTGGTGGGGAGTCATGCCCTTGAGGTGGGTGACAAGATTCGGATTGGACCCATGCAGATGGTGTTCAATGTTGACGAAACCCTGATTAAAACTAACGATGAAGGGAATATGCGGCTGGATGCCCTGAACCTTCAAAAGGTTGTGGGTAAGGGTCTCAATTTACTCAACGATATTTCTATTTCTATTCAACCCAGAGAATTTATTGCGATCGCAGGGGTCAGTGGGGGCGGTAAATCCACCCTTCTGGATACCTTGAGTGGATTCCGGCCTGCAACCAGCGGCAATGTCTATGTAAATGGCATTGACTTGTACAAAAACTTCAATGCCTACCGCACTGAAATTGGCTATGTCCCCCAAAAGGACATCGTGCATATGGAGTTGACGGTAGAAGATGCGTTGCAGTTTGCCGCCAAATTGCGGATGCCTGCCGACACCACAAAAGCAGAACGGCATAAACGGGTTGGAGAAGTGATGTCTGAATTGGGACTCACCCATCGACGCGACGTGCCTATCAAATCCTTAAGCGGTGGGCAGCTCAAACGGGTTTCGATTGGGGTTGAGTTGCTGACTAAGCCAAGTTTGTTTTTCTTGGATGAAGCCACGTCCGGTTTGGACCCCGGCATGGAAACAGAACTCATGCAGCTTTTGCGGGAGTTGGCCGACCAAGGCCGCACGATTTTATTGATCACCCACGCCACAGAAAACGTGATGCTGTGCGATCAAGTGGTCTTTATGGCCCGTGGCGGTAACCTTGCGTTCTATGGCCCCCCTCAAGATGCACTGAAATATTTTGGGGTACAGCGATTTAACGAAATTTATCGCAAAGTTGAAAACGAGCGATCGCCGGAAGAATGGCACGCTCAATACCGTCAGTCGCCTTACTTCCAAAAATATGTGTTGGGCCGCCAACAAACCTTACAGATTGAAAACAAAGGGTCTGGCAATCAGAAGCGATCGCGGTTGGCTCAATCTGGTGCGACGGTCAAACGGGCTTCCGGTTGGCGTCAGTTTCTGGTGCTGTCTGAACGAAACCTGGCTATTTTGTCCCGCGATCGCATCAGCTTAATGCTGATGTTAGCCGTTGCCCCTCTGCTAGGGCTGCTGGACTTATCTGCATGGCCGCGCACTCTTTTAGACCTCACCAAAGGCAACCCCAGTCTGACCATTTCCATGTTGTTCACCTCCATCTTGATTGCCTTGATGGTGGGAAGTGTTTCCACCATGCGGGAGATTGTCAAGGAAATGGATATCTTTAAACGCGAACGGATGATTGGTCTGCACATCATCCCTTACGTATCTTCTAAGGTTTGGGTCGCGCTCTTACTGTCTTTATATCAAGGTTTAATCTTTGTTCTGTTTAAAAATTTAGCCATTACCCTACCCCACACCCCTTACTTTTTGGGTGGCATGTTTGTCACGCTGGTTTTAGCAACCTTAAGCGGCATGATGATGGGATTACTGGGCTCGGCCATTTCGCCCAATCAAAGTGTTGCGCCCATGCTGGTTTTGCTATTGCTGATCCCGCAAATTCTGTTTGGGGGTGGCGTGTTGCCCATTGAAACCTTTGGTCCGCCAGGAAAAGTCCTCAACAATCTCTCTTTAACCAAGTGGCCTTTTGAAATCATGGTCACCCTGACAGAATTTGGCAAAGATGTTGCAACAGATTCCTGCTGGGCTAAACCCAAAGAAGAGCGCGATAAGCTCACGAACGATCAAAAGAAAGACTGCAAATGCATGGGGGTCAATGTCTTTAAGGGCTGTAACTTTGCCGGGGTTCTTTCATTCAAAAATGATGCGATCGACCAACCCGAGCCCAAACAACCACCAGAACCCAAGCTCCCTAGCAATCCTTCCTTCCAGGAGCAATTAGACCACCAACAAGCGTTTAAGGATTATCAAGATAAAGTTAAAGCCTATCAAGAAGTCTACAAAGACTGGAATCTCAACTATAACAAGGCTATTAGCAAGGCTGAAGGAAACATTGATGGCCTCAGCACTAAATTCAGTCAGGCGTTTAATGTAGATGTCAAATCCCACTTGTTCATTTTGAGCACCTTTATTGGAGCAATGCTTTTATTGACCATCGCAGCTCAAAAGGTAAAGGACTTTATCTAAAAACTTTTTTACTTATACAAAGGGGGAGCGCTAATAACGCCCCAACTCCCCAGTTCTATTCAACCAGATTGAATAAAGCAAGAGAACGAGGTCGCCTCAGAGCCCTAAGGGACAGCACTTAACTAAAACGAGCTTGGGACCCAATGCCCCATTCCTGAGCCAGGAAGTGCTTGTACATGGTTTCTTTCATAATCATTTGGCGGTACAGTTTGACCAAGAAATCTTGGGCTTCTTCTTTAGACAAGCTTTGGACTTGATCTGAGAAGGATCGGATGCCAAATTCTTGTTCCATTGATAATTCAAAAGCATTATCCATAATTCACTCCTGAATGATATTCCTAAGCTAGGACAACTTGTAAAACATTATAACAAGTCATTGACAAAGGTGCCCATAGCTGAATGGTTGATGTAGTTTTATCAACTCTGTGTTAAGAAAAAAGCTCAGCACGAACAAATAAATATTTATTTTGGCAAAGTTGAGCGGGGTTCAGGAGGAAAAGGGGCTGTGCGGCCTCGGTCTGGCTGACTGTAAAGTCTACAGATTTAAGTTTCTTATGGGCTGGATGAGTGGATGAGAATGAAACAATAAGACTTTGGGGAATCCGACGAAGTTGGGGACGGGAGTCGATGGGCAATCCAAAGGTC
>JAAURS010000121.1 GCA_012032135.1 Acaryochloridaceae cyanobacterium RU_4_10 | reverse complement strand
CGAAATCACCGTACCGACAATCAACGCCACCAACTGCGGGGGCACTAATTTCTTCAGCTTGGTCGGCATCAAGAAAATGATCGCGAGGGTCAGCGCACCCAAAATTGCTTCCGGCGTCTTCACATTGGCAATCAACTGCGGAATCGCCATGAACGTGCCTAATACGCCGCCCTTAGGGGCCGCCTGCCCCAGGAATGGCGCAATTTGAAGAATAATCAGGATCACGCCAATCCCAGACATAAACCCTGAGATGACGCTGTAGGGCATTAGGGTGATGTATTTGCCCAGCTTGAAAAAGCCAAAGACGATTTGGAAGATGCCTGCCAACATAACCACGGTAAAGGCCATAGCCAGACCATTTTCAGGATTACTGGCGGTCAGACTTGCGACGATCGCCGTCATCACCACGGTCATCGGTCCTGTCGGTTCCGAAATCAGGGTAGGAGTTCCACCAAACAACGCCGCAAAAAAGCCGACGCAAACCGCCCCATAGAGCCCGCCTAAGGGGCCAACCCCAGAGGCCACTCCGAAGGCCAGCGCTAGAGGTAACGAGACAACTGCCGCAGTGACACCGCCAAAGACATCGCCGCGTAGGTTATCAAAACGAATCCGATTAGTAATTGCCATATCAAAGGGAAATGAGTGGTTAATCGAGTCAAATCAGACATCAGCCGCTGGGACGAGGTGGCGACTGAGATGAGATCGCTGAATTATCCGATAGAACAGTCTGAAATCGACAGTGCTGATTCGGAGCAATATCCAATGAAGCTCGTACAAGGGATTTGCATAGGAGGATGTGAAAATTGAAAAGTTGAATTTTATAATTTCTTAACTCTACGTCAATGCGTGCATGAGAGCTACACATCAAGTTTTTCGTTGAATAGACTTTATCTATGTTTAATACTGTTTAAAGCAATTAATGTTTTGCTATGGAATACGTCTACGCGATCGCACACAGATCCACTGCGGCTAATGCTGCCGCTGTCCGTACGTGATTCCTACCCGGTAGAGGAGGCTAGCAAATTTTTGTTTCAACCTTACAATCGTAATTGGAATCCTGGGTGCCAAGCATTTTGTCCCAAAACGTAAAGTATAAACCGTAGTGCTTGCTGTATTTATGATGGTGAATAGAATGATGGGCTGGGCCAATAAACCACTTGCCAAACCAGTGATGGGGAAATGAGGTAGGGAGTAGGTCGATGTCTAAATGGTCGATCGTCGCCCATATCGTCATAGAAACAAGTACTGCAATTAGGGTAACAAAATGGATAGGTAGTATAAAAACGATACCCATCAAAAACAGGGATTGAACGATCGCCTCTGGCAGATCGAACGCGAAAGAAGTCCAGGGTGTGGTCTGTAGCGACCGATGGTGACCTTGGTGCAGCCATCGAAATACATAACGGTGATGCAACAACCGATGCGTAAAGTAAAAATAGGCATCCTGGAGAAGCAGTATTGCAACATAGCTAACACCTAGATACCACAACCCATACTCATAGATGTTTCCATACAAGCGGGTTTTTCCTAAATCATAGGCTGACATAATCAATGCCGAGCCCACAGCGAAAACGATCGCAGATAAAATCGACAATTTTATATCGCGTTGGATCGACAACCACAAAGGAACAGACAGTTGAACCTCTCGCTTGGCAAAGGATTCCCTCCATAGCGAATAGAAAAACAGGTGCGTACTCCCCGCAATGAGAAAATACCTTCCTAAGATAAGCCCAAAGAAGGAGATCCAGTAAAACCAGAATGAATGGGCTATCAATTTAACCTGTCCTTTTGGATATTACATTTTACTTATGGCCGTTCGAATGGGTGAAACTTTACTTTTTCTGAGTGGGACAGTCTGCACTAGGCGCTCTAGCGCTGACCTTTGGCGCACCGACGTGGGGGGCATTAGAATCAGGAGCTGGAACCCCCACTCCTTTTCGTAAAATTTTGCCAACGTTAGGGACTAATTTACCTGGATTGGGAACGGATACGCCTACGCCAGGAACTCGCACTTTTGTATTAGCCTTCTTGCAGTTAACCGTTGAACCTTTAACTTGCACATCAGAAGACTTGGCAAACGTCTGACTATTCCCAGAAGGATTTAAAGTAGCTGCGGCAAAAATCATTCCAACAACAATTGCCTTTCGCAAAAAGTGAGCAGACGGCACTATCATAATCTTTCCCTCTGAAACAAGCTGTTTTTACACTCTCATCAATTTAACACGAGAGATGGAGCCCACAACCCTAGCTATCCACTCCTCTTCTATCAAATTCTATCAAAAAATAACTCTATCAAAAGAAACAGCTTGTACAAACGGTTCAATAAAAATATGAAATTCCACTTTAGAAATGGATTTGATTCTAAGCTTGCGAATCAAACAATCGACCAAATGAGGTATATCAAACGCCCTGGCTTGATACTTTAGAGAGGCGGCAAGTCAGGTTTCTCTTGTTAGGATGCGATAACCCCAAAGAACGTATCTTATTTTTAAATCATCAAATCATTACAACCTTTTCGAGGTACATCATGAAGAACAATCGCTACCTAAGTTATCTAATTGGACTCCTCCTGCCACCGCTAGGGATTTACTTGGTGTATGGTTTTAGTACGACTTTAGCGATCAATATTTTGCTGACAGTTATTGGTTGGATTCCAGGAAGTATTCATGCTGTTTGGGCTATTTCTAAATTTGAGGAAAAAGTAGCAGAACGAGCAGAGCGGGAACAACGTACAGTTTAGTAGCTTGCCATTTTTAATTAACCCTTTGCTTAATATTTCAAGGAGGAAAAAATGTACGGATTTTTATTAACTACTCTCATTACTGCATTAAGTCTGTTGGTTACTGACATACTCTTCCCCAAAGTAGACATTGCAAACTTTCCTGCTGCGTTAGTTGCAGCGATCGTAATTGGGTTGGTGAATGCCTGTATCCGACCCGTGCTTTCTATATTATCCCTGCCTATTAACTTGCTAACACTAGGGTCTTTTTCGCTCGTTATAAATGGAATCTGTTTTTGGTTAGCTTCCGTGCTTACCCCTGGCTTTACTGCTAGTGGAATTTTAACGCTTTTGCTAGCGCCGATAATACTTTCTTTAGGGACAATTTTACTCAATCGTTATTTTGCCGAGAGAGAGCCTCTTTCCCTTCCCAATTTCAACTTTAACGATAAATCTCTCGAATCTTCGGAGAAATGATGCCTGCGAGATCCGTCCAATACCAGTAAAATTAGATAAAGTTTCGTTGAGGGCACCATGCAATCGCCTAGCCAAGTCTCCTCCAATTCCGATCGACCGAGGCAATTTGCTACCTTTGCTGCGGTGTTTGGTAGCATTGCCATTAATACTTTATCTAATTTTTTCCCTCTAAACGGCGTTAATATCGGTCAACTTTCTAATACTGTTTTTGCTAACGTACAAATTATCCCAGCTAACTATGCTTTCGCTATCTGGGGACTTATTTATCTGGGTCTAATTGCTTTTGCCATTTATCAGCTTCAACTCGCTCAGCGCCAGCACCCTCTCTTACAGCGCGCTGGTTACTCCCTTGTCTTTGCATCAGTGGCGCAGTGCGTTTGGATCTATTGCTTTCTTGCCCGACTTTTTCCATTATCTGTCATTGCTATGCTGGGGGGTTTTACTCCCGCTTATTAGCATGTATCGGCGTTTGGGCATAGGTCAGCAGCGAGTCTCACGGCAAGAACAATGGTTCATTCATATTCCTATCAGCATTTATCTTGGCTGGATTAGTGTTGCTACGGTGGTCAATGTTGCGATCGCCCTTTACAGCGTTAACTGGAATGGCTGGGGCATTGCTCCCCCAGTTTGGACTGTTATTATGATGCTCGTCAGTACTGCACTTGGAGCATTTGTTTACATCCAACGCCACGATATTGCTTATCCTCTCGTCATTGCTTGGGCCTTAGTTGCGATCGCAATTCGCCGATTCGATATACCCCCGATCGCGGTAACGGGTTTCGTTATGGCGATCGGTTTGATTTCGATCTCTGCTTTTTATAAGTCTCAAACGAAATTTCCTATGCTTCGTTGAATACTGCTCTTTCACCCTTGTTAAGATCTGAATTGAATCCAAGATCTTCAGAAATAGCCAAGCTTTCGTAACATCCCAATTGCCATTCTATAATTGCTGTAATTTCCTTGTTCTTTGAAAAGGGAAGCTGCTTTTTTAAAGTCTGCGATCGCATCCTGCTTTTTCCCAAATTCAGAATAAGCCTGCCCACGGTTGTAGTAAGCTTCAGCATAACTGGGGTTAAGCCGAATGGCTCGCTCAAAGTCTGCGATCGATCCTCGTTTATCTCCCAAGTCAAAACGAACTTTTCCGCGATTGTTATACGCACTAGCGTAATTTGGATTAATCCGAAGCGCTTGATTATAATCCGTCAGTGCCCCCTGCTTATCCCCTAATTCATGACGAACGTTCCCGCGATTGCTGTATGCAGTCGCAGAACTTGGGTTAATCCGAATCACTCGATCGAAATCTGCGATCGCCCCTTGTCGATTGCCCGATTGAATCCGAATAACCCCTCGATTGTTGAAAGCATCAGCAGAATCAGGATTAAGCTGAATAGCTCGTTCATAATCTGCTAATGCCGCCTGCTTATTCCCTAGATCTGCGTAAAGTTTTCCACGATTGTTGTATGCAAAAGTAAAATTTGAATTAATTCCAAGTGCCTGGTTGTAATCTGTGAGCGCTCCCTGTTTATCCCCCAAATTTTCACGAAGCCTTGCGCGATTGAAATAGGCTCTATAGTCTTCGGACTCCATACTTACATTCATCAATTGTTTGAGATCTGTCTCTGCCCCTTGTTTATCTCCAGTTTCAAATCTCAAATTTCCCCTCGCAGCATAAGCTCTGACATTATTGGGGTCGATCCGAATCGCTTGACTAAAATCCTCTATGGCACCTTTTCGATCTCCCAGATTTCCCCTCGCAACCCCCCGTCCTGTATAGGCCGCTTCATAATTTGGATTCAGGCGGAGGACTCGGTCAAAGTCTGTCAGCGCTCCTTTATAGTCACCCTTGTCGAGCTTCACATCAGCTTGTAGGAAATAGTCATCTGCTTTTGGAGCAAAAGAAGCAGGTGTGCTGGGAGCTTGAAAAGCAAGAGTATTATTAATTTTGGGAGCCATTCTTAGGAACGTAGCGATCGGGACAGCATAGTTAAATTCCGTCTTGAGCACGTAAATATCTTCCCTGATTTGTGCATTTTGCGGTATTGCTGCATTTTCAGCCCGTCCGTGAATACCAATGAGTTCTCCCTTTTCATTGAGGACTGGTCCCCCACTCATCCCTGGCAAGGTAGGGTTGCTATAGGCAATGGCATACCCATCCTTAAGCGGACGACTAGCATTCGCAGCAATTTCGCCGGATGTGAAGTAGAACGTTGGCTCAGATCGGACTGCTGTTGTTCCTGGAAAACCCGCAACATAACTTGCTGCCCCTAAGGAACTTTCATCTGAGTTCCCTATCTGGGCCACATTATAGGTTTCCGAACTCTTAAACTGAATGAGCGCCAGATCTACATCTGGAAACTTTTGAACAGAACCTTGCGTAACCGGATGTTGTTTCTCATCCGAGGTCACTACTTTGAAATTAGTAGAATACTGAACCACATGCTGAGCTGTTAAAATCGTATAATTCTGTCCCTCTTTTTTTATAATTACCCCAGACCCTGCATTCTTAGGGTTCTGAGCATCCTGAATTAAGACTGTGATGCTTCGGGCTGTTTTGCTGATTTCTGCCCTAGAAATTGCTTGGGCTACATGCACCTGCACGAGTGCCACACTAACTCCCACAATTGCAGCAGAACACCCACGGTAATAATTCATTGCTCAGTTCTATTGTATAAATTGACTCAATTTTAAACCAAGAATGATGCGAATGATTGAGTTTTCCGTCTTTGGCATCTAACCTGAACCAAAATTGCAATCTGATAGCTCTTGAATCGAAATGTTTGGGTGAGAACCCCCTCAATGCAGTACTGAAATGTCCATACTCAAATCACTGTCAATGGGAATCAACGGGTAAACTTGCATATCTTAAAAAGACCTGCAAAGCTGATTGCATCTCAAAATGAAGTTTTTGGAAATAAGGGTCAAGCTTTTCAGAGTAATCCATTCTAAGTGCATCGGCCATATCTAATTCATAGTAGGTTCTATCTCCATAAGGTCGCTTAGGATCTATGCCAGGGGTTGGATATAAGCCCTCATCTTCTTTATCCCATTCATGCCAACGAATGCTGGCAGCTTGGAGAAGCATTTTGTGCTGTTCTGTAAAATCGAACGTAATGACTTGATTTTTTGCTTGACTTGGATCGATGTCTAATAAGATATCGATCGTTATATTATTTCCCTTCCCGTATAAGTGATTTGGATAAGAGTAGCGACCCGCCTGCAAGTCAGCCACTTGCAAATACTTTTCTAAAAATTGATTGGTTTCTTGAAATAAACTAATGGCTAAATCTTTATCGGTAATGCCTGTAATTCTGATAAGGTTATCTAAGAAATTGCCATAACCAATAGGAATTTCTGAGTCGATTGTTGGAGCACCAGTCTCTGTGATGTTCCAAGATACAACCATTTCTCGAATAATTCTAAGAAGTTTGTTCGAGTTTTGTGAAGTTATTACAGACATAGAAAGACCTTTCTAACCGTGAATCTCCAAGTTTGTAGGAAGTGTGTTGCCCCAGCAAGCACCACTCCCCATATCTTGTTCAGAGCCATAGCCCCCAATCATTTCCCACCAGACTTGTCCAGGTTTTCCATTTCCCGTATAAACTCTGCCATCAATCGATCTCCTCGTTTTTGCGATTCCTGCAAAAACCAAGCTGTAAAGGGGGTCATTGCAGCCTGTGTAGCGGCAACATCTTTCTTCCCTGTTTTAGTTTTGTAATAAGCAAGTATATCTTTGAGATCTTTGTCGCTTAATTGGGTCCCATAGTGAGATATCCAGCGATTTGTCATTTCACTTACGGAAATCATTTCTGAGGTCTTAGTCATAAAACGTATAAATATTTGTTTTGATTCCTCGGATTCCTTTCCTCCATTACTTGCAACTATTTGAGAATACATCTGCTTTGCCTGAGCCGTCATTGCATCTCGTTGTTGTACGTATTGCTCTTCAAACATCTTGCTCACCCCCTGAACCTCAACGATCTGTCTTATTATGGATGCCCGAGTCTCTCGAGCAAATGCCTCCCCGCAAGAGAAGGTGAGCAATGACACGATTATCAGATTTTTAATCATATTTTTTATTCGTTTAACCCTTGTTGCTGAATTTTAGCCAAACGCTATCAAAATTACAATCGCTTGAGTCCCAAACAATACATACAACAGTTCCTGTTTGCCATGGATTTGGGTGGCAGTTAAATCTAGCCCTGAGTCCAAGTAGATGATTGAGGAGAGAATTTTGTATGGTTTACCCCCCTAGCCTATACACTTTTTAGCATGTTGTTATCGATCGCAAACATGACCCCTTCTTTATTCCGCAAGCTTTTGTTGCTATCTATCACTTTCGCTATCATTGGAGCACTACTAGATATCATATTCCCTCACCTAATACCGGATCCTCTCTATCGCGCACAAGAAGCAGTCGAACAGTCAGCATTATCTACCGAATTCATCGTGCTATTAATACTCGGCATTCCTGTAGTAATTGGTCAAATCGTTTCAGCAGTTGGTCTATTTTACTTTTACCCCTGGGCACCCCGACTTGCCATAATCACAACTCTTTTAATATTTATGGTTTATCCATTATTGGGTTATTTTTGAGTTCTGGATGGGCGATGGCACTTACAGACTGTTCCACTCTGCTATGGGGCGTGATTCTGGCACTAACTTATTATTCCCCGATCGCAGAGCGCTTCGCGCGCAACAATTCATCCCCAAGAATTTAAGCGTGCTTTTCCTACCAACTCAGTGGATGAAGGAGTCTTTACGATCTGCGATCGCCTTAATCTTTGAAAGCATTACCTTTTCCTCACAATTTCCTCAAATCATCCTTCTAGACTGTGGAGATTCAAGAGAGCGGAATCGATTCTATCAGCCGAAATTCGGACTCGGTTCCGCAAACCTTACTGGGAGTTGCCTATGCAGAATCTCGATCGGCCAACCTCTGAAACCTCTTTGTCCGCCTCCCACTATCGTCCCATTTGGACTCAGACGACGAAAGAGGTTTTTCAAACTACGGGCAGCTCTACTCAGGGCCTTCCTGAGATTGAGGCAGAACAACGGCTCAAACACTATGGGCCAAACGAATTGCCAGACCCCCCTCGGAGGTCGCTCGTCCTGCGCTTCACCGACCAACTCACCCACTTCATGGCAATGCTGTTGTGGGTGGCAGGCATTCTGGCCTTTGTTTCTGGGACGCCGGAATTGGGTTGGGCAATCTGGGCCGTGATTTGGGTCAACGCTATTTTTAGCTTTTGGCAAGAATTTCAAGCGGAACAAGCGCTAGCTTCTCTCAAAAAGGTACTTCCCGCCCAAGTGCGAGTGTATCGAGACGGGGCGCTGATGTCGATCTTGGCGCGGGAGTTAGTTCCTGGCGATGCCATGCAGTTAGAAGAAGGCGATCGCATTTCAGCGGATGCTCGGCTCGTTTCAGCAGAAGCACTTTATGTGGATGTCTCGGTGCTGACGGGGGAATCTTTGCCTGTAGCTAGGACTGCGGAACCTGTGGCGAACTTGAATTTGCGGCCTGCGGAAGTTTCCAACTTAGTCTTTGCGGGGTCTACCGTGGCAGCAGGGCGCGGGATGGCAATTGTCAGCGCGACGGGCACGCAGACGGAGTTCGGTCATGTGGCCCGGTTGACGACAGACGTGAAACGGGAACAGAGCACTCTGGAGGTTCAGATCTCTAAAGTCGTGCGAGTTATCACGGCAGTGGCAGTGAGTATGGGTGTTTTGGTCTTCTTCCTCGCGAATGTGCTGGTGGGGATGCAACTCAAAGAAAGTTTCGTATTTGCCATTGGCATCATTGTGGCCTTTGTTCCAGAAGGATTGTTGCCGACGGTGACCTTGGCACTGGCGATCGGGGTGAAGCGGATGGCGAAGCGCAATGCTTTGGTCCGTCGTCTTTCTGCGGTGGAGACGCTGAGTGCCACGACGGTGATTTGTACGGACAAGACAGGCACGCTCACCAAAAATGAGATGACTGTGCGATCGCTGTGGATTCACGGTCAAACTATTGAGGTAACGGGAGTGGGTTACAACCCCAGGGGAGAAATCGGGACAGTTCCCCCTGGGGCTAAGGGGCAGGTTCAAGCGCTACTAGCGGGGGCCGCGCTCTGCTCAAATGCACGATTGGTTCATCCTAGCGATTCAAGTCAGTGGTTAGAGGTGGGAGATCCGACAGAAGCGGCATTGCTGGTAGTGGCGTTAAAGGCGGGACTAAACCTGGAAACGCTCCAGCGCCAAGCGCCCAGAATTCGCGAGATTCCGTTTGATTCCCGTCGCCGCATGATGACGGTAGTTTTGGAAGGGGATTGGGCGCAATTTTGTCCTTCAGAACTGGGTGGCAGCGATCCCTATCTATCTCCCTATCTGAGTTTGACGAAAGGTGCGCCTTTGGAGGTGCTGCAACACTGTCAGTTTATCCTCAAAAACGGGAAATCTCAGGCACTGACAGCATCAGACCGCGCAGAGGCTACGACTGCTAACGATACACTTGCGAGTCAAGGCTATCGGGTCTTGGGCGTTGCAATTCGTCAAGGTGGCGCGGAACTACGGGAGCAAGACAGTGCTTCTCTGGAGCAAGATCTCACCTTTGTGGGGCTGACGGCCATGATGGACCCGCCGCGTCCAGAAGTCGCAGAGGCGATCGCCCAATGTTACGCGGCGGGAATCCATGTGACGATGGTGACGGGGGATTATGGGTTGACCGCAGAGGCGATCGCCCATCAAATTGGCTTAGTAGATGGAAAGGTACGAGTAGTTACGGGAGAGGGGCTGGGCCACCTTTCCGACGCTCAACTGAGAAGAGTCTTACAACATCGAACAGGCTTGGTGTTTGCGCGGATGCTACCGGAACAGAAGTTGCGCTTGGTGCAGGCGTATAAAGATTTAGGCCATATCGTGGCGGTGACGGGGGATGGTGTCAACGATGCTCCTGCGCTCCGAGCGGCCCATATTGGCATTGCAATGGGTATCAGCGGAACGGATGTGGCTCGCGAAGCTGCCGATATTGTGTTGGTTGACGATAACTTTGCCACTATTGTGACGGCGATCGAGCAAGGCCGAGCGGTCTATCAAAATATTCGCAAGTTTATTACTTATATTCTGGCTTCCAATATGGCAGAGTTTCTACCCTTCCTAGCGATGGTAGTTCTAAAGATTCCCCCCGCGTTGCTGATTCTGCAAATCCTGGCGATCGATTTGGGGACGGATATGTTGCCTGCTTTGGCGCTGGGGGCAGAGAAACCGGAGGTGGGTATTATGCAACAACACCCCCGCAAGAAATCAACACCTTTATTAGACAAGGCATTGTTGCTCCGAGCTTACTGCTTTTTAGGGTTGCTAGAGGGGATTGCCGGAATGACGGGATTCTTTCTGGTTTGGTGGGCGAATGGCTACGGACTAGCGGAGATTCAGGCGGTCAGCCCCGCTATTCTGTCGCGCTCTGCAACTGCGACGACGATGGCTATCTACCACCAGGCCACAACGGTGACCTTGGCTGCGATCGTGGCTTGTCAAGATGGAAATGTGTTTGCTTGTCGTTCGGATCGCGTCTCGATTTTTCGGTTGGGCTTTTTTAGCAATCCTTTGATTTGGATTGGAATTGGGGTGGAGTGGACTTTGATTTTGTCGATTATTTATTTCTCGCCTTTGGAAAAGATTTTTATGACTGCGCCGCTTTCAGGGATGCAATGGTTGGGGTTAATGCTCTGTCCGCCAATGATTTTGATGGCGGATGAATGGCGCAAACGGATTGTACAGCTACAGTTTCAACGACGTTTCCACCACAGATAGGCCGCAGACCCAAAGGCTGCTAGGGGCAAAAAGCCCAACCCTACCAACATTAAGATTCGCCACTGGGATTGAGACATCTCAATCCGACGATCTTTAAGGTCCTTGGGGCGAATGGATAGGCTGGGATCGTTTTGTTCGCTGCCCAGCCAAGTGACTGTATTCAAGAACATATCGCTATCCAGAACTTGGGGGTCGTTAACGGTTGCAAAATCCGAATCTCCGATGACCACTAGTTTGGCTTCGCGCTTGGGTTCGTTTGGTGATGGGGTGGGAGCGGGTTTGGACGGTTCGGGACTGGGTGGATTGGCCGTTACTTTTTGGGTCATTGCCACACCCAACGTGAGAGGACCTTGGCGATCGCGCGCTGCATCGAATTGCAGTTTTGCTTGAGTCGGATCGCTCTCAGCCCAACTTTGGGGATTGGTTTTGATTAAGTCGGTGGCGGTTTGCTCGGGAGAGGGGGGCTTGACGGTGACAGCCTGGGCCACGGGATAAAACGAGGGTCCTTGAGCGAATTCTTTAGTAATGGGGTGATTGCCATATTGGGTCACCAAAGGAACTGCTGGTCCCAAACCCAACATTTGACCCGAGCCTGACGCATCTACCACAAGCCGTCCGTCCAATTGGACGCCCCAATCTTTTAAGAGAGAGCCCAATCCCATTTCTTTTCGATCCGGCGACTGAGTAGGATCTGGGTCTAGCATGAGCAGCAGTCCTTTCCCCCGTTGGAGGTGGTCGCTTAAGAGTTTGACCTCTGACGCGATAAACGGACGCTTGGGTCCAGCGACGATCGCCACATCCGCATCGTCTGGAATTTGTTTTTGTTCGATTAGGTTGAGGACATTAACGTTAAAATCTCTTTTCTTCAGTTCGGTAATCGCTTCGCTCAGGTTGCTCTTGCCGCCACTCGGCGGTGTTTCACCATGCCCTTGAATGATGTAAGCATTCAGCTTGCGATCGCGCAGTAATGAGGCCAGCGCGGGGGTCAGATTGGTTTCAGTGGGCGTGCCTTCAAGGGTTTTAGTGCGATCGCCCGTTTCAAGAATCAATTCCCCTAAGGTGCGGACTTTATACTTTTGGGCCAATCCGGGTTGGGCATCGGGGTCAATGACTTCAAAGCTGAATTTTTCAGGGTTTTGTCGTTTGTATAGCTCTAGCAGCGATCGTTGTTGTGCTAAGAGGTTTTGCTGTTCGGGTTCTGATGGGGACAGCTTACTAAACACCCATGCCTTAACAGGTTGTTTTAATGCTTTCAGGACCTGCTTGGTTTGGGGAGCCAAGGTAAATTGTTTGATTTCCGTAAAATCAAGCTGGCCAGGAGCGCGGACTGCCAAGAAGTTGAGCCCACCTAAAATGACAAAGACAGCCAGTGTGGTCAATAGCGCATTGGTCCCCGCCTGAGTGGAGCGTTGCTGCCACCATGACGACCCTGCGGGTGGAGCATTCAGCCAACGCAACAACAACCAAAGCCCGATCAAAACCAGACCGCCAATCACCAGTCCCAAGGCAACGGTTGACCAAGTCCCAGCCACAATTCCGGCACTGAGCCCCGCGATCGTGATTCCTAGACCCACCCAAAATAGAAAAGCAATAATTTTGGAGTTGAGGTTTAGCGTTGGTAAAAGACGTTTCACAAAGGTCACCTAAATTTGTCAATTTCCTTTAGAGGATGTCTGAAAAGTTTTGAATATGACTCTACACTCTTGTGGCTCCCCCTTGTATCTTAAAAGGAGAGCGGTAGACCGATATCCCCCTGGTTGAAAAACCGAGATTTAGTCTAGGTCGCCGCTTCCTCATCAATCAAAACTCGAAAAATCGCCAGGG
>JAAURS010000120.1 GCA_012032135.1 Acaryochloridaceae cyanobacterium RU_4_10 | reverse complement strand
TTAGTCGGGCTTCGACGTCTATTGGCTCAGTCCGGCTACCAACTGCTGTCACTCTCCCAAGGGTGCCCTGACGGCGCTAGCTTCACGGACATTACCGCACGGCTGCCAACCTACACCGGACTCAGCGGCTTAACCTTCGCGATCGCAGGGCTGTTGTTCTGGCAAGCCGTTCGTCGTGGAGCCAAACCCTTGACCGGAAAGCCAATGCTGTATGGCGCGGGGATTTACCTAGGACTGATGGGCGCGCTGAGTACTATCCTGCCGATGGCAGTGCAGTCCTTCCTGGTGCAGCCCAACGAACTGGCACGGGAGCAACCCTACCTCCAGCGGACTATTGCCTACACGCGCCAAGCTTTTGGTCTTGAAAACATTGAAACGCAAACGTTTAACCCCGCAGGAAAGCTCACCTACGCTGACATTAAAGCCAATGACCTCACCATTCGTAACATTCGCCTCTGGGACCAGCAACCCCTTCTAGACACCAATCGCCAGCTCCAGCAAATTCGCCTCTACTATCGCTTTTTTGATGCGGATATCGATCGCTACACCCTTCAAGGAGAACCGCCCCTTAAACCCGCGCCAAAAGTGGCAGCGGCAGGCGCACCTCGCCCCAAAACAGCCCCCGTTACTGAAAGCCAGCAGGTTTTAATTGCCGCCCGCGAACTGGACTACGGTGCCGTTCCCAAGGAGGCGCAAACCTGGGTCAACCAGCGCATGATTTATACCCACGGCTACGGATTCACCCTCAGTCCAGTCAATCGTGCCAGCCCAGAAGGGTTGCCCGAATATCTAGTTAAGGATATTGGCATTACGGAAGGGACTCCCCTGACAACCAGCAGCTCCGCAGTACGGGCGAGCATTCCCATCGGGCAGCCCCGCATTTACTACGGTGAGTTGTCCAATACCTACGTGATGACAGGTACAAAGGTAAAGGAGCTGGACTACCCCAGCGGCAACGAAAATGTTTACAACACCTACGATGGGCAAGGGGGTATTACAGTCGCTTCGCCTTGGCGAAAGTTCTTGTTTGCCAAATACTTAAACGACTGGCGGATGCTCCTCACGCCAGAGTTTAAGCCAGAAACCAAGCTGCTATTCCGACGCAATATCAACCAACGGATCCGAGCGATCGCCCCGTTTCTCCGCTACGACAACGACCCCTACCTCGTCGCCGCCAATCCAACGCCCGATCGCCCCAACAACCCCAGCCGCCTGTTCTGGATCGTGGATGCTTATACCACCAGCGATCGCTATCCTTACTCCGATGGCGGCAGTAGCTCCCTCAACTACATCCGCAACGCCATCAAGGTTGTCGTAGATGCCTATAACGGCTCCGTATCCTTTTACATTGCCGACCCCAGCGACCCCATCATCAACCGCTGGGCCGCTATTTTTCCCGATTTATTTCAGCCCCTGAGCGCCATGCCGCCTCCATTGCGCCAGCATCTGCGCTACCCTGTCGATTTTCTGAAAATACAGTCTGAGCGACTGATGACCTACCACATGACCGACCCCCAGGTCTTCTACAACCGCGAAGATCAGTGGCAAATCCCCACGGAAATCTACGGCGATCGGCCTAAGCTCGTGGAACCTTACTACCTTATTACCAGCTTGCCCACCGTTCAAACCGAAGAATTCATCTTGCTGCGTCCCTTCACTCCCAAGGAGCGCTCCAACCTGGTTGCTTGGCTGGCGGCGCGTTCCGACGGAAAGAATTATGGCAAATTGCTCCTCTATACCTTTCCCAAGCAGCGGCTGGTGTACGGACCAGAGCAAATCGAGGCACGCATCAACCAGGATCCGGCGATTTCCCAACAGATTTCGCTTTGGAACCGTCAGGGTTCTAGAGCCATTCAGGGCAACCTGCTCGTGATTCCAGTGAAGCAGTCTTTGCTCTATGTAGAACCGCTTTACCTGGAAGCCACTCAGAACAAACTTCCCATTTTGGCACGGGTCATCGTTGCCTATGAAAATCGGATTGCAATGGCTCAAACCTTAGCTCAGGCGCTTCAGGCAGTCTTTAAAGCAGAAGATGCACCAGCACCACCTCCCATCGTGCGATCGGTAGAGGAATCTGTCGTACCTTGAGGCTTTGAGACAAAATCTTAGTAGCGGGCACTGGATATCACCTTCAGATCTAAAAACTCTCCTACTCCCAAACCCAATAACGTCATCCCAATTAAAGTCCAAACTGTAGAGCGTTGGTTAAAGTTTGAGAATCGCATTTCGTTCCATGCAAAAAATGTTGTTAGAAAAGGAGTCAGTCCAAGCGTCACAAACAAAGAAGATGTTAAGGACAGTGTCGCTAAGATACTGATTGCCAACACGACAAGTAAGACCTGAGGAATATATTTAAGGGATTGCTCTAACAATTTGCTGCCAGCCCACGAACCTGTCATTGAAAAAGTGATAACCAGAAGTACCACGAACCAAATAACGTGATGGGCTGCCAAATTCCATCCCACCAAAACGTAGGTTATCCAGAGCAGCATTAAGGGTAGCCAGGGAATTTTTGTAAATGTTCTCATATCTGTTCTGTTGCTGACAACTTGGAGGTAATTCTATGACGATTGTAGGAGTTTATGACGTTCAAGAGCTATTGCGAAATGCCCTGGAATGGGTGAATGGGTTAGGGACAGTGGGTGTGCTCGCCTTTATGGCTATCTATATTCTAGCAATCGTCGCCTTTTTGCCAGGTTTGCTGCTCACCTTGGAGGCTGGTTTAGTATTTGGAATTGGATTGGGATCGCTCTACGTCTTTGTTGGTGCTACCCCAATACTGTACTAACGCCCAAAACCAAACGGCTGTTGGGATTGCTAACAAAATTTTCTTGACACCCATAATGTTCTGTTTTTAGGGCATAACGACCAACCGTCCTTGAATGTGTATTCCCTCTGGAGTAATAGAAAGGACTTTTAAGGTTGCCTCTGGCCCTAAATCAAAGCGATGGCCCTCTAAGTCATGCAATGCCAAGCCTCTTTTAGATTGAAGAGTGGGTAGCCATTCTGGATTTTTGAGTGTTAAAGAACTGGGACCGTCCAAAACCAATCCTGTTTGAATCCCCATAGGAATAGCGTTTCCATTGCTAGCAACTAGTATGGAAGTGAATCGGAGCCGATCTACTCCTATCTGCAAGTCCAAATTTTGCAACGTCAAATCTTTGGGCTGCAAATCCTTCCCTAAGGCATCGGTCATTCGATCGCCCACGAAGATGGGCAATGTCTCAATCAATGCCGTTTGAAACAATTTGGATTGCAAAGAAGCCCGAACATCAGTGGTCTGTAGCCAAACCTCTAGATCCACGGGAATGGGGTCTAAAAGTTTCAAGGTTTTTCCTTTAATGACCTGACCGATGTTGATGCGAATGTTAGAGCCACAGATCTGAACGCGAGTCAGATGCAATCCTCTATAAACGGCTTGCTCTGTCTCCAGTCTCACGAGGGGAATAGAGCCAGATAAGACTTGCCGATCGCCCCCTTCCAAATGCACCTGTAATGTTGCAACAGATTCCACCTGCGATCGCAACCAAAACTGAAGCGCAGGTTCCAAAATCCGACTGACTAAACCGCGTTTGTGCGGCGATGGATCGTCGGGTTCCGAAGTGGTGGGGTTCGTGGATTCTGTGGATAAAGGAGACATCGCAGCACAAGAAAAACTCCACCCATCATAGAGGATTTACCCTGGCTGTTTGGGGCAGGGGGTCGTATTTCAGAACAACTCGTGACTTGGATAGGGGAATGGCTCTTTATGTTGTTCGGTGCGATCGCAGTGTTTACCTGAGTCTGAACGCTGTAGAATCCTTCAGGTGATTTGGGTACCCTGAAATTGGACTTAAAATCAACCCGGTCTCAAATCGTTTAATGACACTATTACGTCAAATATTCAAAAAATCTGGTTCCAAGCAGACGGACAGTTCTTCTCTGTGTTCCGACAACATGAGATCGGGTCAACTGCTGGCTAACCGCTATATTCTTAGAGAAATGGTTGGCAAGGGTGCCATGGGCAGCGTTTTTCGGGCAGAGGACAGTTTGCTGGGAAATGTATCGATCGCTGTTAAAGTGCTCTCACAGAATTTAGCAAACAAGCAGATGGCAGACCAGTTTTTTAAAGAAGCTAGAACTGGAGCTTTATTAGGCCATCAAAATATCAATATTGTCCGCGTTTTGGACTATGGGGTTTATAACGACTCAATCCCCTTTTATGTCATGGAGTACGTTGAAGGAGGAACTCTCGAACAGGAAATAACTTTACAACCACTCGAAGTTTCCCGTTTTTTAAAGCTCATGGCTCAAGTTTGTTCGGGGTTGCAGAGTGCCCATCAGGGGGTGCTCATTGAGGACAAACTCTACTGTGTCGTTCATAGAGATATAAAGCCTAGTAATATTTTTATTACCCACAATCAAAGTTTAGGAGAAATAGCAAAAGTTCTAGACTTTGGAATTTCTGACTTGTTTCAGCGTAACGATCCAGCCAGGGAACAGTTAGCTATGGGAACTCTAGCTTACTCCTCTGGCGAACAATTGAAAAATCAACCGCCAGATCCGCGTTCGGATATCTACAGCCTAGGCATCACTATGTTTGAGGCACTGACCGGACATCTACCCATTGTGCCAGAACAACAGACTTTACGAGACTGGGTTGACGCTCACTGCCATCACCCCCCCCGCAGAATCTCTGAGGTTGCCCCTCGCATTCAAATTCCAAAAGCCTTGGATGAGTTAATTCAAAGCTGTCTTGAAAAAGATATAGAGAAGCGACCGCAGTCCATAGGTGAATGCCTTGATGTGCTCAAAAATCTTGTATCTTCAACAACTGAGGGATTAGCCAACCTGCCAGTTGAAGAATCCGTTGAGGATATCTTAGATGAAATTATCAATGGTCCAGACTTGCGCACACCGATACTTGCTTCAAATTCAACGAAGTGTTTGGAGGTCTCACTGACCGATCAAGCTTGGCGAGCATCATGGCCTGCCAATAAACCAATCGCTGAGATCGTATTTGCTCAGACATTTGCAGGGATCGATCGAGAAGCAACCTCTCTTTGGGTGATGCTGTCTCATGCAAAAGTACAGCAACAGCATTTAACCCATTCCCATACAGAATTCATCTTTGATGATGAGTTCCGTTCGATTGTTGCTTGGGTAACGGTTCTTTTCAATGAAGAGGGTCGCTTGCGCTGTTTTCCAAGCTTTATCAATCTCAAAGATACTAAAAACGAGCAAATGATTCAAAATCTCGTCAATCAAGGCGAATATATGCTCATGCTATTCGATATCCTGACTCCAACACAGCCCGTCAAAGTATCAACGCTGTTCATTGGCCAAGCTCAGCGGAAATTACTCTCAGAGAGGTTATTGCTGGCCAAGAAAGCCCCCTCTTCAGAGAAATTCCAAGCTGGCAAACTCAAACTCAAAGAAAAATATCAGGCGTTTAAGACCGCTTTACCTGTTAATCTCAAAAACCTAATTGTGAATTGAGGTAGGGTCCACGATTGGGTAAATCTATCGGACGCTTTTCAAAATTTTAGACCTTTGCCAACAAAAATCTTAAAAAGTCCTAACTTTGTTTGGAGCTTTAATCTGTCACGATGCGGGGTTTGCCTAGCACGGGCTTATTCAATACGGCAGCAATTCGTTCCACCAGACTGTAATTTACTTCTGGAGGGATGTGTTCCTGCTTATTTATAGAAATATCTTGTTCGGTTTGTGAGTGCGACTTCGAATCCAAGAGGGGATTTGACTCTTGTGGCGCAACAATCAACTGTAATTGGAGCAGTCGTTTGCAAGCTTTTTGAAGTTCGATCGGTTCGACATCCAGCACCTGACAGAGTGACTGAATCGTATTGGGGTGCCTAAACCACTGTAATAAACGTCTGTCCAGCAAGGATAGTCGGAGTCCTGTTGTCTTTGACGGAAGGGTCAAAAATTTAAGGTCCAAAGATGGTAAATCAATAGGTTGGACGGTTTTACCATTAATTAGCTCCAACCCCTGAGAGATTGCTTCCACTGCAAGAATATCTAATCCAGTCATTTCCCAATAGGGAAGGGGTACCTTATCTGCCACAAAGTAAAATTGACCCGATGCAAGTTCAAACAACGGATACAATCCAGCAGTGAGCTGTCTCTGAAAAATCAGCGATCGCTCGTCCTCAGTCAACCAATTCTTCTGGCTCATCCAATTGCCAAGAGGCTCTGATAGAGAAAGCGTAGAAGGGCGTAAGGGCCTTAATAATTCTTTGTGGGAGGGATTGATAATGTCCCCACAGAGCATTTTTAAGGTACTTTCCTTCTGTGGGGCGATCGCTGCGGACACGGCTCCTTGGGCCAACCAAATGCGGTAAACGCCATCTTTTGACCAAACCGATAGCTGCCCTGATTGACGGGATTTCCCAGCGTACGTAGCAAATCGGGAAGCGCAAATGAGTTCAAATCTCCAATCATTGGCATAAAGATACTACCTAACTCAACAATTGTTAGTCACTGTTTTGTAAAGCTGAATAGCTACCCGTTATTGGAGAACAGGAACCCAAGCTTTCGATTGATGCTTATACTGAAGAATACCCAAAATCTTCTCAACCCCTACCATTGAACAACGACGAAGCAATCGAGCTTTAAAGAGTGATAAACGACTCACGAACACAATCAATTCAAAAGCATCCATAAAACTATTATCCTGACGTTCATTGAGGAGCTAAATTTTAGGAGCTGTCCGTAGTGTCATAGATCCATTCTTGAATTTGGGCTGTAGTTTATGGTCAGTTTGACAAAATCTTTGCCAGAATAAGTTCATTACGCTTGTGGGGCAAAGGGGATCGCCCACTCTTGAGCCAAACTAGGAATCTAAGTTTGCAGGTTTTGACTGATGCATCTTAGAAACCAGCTTTGTAACGTTGTAATGAAATCGGCAATACCGATACGCACGACTTATGATCGATCCAGCAACTGGAGAAAAGCCCCGCATCACCGATGACTTAGAAAAACTCCTCGATATTCTTCCCCTCGATATCCGCACTCGCCTCCTCACCCATCCCAAAAAGACGCCCTGATTGAAGTGGTCTTAGACCTGGGCCGCGAGCCAGAGGCTCGGTTCCCCCACGAGGCCGAGTACTTATCTAAAGATGTGGTCACCCGTGAGGAACTGGACTACTGCATTAGCCGAGTGGGGTTTTTCAGCGGCGATAACCGTGCTGGAATTGAGCGGACGCTCCATCGCATCAGCGCCATTCGCAATCGTAAAGGAGACATTATTGGTCTCACCTGTCGCGTGGGTCGCGCCGTGTTTGGCACAACCCTCATGATTCAGGATTTGATTGAAAGCGGACGTTCTATCCTCCTTCTGGGCCGACCGGGGGTGGGTAAAACCACCGCCCTGCGCGAAATTGCCCGTGTCTTGGCTGACGATCTGCTCAAACGCGTGGTGATCATCGATACCTCTAATGAAATTGCCGGAGATGGGGATATTCCCCACCCCGCCATCGGTCGCGCCCGACGGATGCAGGTGGCCCGTCCCGAACTGCAACATCAAGTCATGATTGAAGCCGTGGAAAACCACATGCCAGAAGTCATCGTGATTGACGAAATTGGGACAGAACTAGAGGCGATCGCAGCCCGTACCATTGCAGAACGGGGCGTTCAGCTCATCGGGACCGCCCACGGCAACCGCATCGAAAACCTCATGAAAAACCCGACTCTTTCGGATTTGGTGGGTGGCATTCAATCTGTCACCTTAGGGGATGACGAAGCCCGACGGCGCGGAACGCAGAAGAGCATTCTGGAGCGCAAAGCCCCCCCAACCTTTGAAATTGCCATTGAGATGCTGGAGCGGCAGCGCTGGACGATCCATGATGACGTGGCCATCACCATCGATACCTTACTGCGGGGACGGATTCCGGCTCCCCAAGAGCGGAGTTTGAGCGAAACTGGAGAAGTCAAAATCATCCAAACCCAGTCCAAACCCGAACCCACAATGGCCAATGAATTGGATGCGTTGCGGCTGGCTAAATCGGGTTGGGGTGGTGCGGGGCATATGCGGCCTGTCCCGTTCTCCAGTGAAGATTCGCTGACGCCTGAAGTGAGGGATTTTCAATCCTTACTGGATGAATCTTTCCGGTACCAAGAGGTCTTGAACCCAGACATGGAGCGCAAAATGGGTCCCAATGGAGAGGATCTCCCCCTTCATGTGTATCCCTATGCCGTCAGCCGATCGCAGCTAGATCAAGTGATCCAAACCTTGAAACTACCCGTAATTCTGACCAAGGACATCGATTGTGCGGATGTGGTGTTTGCTTTGCGATCGCATGTGAAGAGTCATGGCAAGCTCAAGCAAGTTGCCAGAATGAAACAAGTTCCGATCGTGAGCATCAAATCCAACTCTATCCCTCAAATTGCCAGAGGATTGCGGCGTCTGTTGAACATTGATGAGCCAGAATCTGAAGTTTTGGACATCAATATGTTTTCGACGGGCAGCAATGATGGTGAAATGGAAGCCTTGGAAGAAGCCAGACTGGCGGTGGAGCAAATTGTGATTCCCAAAGGGCAACCCGTTGAGTTATTGCCCCGTCCGTCCCAAGTCCGCAAAATGCAGCATGAATTGATCGAACATTATCGACTTCAATCTCAAAGTTTTGGTGAAGAACCTAACCGTCGGCTGCGAATTTATCCGGCTTGATGGGTGGGAGAGGGACTGAAGTAGGAAGTCGATGAAGATCCGCATACAGAAGAGAATGCTGCTCGTTTTTGCTATCTTGCTCCTCACGGGGAGTGCGATCGGTCTGCTTTGGCTTCAGCCCAGATGGCTGTGGATGAAGATATCGCCGTGGCTCTGTCCAGGTGCTGTTTTCTTTGTGGAAACAGACTCCCCAATGGTGGCTCTGACGATTGATGATGGGCCTGATGATACAGAAACCCATCGTCCCACAACAACCCATCAGATTTTACAAGTGCTCTCCAAATATGATGCTCATGCAACGTTCTTCTTGATTGGAGAGCGCATCACGCCAGAGAATCAATCTTTGGTGACTGAAATCCTCAAGCAAGGGAATGAAGCTGGAAACCATCTTTGGAGAGATGAGCCAAGCATTAAGCTCCCTCTCCCCACATTTGAATCAGATCTGCTCAAGACTCAGCAGAAAATGGTAGAAGTCTCAAAATTCAGCGATCGACCCATGGCAGTGAATTGGTTGAGACCAGGGGGTGGAATGGCAAATCGTGAAATGATCCGAGTCGCGCAGAAGTACCATTATCAAGTTGCTTTAGGCTCAATTTGGCCTTATGACACGATCGTTCCATCTTCTGAGTTCGCTGCAAAACAAATATTGAGCAATGTCCGTCCTGGCGCGATTATTATCCTTCACGATCGCGGTCCAAAAGGAGAGTGGGGCAAACGAACTGTAAAAACCCTTGAGACAGTGTTACCGGAGTTGCAACGGAAAGGATTTAAAGTAGTCACTCTCTCCGAATTACTAGAACAGAAATTATAACTAAAAACAATCTAACTTTTCCCCCATCTATTATTTTCATGAACTCAATGATTTACGAAAAAAAATTCGTTTATTTTGCGTTTCCATTCATCTTCAACCTTTACCTCGTTAATACAATGTTTTTGGTAGTCCTTGAGTTCCATCGGTTAATGTTGGTCAGGCGACAGCGTAAATCATACTGGGTTCTGGGAGGGACTCTCCAGTGGCTTCATAAGCTATCACTAATGATTCGAGCGCTTCGATTCCATTCGTCACCGCTTCCTCATAAGTTTCACCATGGGTACGCCATTGCTGCCCCGGAAAATCGGGGAATCCCACTAGAAAACAATTATCTTCTTCTGACCACTGAATCACCATTTGATATTTAAGACTGTTCATCATTCTTCTTTTCCTCAACTTCTTGAATTGCTCTTAAAACATCTTTTTCTTGATAAGATTTAGCATCTGCACCATCTTTTCCCGAAACTGTTATTTTGCCTGTATAAAGTGGATGTATCCAGTTTGTATGACTACCCTTTCCTGGAATTTCTTGAAATCCTGTCCGACGTAACAGTTGTTTAAGTTCTCGAATTTTTTTCGCCATCACCCTAATTTCCTTAAGAGTTCATTCCTTAAACTTATAAATTTCAAAAGGGAGCTGACAGTATTCAATGCTCTGAGCAATTTTAGACGCGGCATCATCATGCAGAGCCATTTGTCATGCTGTGCGAGGTCTTCTTTGTCGATAGGCTGGGCACCAAATGATGGTACTTGAGGGTGAGGTGGTGGTTTCGAACGTAGGACTTGCCTTTGAAGTGGATCGTTGCCATGGCCAGTTAAGACATCTCTAGATTTCTAGGCTACAGGCAAATCTAACAGTTTGGTCGTATCGGGTGTTATTTCTTCAACTGTTTTCAGAGGTTATCAAAGTTGAGGGATGGAAAGCCTTGATTTTGACAAAACTATCTACGATCGCTCCCCACCGCCATTTCTCTGTCATTTTAAGCGAGGGGCAATGGCGATCGCCTCTGTTTCCGAAACCCAAGAGAATTCTGTAAGCTCATAGTATGAATTCATCGCTTGAGACCTAAAAACATGGCCACCCCCATTGCTGCCATAT
The DNA here is from genome assembly GCA_012032135.1 of Acaryochloridaceae cyanobacterium RU_4_10. GTDB lineage: Bacteria > Cyanobacteriota > Cyanobacteriia > Thermosynechococcales > Thermosynechococcaceae > JAAURS01. Next base: position 2,259 of record JAAURS010000120.1, on the reverse strand, counting down.
ATGAACAAGGCGTATTGAAGCCCACTCAACCCATCGACCTCAAAGAAGGTACACAGGTGCAATTAATTATTGTGAATGAACAAGACCCTGCAATCTCGCAAAGCTCTGCCGCTATTTTGGCGGCTATTGCAGCCCTGCCTCTAGAAGGAGACTCCTCGCAATTCTCAGGACGAGATCGCGATGCCGTTCTCTATCCAACCGAAAACCGTTAGAAAAACATGATTTTTGTCGATACCAGCGCTTGGTTTGCAAGCATCGTACCCAGCGACTCCGACCACCCGATCGCCGCTCAATGGCTACAACAGAACAGAAACTGTAACTAAAAACGATGGGTACTGAGAAGCAGAAGATGCTCGCGGGTGAGCTATACAACTCAAACGATCGGGAACTTTCTGCCGAACGAATGAGAGCAAAAGAGTTGTGTCATGCCATCAATTCGCTCGATCCATCGGACACCGGGCACATGCGCGATTTGATAGCGCTGCTCTTTCACGCCCAAACAGATGCAAACATCACTCCGCCCTTCTTCTGCGACTACGGCTACAACATCAAGCTGGGTTCAAACGTTTACTTCAACCTAAACTGCATCATCCTTGATGTCGCCCCTGTTTCCATTGGGCACAACACACTTCTGGGGCCAGCCGTACAAATTTATACAGCCTCGCATCCCATCAACGCAATGGAAAGACGCACGGGTCTCGAATTTGGAAAGCCCATCGACATTGGAGAGGATGTCTGGATTGGCGGCGGTGCTATCCTTTGCCCAGGCGTTTCAATTGGCGCGCGCTCTACGATCGGTGCGGGAAGTGTCGTGACCCGAAGTATTCCAGCCGATGTTTTTGCCGCAGGCAACCCGTGCCGCGTTATCCGACCTCTTTAAAATATCGGCAAATCTCGTCCCCCTTGGCATAATGGAAGTAATCGCAAAGGAGCAAACCTGTGATGAAGGGGACGTTGTTTAGCCAAAGCTCCGAACAAAACACCCAGGCGATCGCACAGCAGTTGATTGCTGCTATGCAGGGGCAACAGGGGTCGTGGTTTGCCCAGTTGCGAGACCAGACTCGGCTGGAAGATAAGCTGCTGAACTGGACCTTGAACAATCCTGGGCTTAGAGTCCAACTGTTTCGGCTGATCGATGTTTTACCCACGCTTTCAACCAAAGCTGAAATTGCCCGTCACCTTCAAGAATACTTAACACTGCCAGGAGTGGAACTCCCCAGTGCGCTCAAACAATTGCTCAATTTTGCCGCACCAGATTCCTTGCCCGGGCAGATGGCAGCAACTACTTTCTCTACCGCAGTATCTGCCTTGGCCCATCGTTACATCGCAGGCGAGAACATAACTCAGGTGCAGAAAACGATCGAGAAACTGCACCGCAATAGTATGGCTTTCACCGTCGATATCCTAGGCGAAGCCGTCATTACAGAACAAGAAGCCGCAGCCTATCTTCAGAAGTACCTCGATTTGATGGCCCAACTGGCTCAAGGAAGCTCAACAACGGAAGCCAACCTCTCGAAGGGACAGGTTTCCGTTAAGTTGACGGCCTTTTATTCACAAATCGATCCTCTGGACGCTCAGGGGAGCCAAGCTCAAGCCAGCGATCGCATCCGCACGCTCTTGCGCCACGCCCAAAAACTCGGCATCGCAGTCCATTTCGACATGGAGCAGTATGTCTATAAAACCTTGACCTTGGAGACACTTAAAGGACTCCTGATGGAACCGGAGTTTCGCGATCGCAACGATATTGGACTGACCTTGCAAGCTTATCTGCGCGATAGTTACTCCGATCTCCAGAGTTTGATTGAATGGGCGAAGTTGCGGGGAACTCCCGTTACGGTGCGGTTGGTTAAGGGTGCTTATTGGGACCAAGAAATGATCCAATCTGCCCAGAGAGGCTGGCAGCAACCCGTATACAGCGCAAAAGCCGATACGGATGCCAATTTTGAGCGGATGACCCAGCTCTTACTGGAAAATCATTCCATCCTCCACGCAGCGATCGGCAGCCATAATGTGAGATCGCAAGCCAAAGCCATTGCGGTCGCCAACGAACTTCAGATTCCGCCTCAGCGTTTTGAATCGCAAGTCCTCTACGGCATGGCCGATAAGTTAGCCCAAGCTTTGAGCACTGAAGGGCATCGGGTCAGAGTGTATTGTCCCTACGGCGAACTGATTCCAGGAATGTCCTATCTCATTCGTCGCTTGCTAGAAAATACCGCGAATTCTTCATTTTGAAGCAAAGTGTGGAGGGGTGGGGTGGAG
>JAAURS010000119.1 GCA_012032135.1 Acaryochloridaceae cyanobacterium RU_4_10 | reverse complement strand
GATCTGACGGAAATGTCTCAAACACTGTGTCAAGTTGCCACTGAGGTGGGGGCTGAGTGTGGCAGAGGTAGGTTGGCGCGCGATCGAAGAACAGGATTGGGCCAGCAGTTGGAAAGAATATTGGCACCCTACGGAAGTTGGAGATCGCCTTTTAATCCATCCCGTTTGGCTCCCCCTCCCAGACCAAACCGACCGAATTGTATTGCAACTCGATCCCGGCGTGGCCTTCGGCACCGGAGCCCATGCCACCACCCAACTCTGCTTAGTGGCGCTTGAAGCTCAATTGCGCGAGCCCATCTCCCATCCCTACATCCTGGCCGATATTGGTTGCGGCACTGGAATTTTGGCGATCGCGGCTTTGAAACTGGGCGCGGATCGTGCCTATGCCGTCGATACCGATCCCCTTGCCGTCCAAGCGGCTCAAGAATGCCGAGATCTCAATACCATTGAAGCGATTCGGATGCAGGTGTTTGAAGGCAGTATGGATGTGGCGATCGCCCAGTCAAAAACCCCAGTGGATGGATTTTGTTGCAATATTTTGGCTCCTGTCATCATTGGGTTAGTCCCTCAAATGGCAACATTAACCAAGCCCAATGGATGGGGCATCTTAAGTGGAATATTGCAAAAGCAAGTCCCTGAAGTGACTGAAGCGTTAGCCACCTACGGATGGCAAGTTCAACAAGCTTGGCAGCAGGAAGACTGGGCTTGCCTTAAGATTGCTCAACGAGACTGAAGCGCCTCTTCAAGATGCCTCTTGGTTGCCTTTTGAAGGACGATCTTGCTTAGTTCCTAATAAAGGATGTGCTTTCCACACAACCCGGAGCCCTTGCCAGCGACAAGCATGGTTGTAGCAAATAAATCGCTGAACGGGTACAACATAGCTTAACTTCCGTTCGAGGGGCTTTCTATGGACGCGATGGAGCGGTTGTTTGCAGGTGGGACAAGGAGTCATGGTCTAAAGTAAGCGCGAAATAACAGTATGAAAGTAGGACATGAAAGCCTAAACTTTACTTACTTTAATACATGTTTACAACTATGCGGCCCCAAATCATCTTTTTTGACGCTGTCGGTACGTTATTTGGTGTGCGCGGTACAGTGGGCCAAATTTACGGTCAGTTTGCCCAGCAAGCAGGTTTAAATATCAACGAACAGGACTTAGATCGAGCGTTTATTCAAAGTTTTAAGGCCGCACCCAGAGCTGCATTCTTAGAGGCTAGCCCCACAGATTTACTCACCCTGGAATACCAATGGTGGCGGGCGATCGCCCATCAAAGTTTCAGCCAAGTGGGTGCAACGTCCGAGCTGTCTGATTTTGACGAATTCTTTCAACCGTTGTTCGACCATTTCGCCAAAGCAGATCCTTGGGTCGTCTATCCAGAAACCGATCGGTCTTATCTCAACTCAAAACCTTGGGGATTGAACTGGCGATCGTTTCCAATTTCGACAGCCGACTCTATGCCGTTTTGGAGGCGCTGGAATTATCTCAGTGGTTTGCTTCCGTTACGATTTCAACTCACGTCGGCTCTGCCAAACCCGAACCCGCTATTTTTGAAGCCGCATTGGCCAATCATGGTTGTTCCCCTCAGGACGCTTGGCATGTGGGAGATAGTTGGTCAGAAGACTATGAAGGTGCGGTTGCGGCTGGACTCAAGGGAATCTGGCTCAACCGCAGAGAGAATGCCATCCAACCCGCTCGACCGACAACCCACGAAATTAACGACCTAACGGCGCTGGGCTTGATACTGAATTCCTAGCGCAATCCCCATTAACACCGTCGGCAACAGCACAAACGTTAGAATCACATTCATGCTGGCGGGGATTGCAAGTAGAGGTCCAATCTGCTTAATCCCCACAGAGATTGCCGAAGAAGCAATTAAAACCTTCAAAATAAAACTCAACATACTAACCGAACCCATTGTTATACCGACAATAAATGGCGGTCGGACGTCTCTATCGTAAAATCATTCTACGTCCGCCGAACTGTTTTGAGACAAGGCCATATGTCCATTCTGCTGGTTGATGATGAGGTAGAACTGACCGGACCCCTGAGCCGAGCATTAACGCGAGAAGGATATGTTGTAGACGTTGCTGCTGACGGTAAAGCGGCCCTTCAAGCTATCCAGGCTCGTCAAGACAGGGGGGAGCCCTATGGCCTGCTCATTTTAGATTGGATGTTACCCCAACAATCTGGGATTGAAGTGTGTCAGAAACTGCGATCGCAGGGCGACACCACCCCAGTTCTATTTCTGACCGCCAAGGATACTCTGGACGAGCGGGTCCAAGGTTTAGACGCAGGGGGAGACGACTACTTGGTGAAACCCTTTGAATTGAGGGAACTCTTGGCCCGCGTCCGCGCCCTTCTGCGTCGAGGAGACTTGCTGAATCCAGTGGTTGACCCCTTGCAAACCCACCCCCGCATCTGTGCTGAAGGCATAGAGTTAGATCGAGAAAACCAGCTTGCCTATCGCAACGGCCACACCATCGCGTTATCAGAGAAAGAATCTCAGCTTCTGGCCTACTTGATCCAACATCCCCAACAGCTTTTAACCCATGAAGATATTTACCAGCAAATCTGGCCTCAAGAAGAAAAACCGACCAGCAATGTTTTAGCCGCCCATATTCGCCTTCTGCGCCGCAAAATTGAGGGATCTCAAGATTCGCCACTCATCCATACCATTTATGGGAAAGGCTATCGATTTGGCGTGGATGCACCAGATTAGCTCCCCTTAGCGATTGGCCTGATACAGCAAAACACCCCCTACCAAGAATCCAGCCAAAGTCGGTAACCACGCAGCGCTAAAGGGGGATATAACGCCTGCTTCTCCCAGCGATCGCGTAATAAAAGAAACTGTATAGTAGCCAAAAATAATCACCAAACTAAACCCAAACCCCTTCGGATTCGATCGCTGTTTTTGTTGCAACCCCAAAGCCGTACCCACCAAAGCAAATACAACGCAAATGAACGGGAAAGAAACCTTAGACTGGAACCGGACATCTAATTGGCGGGTGTATTTCGTATCCCCAGTCCCTTTAACCAAGCGCCAGTACCGATAAGTGTCCGTAATCCCCATTTCTTCTGTAGTTCGGGTTTCTGTTGCCAAATCTAGGGGAACGCGGGACAGTGCCAGCGTGTTCTGCTCGAAGGTATTAATGTTTTGATAAGACAAAGTGTCTGCACCTAGGGCATAGGCTGTCCCTTTGAGTAAATCCCATACTTGAGTCGTGGGGTTCCAACGGGGCTGATTCCGTGACCAAAATTTGGGTCAGCATTCCCTTTGTGAAATTCAAGATGGTGAGATCGTGCATCGCATCGCCATCAAAGCGTCGGGCATAAAAAACCCTTGACAGCAGCTCGTCTTGAAATTCGCGGTAAAAAATATTTTTGTCACGGAAGGCTGGTTTGACTTGATGCAAAGCCTGGTTCATCAGTTGATTGGCCTGCAAATTAGACGCAGGCACCACAAATTGGTTCAGAGCAAAAGTCAGCAGCATCACCCCCAGTCCCAACACAATCCCCGGCATCGCAAGGCGAACGGCACTGACCCCCAAACTCCGAAAAGCGGTTATTTCACTGGTGCGGGCCAAGCGGTTGTACACCATCAAACAAGAGAGCAACACGGACATGGGCAGGGCCAAGCTTAAAAAGCTTGGAATCTGAAGACCCAAAATTTCAAGCGCTGTACCCAAGGGAAGCCCTTTGTCGCTGACCTTACGGAGGAGGTCAAACAATGTCCCCAGCGTCAAACTAATCCCCAAAAACGCACTGACCCCAAACAAAAACGGCATCCCCAGTGCTCTGAGCACGTAGCGATCCAGAGTTCCCCAATTCAGAACGTAAAAATCTGAGTTTGGGGGCTCCCATTGCCAGGGTTCAGGTAGCTGGTGCGTCATGGATTTCCGATAACACCTTAAGGCGAATGAGGGTGGGATGCAGATTATTTTCGTTGCTGCCCCATTCTAGTTCTAAGGTTTCGCCCGTTAGTTTTTCAAGGGCTTGGAGCATCCCTCTCAGTTGGGGGGTGCTCGCTCCACTATCCACATACAGCCGATCTGAGAGTTTGCTGAGGCGTTTCCAGGTGGTATGCAATTTTGCCATCGTTTGCTCGAGTTGTGCGGCTTGATGGACTAGGTCAGCAGCGGAGTTCAAACATCCGAGCCGGAGCGCTTCTTCTAGGGCTTCTTCTAGGTTTATGCCAGAGTCTTCTAAGGCTTGAACGTGGCTGGCAGAATCGAGATATTTAGCTAAGTGCTTCGCCTCAGCGGTGACTTGCTTTAAGGTATCGACATCAGGATTATTCGTCAGTTCCTCTTGCAGGATGACTTGATTGTTCGGAGGGTATTTTTTCCAGTTCTCGCGCGAGAGGGGCCAGGTATCGGCTGGGGATGGTATTGTTGGCTGCTTTGGTTTTGATTTCAGCAGGGATGAGGTCTGAAGACATGGCGGTCCACTCGTCGGCCAGTTGGCGGACCTCACGCCGGGTGATGCGTTTGCCATCACGGGCGGCTTCACTGATGAGTTGCTGAACCTCAGGTTCGGCTTGGACGGTATCGGCAAAGGCTGATTTGCTGAAGCGATTGATGGATTCTAGTTCCAGGGTTCCGGCTTCCAGCATATTGTCGGCGCTATTGGCCAGCTCCATCAGTCGATAGGCTTGGCTTTTGCTAATTTCATGGTTTTGCAGCCAGTTTAGAAATCCGATTCCTCGTCCTTCCCCCCCTCGTTTTTCGCGATCGCGGACCGCCCGTAGAATCCGCCCGCGCCAGATTTCAGACTGCAAATCAAAGCGATCGCAGACCTGCCAGACCGTTTCAACCTGGGTCAAAAAATCGTGGTCTGTCAGATCCTCATCCGTCGGATCTGGAACTTGAAGTTCGAGGTCTGGTTGGGGAACTAATGCTTGAGTAATTTTAAGGGGTAGGTCTGAAACCTGAACCATAACCAACAACCACAGAACAGTGCCGCCTTATTATGCCATGCCTGTTTGTTTCTGAGGGCTTCGCCTGCCCAACCAGTTCGCTTGCAAAACATCCATCGCATCTTCAGACGATAGGGGATGGTCGTACAAATATCCTTGGGCCGTTTCACATCCCAAAGACCGAAGTAAATGAAGTTGCTCAGAGGTCTCCACACCCTCAGCTACAACCCTACAATTGAGACCTTTGGCAAGAGAAAGACAAGACTGAATGGTCCCGATATCTTTTTTAGACCCCACTTTCAATTTTTGAATTAAAGACTGGTCGATCTTTAAAGTATTGAGGGCAAACTGTCTCAACTCCAGCAGCGAAGAATTTCCCGTTCCAAAATCATCAATGGCCACTTGAACCCCAAGCGCCTGTAAATTGGTCAGAATTTGCTTGGCAGATTCTACATTCTGCATCACCATGCTTTCAGACACTTCCAGTTCCAGACAATGGGGATCTAATCCCGTCTCGGTTAAAGCCTTCTCAACCATTGGGACTAAGCTGGCTTGATAAAATTCTTTGGCAGATAAATTGACGGATATCGTCAGCGGGGACAAACCTCGATCCTGCCAATGCTTAACTTGCAGGCAAACTTTGTTTAACATCCACTCGCCAATCGTCACAATGAGGTCATACTCTTCAACCAATGGAATAAATTTAGCAGGAGAAATAGATCCATTAGTGGGATGGTTCCATCTCAATAAGGCTTCCATGCCAATAATATCGTTGGTTTCAATATTGACCTTGGGCTGATACTGAATTGTAAACTCCCCTTTCTTGAGGGATTGCTGCAAACTTTTCTCTAAAATATGAAGTTCTGAACGCTTGGGCGGATCGCTGGTCATGACCGATGCTGGATCGGTAACCGTCGGTTTTACGCTTGGTTCAACGGCCAAGGTTTTACTCTCCTTAACCCAACCATTTTTGCCCTTTCCATTCGTAGATTCAGCGATTCGGTCGATCGCAGAAACAGATAAACCCGTCCAACTACAACGATAATGCTGGCATTTGTATCGATTGACGGGGGCAAACATCACTTGCCCTAAACGTTTATCCCAAGGACCCGGTTTAATGCGTTGGAGCGAATATTTGCAAACGGGACACTGCGATCGGCTCCAATAAAGGAACAAAATTTGACGAATAAAAACCAGTGCCAATCCAATGAGGAGAAAAGCCTGTAACAGAGACATTTTATGAACCCATTGCCTTTGAGAGATAGATTGAATCTCATGCTGCCTCTAAGGTATATCGTTATGGATATTTTTTTTCACCCAGAAAAAATGAATTTTAAGAGCAAAAACGTCGATACACCATCACTAACCCATCAGCATCCCCCACATTTCCAGGAAACAATACCACAGGTAACTCACCAAATAACGGGTGATTGGGTGGCGTTTGCACCACTGAACAACCTGGAATAATTTGGCCCAGAATTCGAGCAGTTCTAAGAGTCAGCCCCTTACTCAAGACATCGTTAGACGTAATTCCACCCTTACTCACTAAATACCCCAGATCCCTAGGCAACCCCTGCACGATCTCCATCAACAAGGCCGAAACTGTTATGCCAAAATCAAGACGGGTTTCAGTATCCGCAAACTGTAACTCTACCCGACTGGTATACACCACGGGTGTTTGCCCTGCGGCATGAACCAAACTGACTTTATCTATGGTTTCCTGAAGCAAAGACGCATACCCCTCTGCTTGGTCTCTCAACCGACTGACAGGCACTTCAATCCCAACAATGTCAAGTTCATTTAACAAACAAGCCAACTGCTCCGTCGTCTTTTTGACATGGGATCCAACAATAAAAACTCCGGGCTTACCCAACCGCACGACCTGCCCCATCTGTTCTGCTGGGACGGGTTGCGGGGGCAACTGGGCCAATGCCGTCAGCAAACTGGCCGCACTTCGAAACAAAAATCGTTTGCCCCGTGCTGCTGCTGCCAATAAATCCCGTGCAAATCGATTTAAGTCTTCCTGCTGCACGGCATCTACTGCAACACAGGCATTTCCTGCCAGCGTCATCAGCCGTTCTAAACTCCCAGACTTAATATCAGCCAGCAAAAAACGTTCCACTGCATCCGCCGCAATCCGCCCTTGAGTTTTTTCTTCCACATAATCTGGGAGGTAGCTATGGCGATACCCAAACACGGAATCCTTGGCAAATTCAGTTTCGTGGACGGGGGTTTCCACACCATTCACCCTCAGGTAATGGATGCTATCACGGGTGATCCGTCCCCCCTCAAAAAAGGCAGGCACCAGAAAATGGGCATCAAATGGTTCCAACTCTTGCGCGATCGCATCCGTTTCAATGGGGTAATGCCCCCGTAGCGTTGAATCAGAACGACTGACGACTAGAAAATCTTGAATGGATTCAGCTGCGATCGCTACCTTAAGATTTTGGCAAACCTCCCGCGTCACCCGATCTGCCGCCTCTGGAGCCAAGGCACGAGTATTGGTCAAAACAAAAAAAATGGGCGCAGCATCTGCCAATCCCATCCGCAACGTCTCCACATCCCAGCGGGTCAGCAGCAAACAACTATGGACCGTTTGGGATCCAGTCGGATCGTCGTCCAGCACAATAACCTTGGGAATACGCGTCATAGACTTCTCTACAGAAGGTTTATAGAAATAAAAGTTTTGCTTGCGTTAATAGAAGAGATTCCAAACATTTTAAGCGGTTCAGGTGTTGCTAAAACAGGAAAGTCTACGATCTGCAACGGCCATCAATCTCCCTTTGCGAGTTCTATTAACGTTTACGTTGATACAGAATAAAGTTCCAACAATGTGCATATCCTTAAGGCTCATGCAATAATGATACGAGCTAAGTAAATTTACTTAGCAAATAATTGGAGTGAGGAATTATCCAGCATGAAACGTTTTAATACCATTTTTGCTCTTTCTATACTCGGACTTGTCTCTTTGACCGCCTGTGGCGAAGAAACCAAAACCGTAACCGATGCGGCCAAAGATGCAACGGGCTCAGTCACGGATGTGGCTAAAGATGCAGCAGGCAAGACCACTGATGCAGCAGGCAAAGCAGCAGATGCAGCTAAAGATACCGCTGGCAAGACTGTGGATGCAGCCAAAGATGCAACGGGTAAGACTGTAGATGCGGCTAAAGACACCGCTGGCAAGACCACCGACGCTGCTAAAGGTGCTGTTGACAAGGCAGCAAGCATGGTTGGTAACTTAGCTGGAATCAAAGATGGTGTGCTGGGAATGAAAGATGGTGTAGCCAGCACCCTTACTGCGGTTAAAGCGGGCGACTTTACCACAGCTCAAACAGAAGCAACAAAATTACAAACCTCCTGGAGCAAAATCAGCGAAACGGTTGAAAAACAGTCTGGCGGAAACTACAAAAACCATTAATGAATGGTCTCAAGAGCGTGCAAACCTCTCTCCAAGATGCAAAGCCTGACAAAGCCAAGATTAACTTCTCAGCTTCAGACGGTTGCAACAGCAGTCACTGGGTTACTTGTTAAATAAACGATATCGGTTGTAACAGAAAAGAGGGGTTGATTTGATTCAACCCCTCTTTTCTGTGGGACATTTTTGGTATGGCAACTGACCTGACATCAGTAGGCCAAGGTTTCCAGCGTTTGACGCAGGTAAAGCTGCACCATCGTATCTTGAGTGGGTTCTAATCCCTTTGTTTCTACATCGCGCTCTAAAACCCATCGTTGGAATCCAGAGGTTTCAGAGATCGCCCGCTTGAGTTCGCTCCAATAGTGACCATCGGCGCGAAAAGAAAGAAGTTGAGGAGTGTTAGTCTTGAGCTGATTCATAGCAATTCTCTGCTCAGAACAAAGGAAATCAATGTACTTTTTGCTCTTTGTGTGGGCCAGTAGGCTTGGAACAAAAGAGATTTACCTTAAATGCTAAGGGTTGGTTAGCCTTAAGGTTATACAGAAGAGTATAGACAACTCTATACTCAATGCGATCGTAGTAAAGGTTTGATGAGCAATTTGTGGCTCAGGATACCAAATTAACTATTGAGCCGTTCGATCGAGCAGGATCCAATGCAAGTCCGTTCCCGTCTTTGGGTTGTCATTGTCAATTACCGCACTGCGTCGCTCGCCCTGGATTGCCTGAGGTCGCTTTCTGCTGAGCGATCGCACTACCCAGAGATGCAGGTGGTGGTGGTGGATAATGCCTCTGGGGATGGTTCTATAGAAGTATTGAATCAAGGCATTACAGATCATCAATGGCAGTCTTGGGTTAGATTAGAGCCCCTTCCCCACAATGAGGGGTTTGGTTCTGGCAATAATACGGTTTTCCGTCAAGCACTGGCTGCAACGGAACCGCCAGACTATATTTGGTTACTGAATCCAGATGCTAGGGTGAGGTCTCATGCGATCGCACCCCTGGTTCAATTTTTAGATGAGCATCCCCAGGTGGGGTTGGTGGGGAGTCGGCTGGGAAGATCCGGATGGCACCCAACAGTTCTCAGCCTTTCGATTTCTTTCCTTTTGGACGGAATTCGATCAAGGGTTGCGGCTGGGTCCTATCTCGCAATTGTTACGGAATCAGATTGTGACGTTACCGCTGACCGATACCCCTTGTCCGGCGGATTGGCTGGCGGGGGCCAGTTTGATGGTTCGGCGTGAGGTGCTGGAATCTTCAGGGCTATTTGATGAGGAGTATTTCCTGTACTTTGAAGAGGTTGATTTTTGTCGTCGTGCCAAGGCGGCGGGATGGGATTGTTGGTATGTGCCTCAGAGCAGGGTGGTGCACTTGGTGGGACAAAGTTCTGGCGTAACGGATACTAAGCGTCCGCCCAAACGGATGCCGCAATATTGGTTTGATTCGCGCCGCCGTTATTTTTTGAAACACCACGGTGCCTTCTATTCAGCGATGACAGATTTAGCTTGGATGGCAGGGTTTGCGTGTTGGCGAGTCCGTCGTTGGGTTGCGAATAAGCCCGATCCCGATCCACCCTCTTTTCTTCAGGATTTTTTCCAGAACAGTATCTGGATTAAAGGAGGCAAGCTTTGAGTGACGGCCCATGCCCTAACCTAAACCTATGGGCACAAATTCATGAAGATTGGGTAGCCAACGGTCGAGATTGGACCAAACCTGGTTTTAGGGCGATCGCAGTGCAGCGGTTTGGCGTGTGGCGGATGCAGTTTGAGCCAAAGGTATTACGGGCTCCCTTTAGCCTCCTCTATCGGTCGATGTATCGACATGTCCGTAATGTTTACGGGATTGATTTGCCCTATACTGTCCAGTTGGGTCGTCGTGTCATTATTGAGCACCAAAGTGCCATTGTGATCCACGGAGATTGCCAGATTGGGGATGATTGTATCCTGCGTCAAGGAGTAACCTTGGGCAATCGCTATGTAGAGAAACCTTTAGAGGCTCCCAAGCTCGGCGATCGCGTGAATGTGGGGGCGGGGGCAAAGATTTTAGGCAAGATTGCGCTGGGAGATGATGTGAATATTGGGGCCAATGCGGTGGTTTTAATAGATATCCCCGCAGGCGGAACAGCCGTTGGGATTCCGGCACGACTGTTGCGATCGCCCGATAAAATCAGTACTGAGTCACCTTCTGAAACCCATGAGATCGTCTGAAATTGGGATTGTTGCGATCGGTCGCAATGAGGGGGACCGATTGGTGGCTTGTTTGAAGTCTGCGATCGCCCAATCCACCCAGATCGTCTACGTCGATTCTGGATCGACAGATCCTAGCTTAGCGTCTGCGCGATCGCTGGGCATTGAAGTCATAGAACTGGATTTGAGCATTCCCTTTACCGCTGCTCGGGCGCGGAATACGGGCTTAGCCCGATTGTTGGAGCTTTATCCAGATCTTGAGTATGTCCAGTTTGTGGATGGAGATTGCGAATTGGTGGCGGGTTGGTGCGATCGCGCTCTAGCTGTCCTACAAAATGAACCAACGGTTGCTGTAGTCTGCGGGCGGCGACGGGAACGGTTTCCGCAAGCTTCGGTGTTTAATTTGCTGTGCGATTTAGAGTGGAATACTGCCGTGGGGGAGGCTTTGGCTTGCGGAGGTGATGCAATGATGCGGGTGAAGGCAATCCAGCAAGCCGCAGGATATAACCCAACTTTGATTGCTGGGGAGGAACCGGAGCTGTGTTTGAGGATGCGTCAGGATGGTTGGCGCATCTTGCGTGTCGATCGCGATATGACTTGGCATGATGCCCAGATGATGAAATTTGCTCAGTGGTGGCAGCGGGCGGTGAGAGGGGGACATGCTTATGCTGAAGTTTCCTGGATGCATCGTCAAAAGCCGGAGCGGTTTTGGGTTAAAGAAAGTCTCAGAATTTGGGTTTGGGGATTCGCAATTCCGCTCATCAGTTTGGCACTTTTACCCTTCACTCATTTCTGGAGCGTGCTGCTGTTCCTGCTCTATCCGCTTTTGATGGTGAAGATATATCGGCAAACTTGCGATCGCACGGATTCTCGCTCGGCTTTTTACTATGCTTTCTTTTGCGCGATCGTTAAGTTCCCAGAGTTACAGGGCCAAGTGCGCTTTCATATGAATCGGTTGCGGGGCGATCGGAGTGCGCTGATTGAGTACAAATAATCTGAGTTCGGTTTAAGCCAAAGGAAGGAAAAACTCATTGATATTGAGAGAAAGCTTCTTGGGCTGATGACAATAGGCAATCAATCCGCCAAAAAATATAGGTTTTGAGGATCTAGATCCTGTAGCTGTTTAGTGGCGATTATGATAGGAATAAGACTACTCTATCTGTAGAAAGTTAACCTGCTAGAGGTCAACTACAATGATTGCAATTCTCAATCAACCCCTTACCTTTGAGGAATTTCTGAATTGGGATGATGGTTCTGGCAGATCTTTTGAGCTGGTCAATGGAGTTACCGTGCCTCTCAGTGAACCCAATGCAAAACATGAAGATGTGGTGGATGGGCTATGCAGTCTTTTGGTGAGCCATTGTCAGTCGTTGAATTTGCCCTATGTTCCTCGGCAGGGGAAACAGGTTAGGCTTAAGTCAGATGGAAGTGAGTATGAGTCCAGTCGCAAGGCGGACATTGTGGTTTTTGCGAAGGAGGAATGGGACAGGATGCGCCAAAGTTCTGCTTCGGCTGCGGCGTATGTGCCTCCGCCTGTAGTGATTGAGGTGGTGAGTACGAATTGGCGAGATGATTATCGAATTAAGTTGAATGAGTATGAGACGTTGGGGGTGTTGGAATATTGGATTGTGGATTATGCGGGGTTAGGAGGTTTGCAGTATATAGGATCGCCTAAGCAGCCTACTGTAACGGTTCATCGTCTTGTGGATGGCGAATATCAAGCTCAACAGTTTCGAGGAATGGAAGTAATTATTTCCCCTACGTTTTTACAGTTTGTATTGACAACTCAGCAAGTTGTTGCAATGACTCAGACATGAGCGGTGAAATGCGGGGGACGATCGTTTGCCGCTATTTGGGCAAGCTAAGAAAAGTGCAATATTGCTCGTGTCCGCGACCGTTAGATTTCCGATGAACCCCAACGAACTTAAAGCCTATCTCGACAACCTTGTGCGCCAAAACTTGCAGATCAGCACCATGATTTGGGGTCCGCCAGGGATTGGTAAATCTAGTATTGTCAGTCAGGTTGCCCAAGCCCATGACTTGAACTTCGTCGATGTGCGCTTGAGTCAGCTTGCGCCTACAGACCTGCGGGGGTTGCCCGTGGCGGAAGACGGTCTCTCGAAGTGGTACCCGCCGGAATTTCTGCCCAGGGACGGCAAGGGTATTTTGTTCCTAGACGAGTTGAATATGGCTCCCCCAGCGATGCAGGGAGTGGCGCAGCAATTGATCTTGGATCGACAGGTGGGGTCTTATGTCGTGCCGCAGGGGTGGTTCGTGTGGGCGGCGGGCAACCGGAAGGAAGATCGAGCGGCGGTATTTGACATGCCCACGCCTTTGGCGAATCGGTTTTTGCATTTGCAAGTCGAAGCGGACTTCGATAGTTTCAAAGCCTATGCCCTAGAGACTGGTTTCCACGAACAGATTCTGGCCTTTCTAGCATTTTCGCTCGACATTGCTGCACAAAATCGATTCACAAC
>JAAURS010000118.1 GCA_012032135.1 Acaryochloridaceae cyanobacterium RU_4_10 | reverse complement strand
AGGCTTTTTAACAATTTCAAAAGATAACTGCGATCGCAAGGTTTCGGCATCGGGCAGTTTGGGAACGCCATTGCGAACGTACACGATCGTTGGTTGGGCCAGAGCTAGCAACCAGCGCAGGTGAGTCCAAGACGGCGGCAAGGTCCACAATAAAATATTGGAGCAAGGACCGCGAGGGCGATCGTAGACCAGTTCGCCTGTTAAGTCTTGAGCTGAAACGTAGGGGCGTTGATATCCATACAGCAGTACATTTCCTGAGAGCGTTGGCAGTAAGGTTTCAAGACGCTCTAGGGGTTGCCAATCAATGGATTGAATAGATACAGCAGGCGGCTCTGGACAATTGAGTGTGGGTTCTGCTACGGGCAATAGGGGCGATCGCAAGGTCGATGGTGCAGGTTTTGCAGGGTCTGAATTTGGCATACGCACGCCCACCAATTCCAGTTCTAAATTCGTCTGGCCGTTCCAGGTATTTTCCCTCAGTTTATAGGCCACATCAATCCGTTCCGGCAACGGGTAATATTCTCCCCACCGCCATGCGATTGCAGCAAAGGAATCTTCTGATTTTGAGGAATCTTGAGCGAGGGTTACTTTGAGATGGGTTTGACCCACAATGCGCTGGTCTAAGACCTTGACCTGCGGCGTCCAGAAAACAGGCTCTGGATTCCCAATCCCACAAGGTTGAAGCCGATCCATCTGATGGTACAAGTCCCAGTCTAGGTCGCTAAATTGGGCTTGGGCGTCAATTGTGACAAGGGGTTTGAGGTATTCCGGCTTCAGGTGCAAATGGGCAAACTCACTGAGACGCGATCGCAGTTGGGGTAAGTTTTGAGCGGCTAGGGTGAATCCCCCTGCGGCTCGGTGTCCGCCAAAGCGATCGAGGAGGTCGCTGCAAAACTGAAGTGCCTCAAAAATATCGAACTCTGGAATTCCCCGCGCCGATCCTCTCAACAGCGTTTGGGTCTCGTCTTCATAGGTGCCAATGAACACCGGAACGCCGTACCGCTCCACCAATCGCGAGGCTACAATGCCGATGACGCCATGATGCCAATCTGGTTCGATGACCACCAATACCCGTTTTTTTAAGGGGTCTAGACTGCCATCGGTATTGCTTTCAATGAGAGCGATCGCAGCTCGTTCGATATCGCGGCACATCTGCTGGCGTAGTTGATTGGCTTGTTCGCATTCGATGGCGCGGGTTTGGGCGATGACCGGATCGTTAGTGGTTAAGAGTTCGATCACCGTTTGCGGGTCGCCAATCCGCCCAACTGCATTGATCCGTGGCCCCAATCGAAAGCCGATGGTTTCTGGCTTAAAGGCTTGTTTGGATGCGGAGGAACTGCCAGAGACTTGAATTAATGCCTTGACTCCAGCAAATTCAGAATAGGGTAAGCGCTTGAGGCCCCGTTGCAACCAGCGACGGTTGACACCAATGAGAGGAGCTAAATCCGCGATCGTTCCTAGGGTGAAGAGTTCTAATAAGGGGGTGACTAAGGTTTGGGTCTGTCCCATCTGTTGGGCCAGGGCTACCGCCAAAACATAAGCGACACCCACACCTGCCAGTCCGCTGTAGAGAGACCCCTCTGGCAAGAGTTTGGGATTCAGAATTGCGTTAGCGGGGGGGAGTTGGGGTGGTAGGTCGTGGTGGTCCGTTACGATGACGGCTAAACCTAACTCGCGGGCCAGTGCGATCGGCTCACAGGCAGCAATACCGTTATCGACGGTGAGGACGAGGCGGACGCCTTCTGTGGCAAAGTCTTCAATAATGCGATCGTTGATGCCATACCCTTCATGCATTCGGCTGGGAATGGCATAATCCACCTGAGCACCTAAGGCTCTTAAGGCTCGTAGTAATAGGGCCGTACTGGTCATCCCGTCAGCATCGTAGTCACCGCAGATGGCAATTTTATGATGTTGCTGGATGGCAGTTTCTAGGAGTTCCAGGCTGATGGCTAGATCTGGAAATTCTTCCAGAGGGGAGGGGAGGGCTTGGGATTCTGGGTCTAAGAAAAACCGAACGGCTTGAGCGGTAGAGATTCCGCGATTGATGAGGACTTGAGCCAAGACGGGCGAAAGCTGAGCAGCCTGGGCTACTTCTGCCATCTGTGTTTGGCTGGGCTGACAAATACGCCAGCGCTGATTGGGGAGATTTACTTCAGTCACGTTGGCCGATGAAGGATGGGTTGCTGAAGCCTAAGGCGTTAAGCGAGAGTTTGTTGAAGAACAGCTTCATTGGCTCGAAAGCCGACCATAACGGCTTTGTCGTCTTTGACAAAAAGCGGACGCTTGAGCAACATGGCATCCTGGGCAAAAGCTCCAACCCATTGGTCATCGCTCCAGGCTTGTTTTTTATCTCCAAGGGCTCGGTAAGATTGGCCGGAGGTGTTTCGCATGGGTTTAGAGCCTAGGGCTTTGACCCAATCTTGAATCATTGTCTGGCTGGGAGGATGGTCTTTGGTATTGATAAATTCATAGTCAATCTGACGATCCGCTAGCCACTGGAACGCTTTTTTACAGGTGCCGCAGTTTGGAATGCCGTAAACTTGCAAGGTCATAGAACTGGATATATCTAGCTGGTTCGCAAGCTTATTGTAATGGAGTCCCGTCCCATCTCAGGAGCGATCGCTAAAGTTTTTGCCGCAGCCTTGAATGGAATAGAAATGGGTGTTGAATTTTACTTGGCATTTTGAGCAGCCATGATTAATATCATCAACACAGAATCTGTCTTGACAGAAACTTTGAGGCAAAACGTCTAGTCTTGTTTAATGTGGAAATTTATTGAGGAGTTATGGCCAATTTGAAGCGTTTTGTAGCTGCGTGCGGTGTTTTTGCCGTTACCACTGCGGTCTTGGGGGAAATGCCTGTAACAGCGGGCTATACAGGAAGTCTTGAAGTCAAATTCAACAGCTTTAAAAATACAAACGGTCAGGTCTGTTTGACGTTGTTTGGTGGACCCAAGGGTTTTCCGACTGGAGGGAAAGGCTCAAATCTCAAATTAGCGCGTTGTGTGGCGGTGGCGAAGGGCGGTAGTGATGTGACCTTTAGCAACCTACCCTATGGAAATTATGCGATCGCAGCGATCCATGACATCAACAGTGATGGTCAACTGAACAAAATGCATTTGGTTTGCCATCGGAGGGATTTGGGTTTTCAAATAATCCCCCGCTCCGCTATGGACCTGCTAGTTTTGCAGATTCTCAATTTTTCTTGTCAGGAACCAAAACGGTGGTACAGATTCAAATGCGGTATTTATAGAGTCTAGAAAAATTCCCCGTACGGTAGGGGCGCAATGCCTTGCGCCCTTCTAATTTGTGGATACATCAAAAGTTATGGGGCATCGAGGTTTGTTTGTTGGTTTGACGACGTTGGATTTGATTTATGGAGTAACCCATCTCCCCCACGCCAATGAAAAACAAGTAGCAACAGAATTTGAGATCGCAGCCGGAGGTCCAGCCACCAACGCAGCGGTGACGTTTCGCCATCTGGGGAATGCAGCGATTTTGTTGAGCGGGATCGGCCAACATTCTGTAACGGGTTTGATTCGGGCCGATCTGGACGCGCAGCAGGTGCAATCCTACGATCTATTACCGGAACGAATGGATGCGCCGCCTTTGTCTTCCATTACGGTGACCCAGCAAAATGGCGATCGCGCAGTGGTCTGTCGGAATGCGCTTAATTGGCAGGCTTCACCGGAATGCATTCCTGCGGATTGTCTCAGGGATGTAGATGTGGTGTTGGTTGATGGACATCAGATTAAAGTGAGTGTGACGATCGCAAAATCTGCTCGGCAGCGGGGTATTCCGGTAGTTTTGGATGGCGGTAGTTGGAAGGTGGGACTAGAGAAAGTATTACCGTTTGTGGATTATGCAATTTGTTCGGCAGACTTTTTGCCGCCTGGTTGTACTACCCAAGCTGAGGTAATTCAGTTTTTATTGGGGGCGATAGCTCAACCCAATATTGCAATTACCCGGGGGGGCGAGTCCATTCAGTATGTTTGTGGGGAGCAGGTAGGAGAGGTTGCGGTTGTTCCGATTGCGCCTGTGGATACGTTGGGTGCGGGGGATGCGTTTCACGGAGCATTTTGTCATTGGATTTTGCAAGTCCCGTTTGGGGAGGCTGTACGAGAGGCAGGTACGATCGCGGCTTTAGCTTGTCAGGAGTTTGGTACGCGCTCTTGGTTGGAGCGGGTGTCTGCTGAGAACAGACGGTGAAGGGGTAGGTGCGATCGCTTATCTATCATCTTGGTCGGGATCGATGCCCAGCGATCGTAGTTTTGCAGCTAATGCGTCGGCTCGTTGATTGGCTCGTTCTGCTCTTTGGCGTTCTTGCTCGGTCTGTTCTGCACTCCATAGGAGTAGATTTCCTGTGTTGTCCCACCAGCGAAGCCAGTGGGTGGTTTGTCCCAGTCGCTCCCCCAACCAAATGCCTAGCCACAGGTCTAATGCTGGAATGTGGAGCTGTCCTTCAGCATTGGGCGTTTGTGTAACGTAGCGTCCGTTTTGCAAATGTCGGACTTCTAGGCTGGGTTCGTAGGGGTCGTAGATAACGTAGGTGGGCACCTGTAAGATTTGTTCGTAGAAGTAGAGTTTGCCGTAGGGTGAGGTGGCTCTTAGTGAAAGTTCGCCGTTGTCTTCTTCTGACAAAAATTCCATGACGATCGCAACGGGTGCGCCTTCTAGATTGGGGGTGTAGCTGCGACGGATGGTTCCTTCGGCGATGGGGTGAACTTGGGGGACGTAGAACCAATCGGGGGCTTTGACGACGATTTTTTGTTGACGGTGGCGACGAGGCCAAAGTTGGAGCCGATGAGCATGGTGGGCTGGATGCGTCGGTTAGCTCCAAGGGCATCGGTGAGGGCGGCGGCAAGGGTGGGCTGTTGGATGTTTTCCACGGGGTCGTCGGGTAACACGAAATCTGCTGGAAGGGATTCCCAGGTTATGGTTGGGGCGATCGTTTTGGAGGGAGTTTGAAGTACCATGGGCTTGCTCTCGACCAGGGATGTGCTGAGCGATGTATTCAAGTGTATCAAACCTGATGATTGTGTCCGGTTCTGATGCTACAGCGTGATGATTTTTGGGGAACTGCGATCACCACAAAACACCCTCACAAATCAATCAGGTTCCATCCAGTTGAACGAGCTTGTCTAGATTGGGCGATCGCTTGGACTTAGCATGGCGATCGTATTTTGAGCCAACCCAAATCTTGGCCGATGAGCAACTCTGTCTTCTTGGCATGATGAGTATTTTTCATTGCAATTAGATCTATATCAAACCCATGACGATTTGCCAGTTCTTGCACCTCATCATCATTGTCATAGGTCATCAAAAAATTGCCCTGCAACCTTGAAGCCAGAACAAATAAAGCCTCATGGTCGATCGCTGAATATCGATAGAGCCGTCCTCCTGCCTTAACATAAGGTGGGTCAATGAAGTACACAACATCCTTCCTCTCAGCATTCTGAGCGCAAACCTCAAACGCATCACCCTCAATAAACTTAATCTTGTGCCGAACCTGAGCAATATCTAAAATCCGCCGCTTCAGCGTTTCAGGATACCAACGTGACGTAATACCCTTACCGTTCTCGCCATTCTTGATAAAACTAGCTCCATCCGCCAAAATCCCACCCCGATTCACCCGATTCTTAATAATCGTCGCAAACGCTCGACACTCTAGAGATTCATCCGCCCGCGCAATAGCAGCCCTCGCACTCTCCGGCGTAAGCTGAAAACTGACGATTTCATCCGCTAACCACTCAGCCTCCCCATTCAGGATTACCTGCCACACAGCAGCAACCCCTTCATCCTTCTCAACCATCGTGATGCGATCGACAAGGTTTTCACAAGCCGCCGTCAAACTCACAATGCCGCCGCCAGCAAACGGCTCAATTAACTCCTTTCCCTTTCCACCCCTAGCATTCAACCATTCGCGGATACAGGGTATAAGCCAAGTTTTTCCGCCAGCATATCGGAACGGACTGCGCTGCGGCACGCTCGCAACATTCACAACAGCCCGATCTCCAACAATACTAGGACTCTCAAAAAGCTCGGTTTGGTACATCAGATTCAGGATTACTGTAGGGCAATATCAGCGATCGTTTGCGTATCAGGGGGATTGTCAAGTTTATCATCAAGCTTCTGTTGCAAGATTTCCACAAAATCCTCCAGCCGTCCAGCTTCTGGCGTAGAAATACGGTTAATTGCCGCCCAGTATTCCGTATAAACAACATTATTCAAAACTAAATCAAAATTTTCATTCCGCCGTTCCAGATCGTATAGCGTCCAAGCAATTTCAGCTTCCTCAAGTCCCACCTGCGGCAACACAGGCAGCGTATCAAAAAAACTCTTTTGTACAACAATGACTTGCTTCTTCCCCCACTCTCGTAAAATCTTGCCTTTGTAGAGTAGTTGTGGCACCAATCGTTTGCGAGAAGATGAAAGATAATCTGGCGTAGGATAGTAATCTGCCAGCCTCGACCAATCCACAGATTCCCATCCCTCAGGATGATTCATGTACGTTTCAAAAGGTTTGCGGACGTTTCCAGAAATATAAACCGCCTGCACCTCAACAGCACCAAAATCCAAAACCCTCCCACGTTCATCATAGGAAACCAGCACCACATCAATATTTCCAGCCGACTGACCATTCACATCTTTTAACCGAACCTCTGTCAAAGAAGTCCAATTCGTATTTGCACCAAAGAAAAAATTAGCTGCATTTTCAGCAATCAGCCAATCTTGCCGAAAACGAACCGGACAAGTAATCACCGGAGTCTGTTTGTGGTAAATGCTACATACTCCAAGGGGATCGTTCGCTTTATCCTTAGTGCAACTGGGCACCTTGTTATTGTAGGGACACAGCTTATTGCGACGATACCGCTTCGCTTGCTCAGAGAAGCTATTGCTTGGGAATCCGAAAACTTCTGCAAGTGGGTTGTGAGACATACTGCCGATCTTGAACAAAGATGACGCAAGACCTAAGATTATCGCGCAGGCCAAAGAAAAGCCAGCCTTAATGGCGAAAATGCTTAGCAAAGCTCAGTCTTGGTATGGGTAATATATAGACGATGTTCGTCACTAATATTGAGATCGCCACAAAACACCCCCACAAATCAATCGGGTTCCATCCAGTTGAACGCGCTTGTCTAGATTGGGCGATCGCTTGGACTTAGCATGGCGATCGCTCAGAGTGAAAAGTGAATGACAGCGCTAGCTAGTCTTCTAGAACGGTTATGCACCAAGAGTTCGAGATTGCGGTGTCTGCATTGGCGTCTCAAACCATGTTTGCATTGTTATAATGGCCAACAATTAGAAATTTAGTATAAACCTCAACAGTGTGAGAATCTAGCAAACCATCACCTGTGCCCAGATCCAAGCACATTTGCAAAATAGGCAAAACATTGGGCCATTGTTATAATTTTAGTTTTTTGTCGCCTCTATAGAAGTTATCAACGAACTTTTTAGTTCGTTATATTTGAAGGCAATGAATCTGCAACGAAATTTGCTAGGGTAGTTTTCTTATGAGCAGCCACAAAGCAGAGCAAAGCACAGAATATTTGTTACCAGAAGACCCTAGCGAACAGTTGCCCCCATCCAAGCGCGGACTAAAGCGCTTTTTGTTGCCTGGAGCCGTAGGTCTGCTTCTGTTGGGTGGGGTTGGATGGATTTTCTTTAACCGAGTTATTCTTCCCCTATTGATGGCAGGTCAAATGCCACCACCACCGCCCATCTCAGTCCCATTGGGACCCGTAAAAGCAACGACCATTGAAGATAGCTCAGACTACGCCGCCACCTTAGATTCGCGCCAGTCTGTTACGGTACAGCCCAAGGTTTCAGGCCGAATTTCTGCTATCTACGTCAAAGCAGGCGATCGCGTCCAGGCTGGTGCAAAACTGCTTCAGATTGACGCGGACGAGCAACGGGCTCAGGTTGCCAGCCGCAGGGCTGGGGTGAATACCGCAGCGGCTGAAGTAGAAACCGCTAAAGCGGATGTAGCAAATGCTGAAGATACCTTGAGATCGCTTCAGGCCAAACAAGCTTCGGCACAGGCCAACGTGCAGCTCAATCAAGATGACTACAAACGATTTCAGGACCTGTTTAAAGCTGGTGCGACCAGCAAACAAAGCTTGGACGAAAAACGCAATGCCATTCAAACCGCACGGGCAGAACTCAATCAGGCCAAAGCGGATGTCCAGGCACAGCGTTCTTCGATCGCAAGGGCAAAATCGCAGGTCGTGCGCAGCCAACAAGCGGTAGCTCAAGCTAGGGCCAATGTCTCTGAAGGCAGCGCCCAGCTTCGGGATTACACCATTACAGCGCCTTTTGCTGGGGTTGTGGGCAATATTCCAGCAAAGTTGGGAGATACAGTCAGTGCCACAACTTCATTGCTGACCATTACCCAAAACAATCAACTCGAAGTTCAGCTTCAAATTCCCTTAGAGCGGTCTTCTGCGTTGCGGCAAGGACAGTTGGTCAAGCTCCTAAACGACAAAGGTCAAGCGGTCCGCTCCGGGCAAATTTCCTTTATTGCCCCCAATGTTGACCCTGCCACCCAATCCGTGCAGGCCAAGGCTGTCTTTGCAAATGTCGGCGATGTTCTGCGGACCTCTCAATTTGTGAGAGCCAGGGTCATTTGGAGTACCCGTTCTGGATTGCTGGTCCCTACGACAGCAATTTCCCGTCTGGGCGGGAAAGACTTTATCTTTGTGGCGCAGCCCTATAAAAGTGCAGGATGTGAGGCAGCAACACAGACGGGGGGACCTCCTGCAAAGATTGAACCCAACCAAACCGTTGCCGCGCAAAAGTTAATTCGGCTGGGCAAAATTATTGGCAACAATCAGGAAGTATTGGAAGGCTTGAGTGCGGGCGACCTTATCGTCACCTCCGGCATCTTGCAACTCCAAAACTGTTTGCCCATTGCTGCAGCGACACCCGTTAAACCTGGATAGTCCCTTCATTGAGACGGAATCATGATCCTTTCGATTTCCGACTTTTTCATTAGACGGCCCGTTTTTGCCACGGTTTGTTCCCTGGTGATTGCATTGCTAGGACTGGCTTGCATTCCAACATTGCCCGTCGCCCAATATCCAGACATTACCCCGCCTCAGATTACCGTGACCTCCAACTATGTAGGTGCCAATGCTGAAGTAGTGGAATCTACCGTGACCAATATTTTGGAGCGGGAGTTAAATGGGGTGGAGGGTTTGCGCTACATCAAGTCCACCAGCGCCAATGATGGGACCAGCAGCATCAACCTCACGTTTGAGTTAGGACGCAACCAAGACCTAGCCGCAGTTGACGTACAAAATAAGGTCTCGACTGTCTTGTCTCGGTTGCCGAGTCCGGTGACGCAGACGGGGGTGCAGGTTACCAAAACCAACAACAACTTTCTGCTGGCGATCGGGTTGTACTCAGATAGAGACCCCAAAACAGGAAAAGATGTCTATGACGATGTCTACTTGAGCAACTACGTCGATCTCTACATGGGAGATGCCATTCGACGGATTAAGGGCGTGGGGGGACTGCAAATTTTTGGAGAGCGCAAGTACGCAATGCGCGTTTGGCTGGACCCCGAACGTTTGGCTAGCAGAAGTTTGACACCTCAGGATGTAGTGAATTCTCTACGCGCCCAAAACTTACAAGTGGGTGCGGGGCAGATCGGTCAACCTCCCGCGATTCCCGGACAGCAATACCAATACTCCGTTACGGCCAAAGGTCGATTTGAGTCTGAAGAAGAGTTTAACAATCTGGTAGTCAAGACCACGGATACGGGCACCTTGGTCCGGCTCAAGGAGGTAGGCCGCGCTCAACTGGGGGCAGAAAACTACGGTTCTGTACTACGCTTTACGCCAAAGGATCGAATTACCCATCGTGGGGTGGGGTTAGGGATTAACCAACAATTTGGTAGCAATGCTTTAGATGTTGCCAATGCGGTAAAAGCAGAGATGAAGGTCTTGTCCCAAAGCTTTCCGCCAGGGATGCGTTACGATGTTGCGTTTGATACCACGACCTTCATTGAGGCGGGGGCGGAGGAAGTCGTGATTTCCTTGGTACAGTCAGTGCTGCTGGTGGTGCTGATTCTGTACCTATTTTTGCAGGACTGGCGATCGGCATTGATTACGTCCATTGTGATTCCCATTGCCTTTATTGGGACGTTCATTTTTGTCAAATTGCTCGGGTTTTCCATCAATACCCTCACCCTATTTGGCTTGACCCTGGCCACGGGGTTGGTGGTGGATGATGCGATCGTGATTGTGGAGGATGTGTCCCGCCGGATTCAGGATGAAGGGATGCGACCTGTGGAAGCCGCGATCGCATCCATGAATGCGCTGTTTGGGGCTGTCATTGCCACATCGATCGTTTTGATGACGGTATTTGTGCCCGTGGCGTTTTTCCCTGGTACGACGGGGCAGCTTTACAAACAATTTGCTTTAACCATTGCCTTCTCTGTAGGCGTATCTACCTTTAACGCCGTCACCTTCACCCCGATGTTTTCTGCGTTGCTGTTGCGGCGGCGTCCTATCGTCCACAATCGCTTCTTTGATGCTATTAACTGGGTTATTAACAATGTCCGAGAGACCTATGGGCGGACTTTGGGCAAGGTCGTTCGATTCAAGTTTATTATCTTGGTCTGTTTTTCCTTGGCCTTGGTTTTGACCTACTGGGTCTATACCGTAGTTCCCAAAGCCTTCATTCCCGATGAAGATCAGGGTTATTTTATTACGGTAGTACAGGGGCCAGAGGGAGTTTCTCTGGATTATACGGAAAAGGTGTTAGCTAAAACTGAAGCAATTTTGAAGCAGCAGCCTGAAATTCAGAGTGTTTTTGCAGTCGGCGGATTTAGCTTTAGCGGTTCGACCCCCAATAATGGGCTCATTTTTCACTACTCAAGCCCTGGGGAGAGCGTACTAGACCGGAACAATCCGTGGCAGGTGTGGTGGGTGGATTTGCACCCCAACCGTCTGGGTTATTTCCCAAGTTGCTGGGCATTCAAGAGGCAACGGTGATTCCCTTTACCCCTCCTGCGGTACAAGGGCTGGGCAATTTTGGTGGGTTTGAGTTTCACTTGCAAGATCGGATTGGGGTTGGGTTTAATACGATTGGGGAAGTTTTAAATAAATTTTAGGGCGGGCAGGGGCTTATCCTTCCGCCCAAAGCCCTCAAATTACCGGACTGCGGCCTACCTTTAATGCTAACACGCCCCAAATTACGGTGGAAGTCGATCGCGATCGCGCCAACCAGTTGCAAGTTTCAGTGGAAGATATTTTTAATACGCTGCAAATTTTGCTGGGTTCAACTTACGTGAATGACTTTAACCAGTTTAATCGCGCCTACCGAGTTTACGTGCAAGCGGATAGTCAGTACCGATCTAACCCTGAAAGTATCAACAAACTCTACGTGCGATCGCAATCTGAAAAGATGATTCCACTGGGCAATTTAGTCAAAATTACTCAGACCATTGGGCCATCGGTGATCAGCCATTACAATCTCTTCCGCTCTGTGGAAATTAACGGAGCCTCCGCTCAGGGGTCGAGTTCGGGTCAGGCGATCGGGGCGATGGAAGCGGTAGCAAAGGAAGTACTACCCAAGGGCTTTAGCTTTGAGTGGTCGGGAATTTCTTTGGAGGAGGTGGAATCCGGTGGGGCTGCGGTGGTCATTTTTGCCTTGGGTCTCGTGTTTGTGTTTCTGACGCTAGCGGCTCAGTATGAGAGTTTTGTTGACCCCATTATTATTATGTTGACGGTACCGCTGGCAATTTTGGGAGCCTTGGCAGTAATTTGGTTGCGGGGAACGTCTAATGATGTGTATACCCAAATTGGGTTTGTGATGTTGATTGGGATGGCCAGTAAAAATGCCATTCTGATTTTGGAGTTTTCCAATCAACTCTATGAGAAGGGCATGAGCTTAACAAAGGCAACGCTGGAAGCCTGCTCTGAACGCCTGCGGCCCATTCTGATGACGGCGATCTCCACGATGATTGGGTCAGTACCGTTGTTGATTGCAACGGGGCCTGGGGCAACGGCCCGACAGTCTTTGGGAACTGCGATCGTGGGGGGGATGTGTGTTGCGACGGTGTTGAGTTTGTTTGTGGTGCCTGTGCTGTATATCGTCATTAAAACGCTGGCATTGCGATATCTACCTTCTTCCAAAGCCGAGATGGGGGAAGGTGAGTTAGGCTCCGATCGGGATGGAAATGGAGAGGTACGCGATATGGCTCCTGCGATCGTGCAGGGCGACGGATACAAGGGGCGTTAATCAATCCGAGTGCGGAACCGGATAAACCCATAAGAACTTAAGGGGTTGCCTGGACCCGTTGCATAATCCACTTGATTTATATTTACAACGACTGCCCCTTTGCTATGCCCAGCACTGCTCTGACAGGAACTGGGGAAGCCACTGGCGTAGTAACCCGCACCATCGGTGTCACCAATAGTATCTGTTTTTAAGGTGGGGGCTGCACTCCCGATTGAGAGCTGCAAAGAACCTGGTACAAAAGTAGTGTTTTCTGGAATGTAGTCGCAGATAGATACATTTTTTGCACTGCTAAGACCATCAGAGAGAAAGTAAATTGTGTACTCCACTTCTTGATTGGGCTTAGGACGTGGGGGGTCACTGGACAAAAGATTTGCACTATCAACAATTCCCTTGAGATAATCACTAAACCCAGTGGTAGTTCCAGCGGTTGGATATTGGATTGCCGTGACGCCTGCCCCTGTTTTAGTCCAGTAGGGCGCGTTATCATCACTAGCATTAGCAGGAACGGGAACAACATTCACATCAATATATTTGACTAAACTTGCGCCAGAAATTGCCGTAATTCTCTTCGCAAGGCGTAAGTTTGGTCCCCCATTATTGTTGTCCCCCATACTTGTCGTTCTGAGTGGATCGATATCACGAGTGGGTAGGTAGTTAGGGCAGCGACCACTGGCCAAACCACTTGTGGTGGACTCCCAGCAAGCACTAGCGTTAGAGTCAATGCCATTTGGAGTTAAGCTAATAGACTGACCGCTAGAAGCATTAGCCAAGGAAGACTGATAATTGTTATTCCAAAGGTTTAGGGTTGTAGGAGGGGGTGTGTTGATGGCTTTATTGTTAGTGTCGTTGATAACCATAGGCCATATAGTCAACAATTCTGGTCTGGGCATCATAAAGCCATACGT
>JAAURS010000117.1 GCA_012032135.1 Acaryochloridaceae cyanobacterium RU_4_10 | reverse complement strand
AGTCGTCGAGCAACTGAACCTCGTTGGCCCAGTCGAGGGTATAGGCACAGACAAAATCAGCGACCGTCACAGTATCGCCAACCATGAACTTGCAATCCTGCATGCGATCCTCCAACACAGCTACCATATCCGTGAAATCCTGACGAGCTAGGGAGACCTCGGCAGGCAGGCGCAGAGGTTCTGGATACAGTGCTGTGTGACGTGCGATACGCCATAGCGGTTGCTCCAGTTCTGTGGCCGCGAACAAAAGCCAACGGTAGACTTGCGATCGCTGCTTGATGTCTGTAGGAAGCAACCCTGTGTGGGGGTACTTCTCTGCCAGGTAGAGCACAATTGCAACTGACTCGGTGAGAACAAGGTCGTCGTCAACGAGTACTGGGAGCTTGCCAGCTGGATTAATCTTAAGGAACTCTGGGCGAAGGTGTTCCCCTGCCCCGAGGTTGATGGTTATAGACTCGAAGTCTACGCCCAGTTCTTGAAGCATCCATCGCACCCGAATCGAGCGCGTCGGAGCGAATTCATATAGCTGCATTTTCTTCTCCATTTTAGTCTCCTTTTGCCAGTGTACTTAGAGGTGGGTGTCTTAATATTTAGCTAGTTGAAGAGTAAATGCTGCTGCTGCTGCCAGTGCTGCTGCTGTCCGAACGTGGTTCCAGTTCGTCCAGTTGGGAAGGAAGCTACTCCAAAGGCTCGCGCCGTCAGCGCTACCTGGATCGACGACCGCCAGTGCGTCGTTTAGCGGCACATTGAACAGGATTGTCACTCCTACTGTGCCCACGAGGTAGAGCAGGCTACCGACGAGCAAGTAAGCAGCACCGAGTTGCTGCCATTTCAGCAGCGAGGCGATCGCCAGAAAGATGCAAGCCACGGCTGTCCCCAGGAAAGTCCCCATAAACCACGGATTGTAAACTGTGATATTGATGGACTGGAAGGCGGCAATGCCCTGTGCTGGCTGAAGTCGAGCAAGGGCGCTCATCATGAAGGTTGAGAAAGCGAAAAAGACCCCAGCTATTAGTCCACAGCCCAGTGCTGCGAAAAGCTTCAATGCGAAAGTTATCATAAAGCCTCTTGGAAATTACGGTTTAACGTTCCTGGTCGTGGCGGCTAGTAATCTTCACTACTCAACAAAGACCTCAATACCGTTCGCTGCACCAGGATTGTTTATGCACGCTTTTGTATTTGACCTTTTGCTCAACGTGCAGTCTTTTCTCAACTTGTTCGATCGACCGAGGGAATGTCCTCCGAGTTCATCCACATCGCTTCCCAAACGTGACCGTCGGGATCTGCTAGGTTGCGGTTGTACATGAAACCGAGATCCTGCACGGGATTGATGTCGGCTGTCCCGCCGTTCGCCGCCGCCGTCTTGTTCATGGCATCGACTGCCTCACGACTGTCACAAGAGAGGGCAAGCATCACTTCGCTTGACGTTACGGGTGGAATTGGGCGATTTGTAAATACGCGCCATTGTTCGTGCGTGAGCAGCATGACGTTGATTGCTTCGCTCCATACCATACACGCAGATGTGTCGTCGGTAAATTGAGAATTGTTCTCAAAACCAAGCGACTTGTAAAAAGACATTGACGCAGCAAGATTAGTTACTGGCAAGCTGATGAAGATCATTTTTGACATGTTTTTCTCCTTAAAAATATGACAACACTTTGGTTATGGGCAGTTTTTTGCTTTATACTCTGCTTTCCTAAAATTCAAAATACTTTTTATCAAGTTTTTGGGTAAGGGCTTATCGTGAGGAAACTAGATTGCTGATTTGGGAACTTTCATAGGAACCTCGTAGTTTGGAAACCCACCGCTTTTAAGGGTGGGATGAAAAACAAGCTAGCGCTTTTAAGCGCTCGTAGATTTGGAATAGGCATAGCTATAGCCATCTTTCCTTTGCAGAATTGAACAGTATTTGTAGCCAATCCCTTGAACCAGACCCGTTACGGTTGAGAGATTGAAGCTCCCCGTTGAACGCACAGCAATCCGACCGATATAGGTGCCCATCTTTTGACCTTTCGTCACAATAGCTTTGGCAATATCCCCCGTCTGAAACCCCTTGACAAAAGGGGAGTCAGGCACGTATCGAGTAGGAAAACCATATTTATCAGTCCGACATTTTTGACGCCCACCCTGCCCGTTGCCTTTATCAACAACGGTTGAGCGGTTAATATCTCCAAAGTAGGTATCTCTCCCACACAAGCCGCATCAAAAAAGTGGGTTTTCGGCAATCCCTGACTGGTTCGATTGAACTTGGTTTGTCCACCGGAGCCAGTCATCACAGGCAACCCTGTCCCTTTGAGGGCATTGAATAAAACCCATCGGGTTGAATTGACTGCCGCTGCATCCTTCAAGGGTTGTTTGGCCTGAGACAAAATGCGTTGGGTAAGGTCAGGCTTTTTGCTCAGAAAATCTTTGATATCCTGAGTTCCCTTCTTCTGGTTGCAAGGCACACAAGCGAGAGTCAGATTTGAAACTCGATTGGTGCCGCCTTGGGCCTTTGGAACAATATGCTCGATCTCCAAGGGGATATTTTGAGCATTGCAATAAGCGCAGGTACGATTCCACTTGGCTAGGAGGTATTCTCGGATTTCGTATTGATAGAGCGTCCCTTGTTGATATTGAGTCCCCGATATTTCAGGATTTTGAATCTGCTGCATGTCAAATCGGACAAGCTCTTGGGCGATGGAGTTGATAGGAGCAAACCCCATCAGACGTTTGACCCAAGTTTGAATCGTCAAGACTCTATGCATTAAGGAGGGAGCTAGCCACCCTTGAGGTCGAGTGCGATTGAGAAAACGCGGTTGACGATATCGGGTATGACGATTGCGTCTGCCCCGACGGAGTGAGCGGCGAGACTCTAAGGATGATTTGATAGATTGACCCCGATGGGTGAGTTCTGCTGCCCAGATGAGCTGTGCGCCTAACAAGATTGCAAAACCTGTGACTTTTGAGCCTGGGTCAATTTTGAGCTGTAATGGCTCAGCAATGGCCTCAACCGCCTTTTTGAGAATGATGGTGAATGGGAACATTCTGAATACAGCCGCTTTACCTGCTTTGAGTAAAGACCTCGCCATCCCTGGAGTGCAGGGATATAAGGGCTTGCGGTTGGTATCTAGAACAAAAACAAAGTTAGACATTTTTGCGTCTTTTCTACTTTTGTGTGATGTTTGCTTCAAGATTGTTATTGGTCGGTGGTCCCTGAGCTATGCCGAAGGGTAACTATCCAAAACACACTGTCTACTCACCGTTCGACTGTTTAATGCTTTGGTTACAGAGCTTGGAGCTAGCGAACTCCAAGGTGTGAACTTTAACGCTTACCAATAACGGCTGCACTAAACTTACGCTTAGGCTCTCTGGTCAGGTTCAAGGTTTCCAAGCCCACTGGCTTTAGCCGTGCGTTGAGTCCCTTTCAGTGTTCTGACGGGCGCGTTCTCCTCCAGGATGAAGCCGATTCAGGACCTTGATTAGCGTATCCGCAAGACGGTCATAAAAGAAATAGTCATGGGCTCCAAGAGTTGAAATGACTTGTCCGCCAAATTGACGTTTGAATCTAGAGAATTGGGCATAGCTATGGTTGGAATCGCAGCTATAGCCGTAGAAATCGTAAAAATGACAGCCTTTGGCCTTTGCCCGTTTTAGAGCGGCCCAATGCAACCCGTAACTGGCCATTGCTTCAGGATATCGAGCTGTACGTCCCCCATAAAGATAGGTTGCTTTGTCACCCCAATAGACCAGCAGCATCACCGCTAAGACTTCTCCTTTGCGCTGGGCCAAACCAATTTCAGCCATTCCAGCACCAAGCAGCGTTTGGCAAAGATTGATAAAAAATCCATAGGGTTCGCCAAAAAACTGTTGTCGCTCTACCGTCTCCCAAAACACATCGTAAAAGATTGGAATGGCCGACAAATCTGTCGTAAAGTCAACCGTCACGCCTTGTCGCTGACTGACCCGGATGTTGTAACGTCCTTTGGGCTTCATTGCAGCCAGCATTTCACTTTCCGCAGAGCGTAAGTCAATCCAAAGGGTTTCTGATGGTAACAGATCTGCTGGAGCGCGGACAAAGCCTTGCAAGTATTCTGGTTTCTTGTCCCAGAGCGGTTCTAGACGTAGGGCGATCGCTCCAACCTGCTGCGCTAAGGTTTGAGCGGTGTTCAAGACCTGGGCAAATGCTTGTGCTTCTTGACCGATGGGCAAGTAGGGGCCTCCGGTTGCGATCAACAGATTGGCTTGGGTATTGCCCCGATAGCTATAGAAAATACAGCCCCCAACCAAGCAATCCTGCTGAAACAATCCATAGCGAAAGGTGTGATACCCTTCTTTTTCTTTGAAATCAGCCCAAGCCCAAGCTTGCATAAAACAGCTTCCAGGATTGGCTCGTACGAGCGCATCCCAATCTAGGCGATCGCGGTCTGCAAGCAACCGCATCTGCAATGTTGCGGAGGGCGATATCATCCTGGACTGATTAAACTGATTAAAATGAGAATTCCGAAGTTTTACCCCAATCTAGCATTCTGAGCGTATGACCTAAACCTAAGGCAAAATAAGGTTAGACCCCTAGCATTTATTCTGTCATGCCAGAATCTATCGAAACCCTGACAGCCAATGCGATCGCAACATTAGAACTGAGACGCAATCAATGGGGGAATGGAGCACCCTGCACATCGCAACCAGTCTCAATAACCTGGCATCCCTCTACTACAGCCAAGGACGGTATGAAGAGGCAGAACCTCTCTACAAACAAGCCCTAGAGATGAGACGCAAGCTATTAGGCACCGCACATCCTGATATTGCCACCAGCCTCAATAACCTAGCATCCTCCTTCCGACAATCAAGGACGCTATGAAGAAGCAGAGCCCCTCCTACAAGCAGGCTTTAGAGATGCGCCTGAATTTACTGGGCGCGGAGCATCTTAACGTCGCTCAAAGTCTCAATAACCTGGCAGGGCTCTACAGAAATCAAGGACGCCATGAGGAAGCAGAACCCCTCTACAAACAAGCTCTAGAGATACGCCTGAAACGCCTGGGCACTGTACACCCTGAAATCGTATCTAGCCTTAATAACCTGGCATCCCTTTACTACAGCCAGAAACGGTATGAAGAGGCAGAACCTCTCTACAAACAAGCCCTAGAAATACGCCTGAAACTACTAGGGACTGCACAC
This sequence comes from Acaryochloridaceae cyanobacterium RU_4_10, assembly GCA_012032135.1. Classification (GTDB taxonomy): domain Bacteria; phylum Cyanobacteriota; class Cyanobacteriia; order Thermosynechococcales; family Thermosynechococcaceae; genus JAAURS01. The sequence continues at coordinate 8,126 of JAAURS010000117.1, read as the reverse complement.
CCTGATGTTGCAACCAGCCTCAATGACCTGGGAGGGCTTTACAGAAGCCAAGGCCGCTATGAAGAAGCAGAATTGCTCTACAAACAAGCCCTAGAGATGAGCTGGAGGCTATTGGGCACCGAACACCCTGATGTTGTAACCAACCTCAATCACCTCGCAGAACTCTACAACGCTCAAGGGCGCTACGAGGAAGCAGACCCCCTCTACAAACAAATCCTAGGGATGAAACGGAAGCTCCTAGGCAACGAACACCCTGAGGTCGTAACGAGTCTCAATAACTTGGCAGAACTCTACAGAAGTCAAGGACGGTATGAGGAAGCAGACCCCCTCTACAAACAAGCCCTAGAGATGAGACGCAAGCGACTGGGCAACGAGCACCCTGATGTGGCAACCAGCCTCAATAACCTGGCAGGACTCTACGACAGTCAAGGACGGTATAAAGAGGCAGAACCGCTCTACAAACAAGCCTTAGAGATGAGCCGGAAGCTTTTAGGGAATGAGCATCCTGATGTGGCCACCAGCCTCAATAACTTAGCAGAACTCTACAGAAGTCAAGGACATTTTCAAGAAGCTGAACCGCTTTTTAAAAAAAAGCCCTAGAAATGCGCCTGAAGCTGCTGGGCGATAAGCACCCTGATGTGGCCACTAGCCTCAATAATCTGGCAGGACTCTATAGAAGCCAAGGACGCTACGATGAGGCAGAAGTGCTTTTGAAACAAGCCCTAGAAATGAGCCAAAATCTATTGGGCAACAAGCACCCATCAGTTGCAAACGGCTTTAATAACTTGGCCTTACTCTATAACATCCAAGGACGCTATGAGGAGGCAGAACCCCTTTACAAACATGCTCTCGAGATGTTCCAGAAGCTACTGGGCAACGAACACCCCTCTGTCGCAACTAGCCTGTTCAATCTAGGCACGCTTTACCAGAAGCAAAAAAATTACCCACAAGCAGAAACTGCGTATCGTCAAGCACTAGCAATTACTAATATAAAACTGGGGCCAAGCCACCCTCTTACTTCCAAAATTCAAGGCTGGCTTAATTCCCTACCAAAGCCTTCCAATTAAGATAAACTGGAACTATCCCCCCTACTAAGCTTTCTCAAGCCCCATCCCTTTAAGGTAGAAGATGACTACTTTCCTCACTGCCGCGCTGTATAAATTTGTCGAACTACCAGACTTTGCAGCACTTCAATCTCCCCTGTTCGACTGTTGCCAAGAAAACAATGTCAAAGGAACCATTCTACTAGCGGCAGAGGGAATTAATGGAATGATCGCAGGGACCGCCGAGCAGGTCTATCAAGTCCTAGCTTTTTTGCGGCAAGATCCGCGATTGGCAGGTTTAGTCCACAAAGAATCCTATGGGGAGAAGCCACCGTTCTACCGGATGAAGGTGCGATTAAAGCAAGAAATTGTGAAGATGGGAGTTCCGGGTATTAATCCAACTCAGATGGCAGGACAGTATGTCAAACCTGAGGATTGGAACGCGCTCATTACAGATCCAGAGGTTGTGGTGATTGATGTCCGCAATGACTATGAGGTAGGTGTGGGCACCTTTAAGGGAGCGATCGATCCTAAAACAAAATGCTTTTCTGAATTGCCGGACTGGGTTAAGCAAGAAGAAGCTCTGAAAGATAAACCCAAGGTTGCCATGTTTTGTACGGGGGGTATTCGCTGCGAAAAATCCACGGCTTTTTTGCGAAGTCAGGGGTTTGAGGAGGTCTACCATTGGAAGGCGGCATCTTAAAATATTTAGAGACGGTGTCTGAAGAAGAAAGTTTATGGGAGGGAGAGTGCTTTGTTTTTGACGAGCGCGTGACCGTCCGGCATGGGTTGAAGCCAGGGCACTACGAACTATGCCGAGCCTGCCGCAATCCTATTAGTGAAGCGGAAAAAGAATCTGAGTTTTATGTACTGGGTTTGAGCTGTCCAAACTGCTACGGCCAAAAAACGGAGGCACAAAAGCGAGGATTAGCAGAGCGGCAAAGACAAATTGAACTGGCCAAGGCTCGCAACCAACCTCATATGGGGGCGGTTTACAAGAAGGACCAAAAGTTGCAGCCAAAGAATGACTTTCCTATTTTGTATTCCTTTCGGCGCTGCCCCTTTGCAATGCGATCGCGGTTGGCCCTAGCGGTAAGCGGGCAGGTCTGTGAGTTGCGAGAAGTCGTTTTGCGAGATAAGCCGCAAGCAATGCTAGATGCTTCTGCGAAGGGCACGGTTCCGGTGTTGATTGATGTTGGGGGGCAGGTCTTGGATGAAAGCTTGGACATTATGCTGTGGGCGCTGGAGCGCAATGACCCCGAAGGCTGGCTTACGCCAGAGCAAGGCACTGTAGATCTCATGCTGGCGCTGATTGCCGAGTTCGATCGAGACTTCAAGTATCACCTCGATCGCTATAAGTATCCAGACCGCTATCCGGGAGACGATGCCGAATTTCACCGAACTGAAGGTGCGCGATACCTAGAGCGGCTCAACACACAACTCAGCAAAACACCTTACTTGTTTGGACATCGTGCGGCCTTAGCGGATATGGCGATCGCACCGTTTGTGCGTCAGTTTGCGATCGCGGATTCAGAGTGGTTTGGTACGCAGCCTTGGCCCTTTCTTCAGACCTGGTTAGAGACCTGGTTGAATTCAGATTTGTACGATCGCATTATGCAGAAATATCCGCAGTGGATTCCGCGTAGCGCTGGAGTCAAAATGGAATGGGATGGACCCTGACAAATCAACCCCGTATTCCTGACCCAGAAACCTCAAAGCGACTTTTGGCATGTGGATTTAGCGGAAGCGAGCGGTCGGTTTTGGGTGGATGCGATTGAGCTAAAAATTTAACTTAATCCGAACTTCGACCAAATACTTAACACCTCAACGGATACCGCGAGCTGCGATTGTAGCGTTTTGTTGTTGAGGATGTGGGCCGACCTCCTTTCATCCAGTCACCTAAACTCTCGGCTTTGACTTGGACTCATTTTAAATCGGTATGACTTGACATTGTTATCATTTTTGATAATATCATCATTAATGATAACGTTTATCATACTCCCATCTTGAACAATCATCCAGCAGACTTGATTCTCCATCCCATTCGGTTACGCATTTTGCAAGCGTTAATGGGCGATCGTGTCTTGTCAGCGCGTCAGTTGTGCGAACTGTTACCGGATGTGCCTCAAGCTACGCTGTATCGACACTTTCAGAAGCTCGTTCAAGCCAAAATTTTGATCGTTATTGAGGAGCGTCCCATCCGAGGAACGGTGGAAAAGTTCTACCGTTTGCAAGAAAAAAATGCAGAGATCTCGCCAGATACATTAGCAACTTTAAGTCGGGAAGACCATCAGCGATATTTCACCACCTTTGTCGCAACGTTACTGACAGACTTTGAACGCTATTTGCAACGAGATGATATCGACTTAGTGCGGGATGGCGTTGGCTATCGCCAGGTTGCGCTGTATCTAAGCGAAGCGGAATTAGATCAGCTAGCTCAGTCACTCAACGAAGCCCTCCAGCCATTTCTCAAACAGAAACCATCCAAAGACCGTCAGCGAGTTTTGTTATCCAGTATTTTGATGCCAGGAGATTAAGCAATGGTAGTTTTACAACAGTTTGGAATTTTGTTTGTCCTAGGCAGCCTGGGAGTTGTGTTAATTGGAATCACATCAATTCCGCAGATACAACAGCAGTTAGCCACTTTACCAGCCATCGCAGTAGCAGACTTACCACCCCTTTGGGTCATTATGGCGTTACAAGGTCTACAGTCTTTGTTTCTGCTGGCGATCGCCAGTTTAGTTGGCATTTTTTGTACTCGTTCTATTGGGCTGCGTTCTCATTTGATTGATGCTTGGGTATTCCATGCGCCTAAGATGGCTGCATTCGGTACTGAATTGAAATGGAGTTTGGGGGTGGGTGCCATCACAACGATCGTTGCTCTATCGATCGATCGTTTAATGACACCTCTCTTGCCTAAAGCATTGCAGACTGCGAACCAGGCTGCACCAAACTGGCTCGCGTCACTCACTGGCTTGCTTTATGGTGGCATTACAGAAGAGATTTTAATGCGTTGGGGATTGATGTCGCTTCTGGTTTGGGTCGGTTGGAAAGTTCTGAAGCACGGAGTAGCGTTACCCAGTCAATCCATCTATCAGGGGGCGATCGTACTTGCAGCACTGATATTTGGACTGTTGCACTTACCCGCAACGGCGGCTTTTGCCCCCCTTACCAGTTGGGTTATCTTGCGAGCCATTATACTCAATGGAATCGTTGGCATTGGCTGCGGCTGGCTATTTTGGCAATATTCCCTAGAAGCTGCAATGATTTCCCATGCTAGTTTTCACGCTATTATCTTTGTTCTCAATGGGGTGCTAACTCGGCAAGGCTGAAAATAAATCCATCATGGATGGGAAAGGTCTCAAATGAAGTCGGGCAGATACAGAGCAAGGAAGGAAAACATAAAAAGTCTTGTCATCGAAATCCAATCCCAAGGAAGTAAGGAAGTTACGATTAAATTACCAATGGCTACGGTAAGCCTTGCTAAAAATCCGTTGTCAGCGACTCATTGAATGGGCAAATTCACTAGGGGGTAAAGACAATTACCTGTATTGTCGTTGAAAACGTATAATCCTACATTCGATCGACGACAATTTATTAACAATCAAGATGTATCCCTATCAGATTACCCAAAAGATCGCAAACAAACTGTAAATTTAGAAAGCCGAGATCTTTTGTATCCCTTTCATGCACGCAACCTCTTCCCCAGAAGTCCAAGCCTTATTTGACCAAATCGCCCCCGTCTACGATCGGCTCAATGCTTGGCTGAGCTTAGGCCAGCATCGGATTTGGAAGCAGATGGCTATTCAGTGGGCCGAGCCCAAATCCAATGGCATCAATGTGGATCTTTGTTGTGGGAGTGGCGACCTGACGCTGATGATGGCCCATCGGTTGCGCGGCAAAGGACAAGTTCTCGGGATTGACTTTTCCCATCAACAACTGGCGATCGCTCAACAACGCGCCCAACACTTGCCTTGGGCAAAATCCATTCAATGGATTGAATCGGACGTACTACAGCTTTCCCTAGAAGACAATAGCGTGGATGCCCTTACGATGGGCTATGGGTTGAGGAATGTGGCGGATATTCCAAACGCGCTGAAAGAGATCCATCGGGTCCTCAAACCCCAGAGTCGGGCCGCAATTTTGGACTTTAATCGATCTACTTCTCCTGGGGTCAGGCAATTTCAGCAGTGGTATTTACAGCAAATTGTGGTACCCATCGCATCTTGCTTTCGACTGAAAGAAGAGTATGCCTATTTAGAGACGAGTCTTGCTCGTTTTCCAACCGGACCAGAACAGGTCGAGATTGCCCGTGAGATAGGCTTTGATGGGGTTCGACATTACCCGATCGCAGGTGGCACAATGAGTATTATAGTCCTCGTCAAACCCCGATAGTTTTGGGAGTATTTATGGATACTGAAGCACTCAACGCGATCGCTGCCGAACTTCGCCGAATTGCCGATGCAAAGTCCCCTCAACAATTACTGGGGTTTGGGCCTGCCCCCAAAACGCAGGTTTATGTGTTTTGCAATCGGAAGCATGGTGGAATTTGGTATACCCTCAACGAACAAAGTCAGCCTGTCAATATCGAACATCCAGCGCTAACGGGTTATATTCGCAAATTAGAGTTCAAAGAAACCATTCGCCGCAATGAGAAAAGTCACAAGCTGCACTGTTATGTAGAAGCAGATCGGTTGTATGTCTTAGAAAGTTCGGCAACGGCTCAATTTAGTAAGGGATTGTTGAATGCAATCTCCTTGCTATCAGCACAAGAGTTACAGCAGCCTTTGACTATCCATCCCCAGGCTTCAACCGAAAATGCTGAAGTGTTGTTCTGCAACGTTTACCAAGGCGATCGTCAGGTATTTGCGCCCTATGATGACCAGACAGATTGGAAACGGGTGAGTCGAGTTGCGATCGATGCGGTTAAGGCAGCTAATGAGGAATAAAAAAGAGGAAAATAACTTTTCTCAGGGTAAACTCAGAACTCTTTAGTAGTTTAATAAGCAGTGGATATCTGAGTTTACAGAGACCCGGATGGTGAAAACATCCGTAAGATCGTGCTTCAGTTCAGCAGATGGGTCATAGTTAAACCATATCACTCCTTACTCCATCCCATTCAGCAGCCCACATGACCTATTTAGACTCCGCCATAGACTTTTACCGTCAAGTTGCCGAAACCCCAGATGTTGGGTTGTGCTGCGTGCAAAGCACCCCTCTGCAACTTCCTGGACTTAAAATTCCCCCAGCCATGCAAGAAATGAATTACGGCTGCGGCACAACCGTCCATCCCACGGAACTCTACGGCGAACCCAGTGTTTTATACGTTGGCGTTGGCGGCGGTCTAGAAGCCCTGCAATTTGCCTACTTTTCCCGTCGCGTGGGAGCCATCATCGCTGTGGATCCGGTCCCTGAAATGCGACAGGCCGCTCGACGGAACCTAGAGCAAGCCACTTCAGACAACCCCTGGTTCAGTCCTGATTTCATCCAAATTGTAGAGGGTGATGCCTTTGCATTACCCGTGCCTGATGCCTCCGTAGACGTGGTGGCTCAAAACTGCTTGTTCAATATCTTCGAACCCACAGACCTCAACCGTGCCCTCAAAGAAGCCTTCCGAGTGCTCAAACCTGGAGGTCGCCTGATTATGAGCGACCCGATCGCCACTCAACCCATTCCCGAGCATCTCCAAAAAGACGATCGCCTCCGAGCCATGTGTCTTTCTGGCGCTTTGACCTACGAGCAATACACCCAACGCATCATTCAGGCGGGCTTTGGCCAAGTCGAAATTCGGACCCGACGCCCCTATCGCCTCCTCGATCGCCAAACCTACGGCTTAGAGACAGAGTTACTGTTAGAAAGTTTAGATTCCGTGTCCTTCAAAGTAGAAATTCCAGAAGACGGAGCCTGTGTTTTTACAGGAAAAACTGCCATCTATAAAGGGTCTGAAGCATACTTTGACGATCGCGCCGGACATATTCTCAGTCGCGGCATCCCCCTTGCCGTGTGTGACAAAACCGCGACAAAATTAGCAGCAAAATTTTCTGAAGCCATTGTCGTAACGCCCTCCACCTGGCATTATGACGGCGGAGGTTGCTGTTAAACATGGTCATTATTCTTCTGTTTCTGACAACGTTATTTGTCGCCTATGCCAATGGTGCAAATGATAACTTCAAGGGCGTCGCTACCCTCTTTGGCAGTCAAACCACACCCTATAAAATCGCGATCGCTTGGGCGACTTTCACTACGTTTCTGGGTTCGGTGGCATCCATTTTTTTAGCCAATACCCTCATCAAAAACTTTTCTGGCAAAGGACTCGTCCCCGATGCGATCGCCAATGAGAGTAACTTTCACTTGGCGGTTGCGATTGCAGCAGGATTGACGGTCATTCTGGCAACCTTGACTGGTTTCCCAATTTCAACCACCCACGCCTTGACTGGAGGGTTGGTAGGGGCAGGATTGGTCGCCATTGGGCTAAAGGTGAATTTTGCTGCCTTGGGTTCGGCCTTTGTGCTCCCGCTATTGCTGAGCCCCCTGGTTGCGATCGGCTGCGGTTTAGTTCTGTATGGCATTTTCCGGTATGGGGCGGGTGAGTCTTGGTATTGAAAAAGAATGGTGCATTTGTGCTGGTACAACTCCACAAATCATTCCCATCCCTCAACCCGATGGAACTAGTGTTTTGAAGTGCCTCACAACCCCGGATATTGCCATCAATTCCGTTGAAAAATGTACCCAACGCTATCGCGGAAAAATATTTGGCATTACCAGTCAACAGCTTATAGATTCAGTCCATTTCCTCAGTGCTGGTGTGGTTAGCTTTGCCAGAGGACTGAACGATACGCCCAAAATTGTGGCCCTTTTACTCATTGCAAACGGCTTATCCATTCAAGGCGGAATGGCGATCGTAGCCATTGGAATGGCCGTGGGTGGGTTGCTGAATGCCCGTAAAGTGGCTGAAACCATGAGCCGGAAAATTTCAGCCATGAATCACGGTCAAGGGTTAACCGCCAATCTCGTCACGGGAATCTTGGTGATTGCGGCCAGTCGTTATGGGTTACCTGTATCCACCACCCATGTGATCTGATT
>JAAURS010000116.1 GCA_012032135.1 Acaryochloridaceae cyanobacterium RU_4_10 | reverse complement strand
TGACAACCGTAGCAGTCTCTTGAGCTGACTTACTTTTGTAACCAATTTCTAAAACATCTGTTCCCCGACGTTTCTGAACGCTGAGCCTTCTTTCAATAAATGCCTCTGGCTTGAGCAATTCTCCTTCGTCATCGCGAATGTTGGCACTTTTAATCACTCGTTCGATGAGCGGGAGAGATTTGATAATTTCAATTTCTGTAGAAATCGGATCGCTACTCCCGACAGAATCTAACTCACTGATTTGCTTGCCAGATTCCGTTAAAGAAGAAGTTACATTTCCCTTTTTTAAAAGAATTTTGCCACTGGCTTCATAGCTTGGCTTTTGCAGTACTGCCAGAATCGCAATGACTGTAAAAATAGCCGTTGACGTCATCAGAGAAGGTTTCCAGCGTCGTTTAAAAATCAGCCAAAGGTGGCCGATATCTGACGACAAGCGTTGAAAATCAGAAATTGAATCCATAGGAAATTGTTGAAAGCCGCTGAAATCGAAAGATGTTCTATCAAATTGCTGTGCTTTAAAAACTGAGGCATCTCCTTCAGGAAAAAGACAGTGCCTCAGTTTTTATACAGCCAAGGTTTTGAAAAAATATTGATTCTTAGTCGATCAAAATGAGAACACAAAAACGCATTGTCAGATTATTGGTTAATAAAAATTGAACCCCAATCCGGCCAAATCTCACTGATTATTTTCAAATCATCATAGGTTACTACTTCAGAAGCCTTTTGAGCCTTCTTACAGCACATCCCAGAAGACAAAAGCAGATCTCTATAGGATTGTTTCAAATGATCGATTCTCATGATAGTTCCCCCATTTCATTGCAAATTAGACATTGTTCAAAATCAAAGATTTATCTTGGTTCAGTAGGGATGATTCTTGACAGATAGCAAAATATCTCTACCAATGTTTTCGTCAACTTGTTAAATCACTATAAGCAGGATTCATGTTGTCTTTGATAGCGTGCTTTTGGTACTTTGCCAATGCGACCTGCAATAGAAAAGCAGGATTCCCAATTGCATAACGTGTCATTAAACGCTTGGGTTCTCTGCTCAAACGGAACAACCATTCCAAACCATTTTTAGATAAAAACTCTGGGCATTCGGGAACTACTCCTGCCATCCGATCGATCACCGCGCCGCCGACTAAAATGGCATTCACATCTAAGCGATCGCGGTAGCGTTGCACCCAATACTCCTGAATTGGCATTCCCATGCCCACAATCAAAATATTAGGCTTACAGCGATTAATATCATCCACAATTTCCATATTTGAATCTTCGTCTTCAATATCAAAATAGCCATGATGACCATTAATCTCAGCATTTGGATACTGTTTCCTGAGATTTGCAACTGCTGCATCTAGATATTGAGGTTTTGTTCCTAAAAGATAAATAGAATGGCGTTTTTTATCGCAATCATTTAAAAGTTTTGGCATTAAGATAGAATAGGAAACGCGATATTCTTGAGGAACCGAGTATCCCATAAACCTCAATGCATAAACAATTCCAAAACCATCACAGTGAGTAATATCAGATTGTTGAAGGAACTCCAGAAACCAGGGAAACTGGACTGACATATTAAAACTATGAACATTATAGTTCGCAACTACGATCTTCTGATTTTTTTTGCAAGAATTATGGATTTTACTTAACAGATCGGATGTGGTAATACAGGTAATTTTCCGACCTAGAAGATAGGCATTGTAGGCAGGAAAAGCTTTTGCTTCAGATTTGGAAATTTCGGTTTCAGCAAAACTTACTCCAATATTCGTATTTGTAGCCACCATGACTATCGATCCCCCGAAATACATAACAGTCTATTCAATCAAAAGCATCTGACGATCGCATAATGAAACGATTGTCAAAAAAAGTCAATACCCAGATAAGCCAATTTTTTTTGTTGTCAAAAGTCATCAAATTTACACTATCAATTTAAGCGTAGAATTGCATCCTACTCTTAAAATATTTGATATGGCTAATTGAGCTTTAAAATTAGACAAACAAAACTTACAGTTTTTCGTTAGAAAAACCTTTTTTGAATTGCAGATTTATCTTATAAAAGCGAACGGCTGTAATTCTTGACAAGCTTTTACAACGTTCGTTTTTGTAAAGTAAATGCTATTCAATCCTTTTCGATAAAGGTTTTGAGTCCCTATGACTTTAGGATTTCAACTCATATCCTTTATCGGACTATACGGTACTGATAGGGTGCCCGTAATTATACTGAATCGATCGTCCCATAACTTTTTTCTTAAAGAACAGACTAAAAGGATGAATCGTCCTGTGACAGAGGTTTTGAGCCCTTGCTGCTTCAGAAGCTCAACTCAGATTGACTGGTTAAGCGATACGGTACTGATAGGGTGCCCGTAATTATACTGAATCGATCGTCTAAGGTTTTATTTGTCTCCCGACGGGTGGGCTGAATTGCCCAAGCAATAGCATCAAACGATAGAATCAGCAGGGTCTCAATGGTACTCAACTGATGGTTCTTTTACCCCTTCAAGATTTGGGAAACGCTCTATCCGCCGTTGGCTTAGTGGCCAGCGATGTGGACGGAACCCTGACCCGTCATGAAAAATTCACCCCTGAGCTTCTCAACGCGATTGCCCAACTCCAACAAGCCAAGATCCAGTTGTTACTGGTGACGGGACGATCGGCGGGATGGGTGGATGCCCTGCGTTATTATCTGCCCGTGACTGGGGCGATCGCGGAAAATGGTGGCCTGTATTATCCTGCATTGGGTCCGTATCAGTTATTGAGTAATATTCCAGACATTGGCATTCACCGCCAAAAGTTAAGGTCAGCGTTTGCAATGCTGAAACAACAGTACCCTCACTTGCAAGAATCCTCTGACAATGCGTTTCGGCTGACGGATTGGACCTTTGATGTGGAGGGCTTGAGTCAAACGGAATTAGGGGCGATCGCAACCCAATGTCAGCAATGGGGTTGGAGTTTTACGTATAGTACGGTTCAGTGTCATATCAAACCCGCAGGCCAAAGTAAGGCCCAAGGGATTCAGCAGGTTTTACGGCAACAATTCCCCAACATAAACCTGAATCAGGTCTTGACTATTGGGGATAGCCCGAACGATGAGACGATGTTTGACCCCGCGATTTTTACAGTTTCAGTGGGGGTCGCTAATATTTTGAACTACCGCACTCAAATTCAGCATTTACCACAGTTTGTCACCGATCGGCCTGGCGCAGATGGATTTTGCGAACTCGTCGCGTTACTTTCCAAACCAAGATAGTATATTAAAGTCCGGGAAATCGTAGATTGTCATCCTATGTGCTGTTAAAACGTGTTCCTTGCTGTCATTGCCTTTGCTTCTAACCATGACGCCCCAACTAACCTGCTCGATGGTCTTAATGCCCTGAGTCAACAGGTACGGATACTGGCAGTCTCTCCAGTCTATGAAAACCCAGCCATTGGTAAAACCCATAGCCCACCGTATCTCAATGGGGCTTGTTTAGTAGAAACTCATTTACTACCTCAAGACCTACACGATCGAGTCTTGCGGCCCATTGAGAATGCCTTAGGTCGAATCAGAGACGAGGCGGGACGGGATCGATGCGCCCTAGATTTAGATCTCGTTCTCTACAACAAAGAGGTACCCTCAACCTCAGCTTTGCCATTGCCCGCACCCGATATTCTCCGCTACGCTTATGTAGCCGTCCCGCTGGGGTTTCTCGTTCCTGATTGGATTCACCCCCTTACACAAGAGAGCATGGCTCAAATTGGGAATCAATTTTCTCATCAAAAGATCGATTTTTGCAATCGAGTGGAAGTCAATGCAGCGATCGCCGCTACAATCTTTCCACCCAAAGCTACTGTCCGCGAACCGCTACAACCTTGGCACTGGCGTAGGCTACCGCTCGATCGACGCACAGGATCGCAAGTGTTTCAAGCACTGTTTCTCAAATGTAACCCCAGCGATACTCTTGAATCTTTGCCAGATGGTGCTCCTCCGCCCATTGCGACTCTACTTGAAAGTCCAGCAACGCCAACAAATTCCCCCTTGGCTCGATATTCCATTTGCGCGGGTGCTCCCCGTTCTGTCAAGGGCCAATCTCAGCTTTGGATGCCGCCTGTGGGAGATATTTTGCCTTTTTGCACCGTTTGCTTGATACTCAAGCCTCAGAGATGTCAACCTCTATGGTTCCCGATCTCCCTTTTACGGGAGGATGGTTGGGCTGGTTGGGTTACGACTTAGCAGGAGAGATCGAGCAGTTTCCCCAACATACATCTGATTCTCTACCTTTCCCTACTGCTTATTGGTATGAGCCAGAATCCTTTGCTGTATTGGATCACCAACAGCAAATCCTCTGGTTGGCAACCACCTGTGGCGATCGACTTGATGCAATGCAAGATCGACTAGCGCAAGTCGATCGCCACAATCAGAACCAAGCTTCTGTAGAAACCTCTCAAAGCGATCCGATCGCACCTATTTTTCAACGCTCTCAGGAAGAGTATATTGCAGCAGTTATACAGGCTCAGAAATATATCCAAGCGGGTGACATTTTTCAAGCCAACTTGACCTTACGCTTTGCAGCTCAGACCTCTAGCGATAGTTGGTCTATTTATCAAGCGTTACAACAAATCAATCCTTCTCCCTTTGCAAGCTATTGGCAATCTCCTTGGGGCGCTATTATTAGCTGCTCGCCAGAACGACTGGTTCAATTATCTGGCAACCAAATTCAGACAAGACCCATTGCTGGAACGCGATCGAGGGGAACAACTTCAGCCGAGGACGAACAATTAGCCCAGGAGTTACTCGACAATATTAAGGAAAGAGCCGAGCACATTATGCTGGTGGATCTGGAGCGCAACGATCTAGGAAAAGTATGCGAATGGGGAAGTGTGCAAGTGGATGAGCTATTAACCATAGAACGCTACAGTCATGTCATGCACCTTGTGAGTAATGTCATCGGTACGCTCCATCCCATCGCAATGCGATCGATTTAATTCAGGCTGTATTTCCCGGCGGAACTATTACAGGCTGTCCAAAGGTTCGGTGTATGGAAATTATCGAAGAACTCGAACCTGTAAAACGCAATTTATTTTATGGGTCTTGCGGTTATCTAGATTGGCGTGGAAATCTAGATTTGAATATCCTGATTCGCACGTTGCTGTTCGCTACTATAAGCGATCCCATACCTGATGCGGAATCTTTACGCACAGCTTTGGTTTGGGGGCAGGTGGGGGCTGGCATTGTGGCGGATAGCAGTCCTGAGAAAGAGTGGAAAGAATCTCTCCAAAAGGCACAAGCCCAACTGAATGCGCTCAAGCGAGCGATTGGTCATTCAGAGTCCTTCCGCTTTTAAAATCAAACATTCAACAAAATTTCCTGACGTACATCAGAAACAAAGAAAATTTTGCTCAAGCAATAAAACGATATCATCATTCAGACAAACAAAAGACTGACAGAAGTAGGATATAAAACAAAGGTTTTACAATCAAAGATCTGCAAATAGATTGATGACTATTTAGTTAAAAATAAAATAGAGTGCAAAAAATAAAGTAAAACGGGAATAGGATTTGATTCATGACTGAAGAATTTGAGAAAGGAGACAAAGTGAAATGGAAATCTCCTCAAGGTGACGTTATTGGAGAAGTAAAAAAGAAGATTGCCTCTCCGATGGAAATTAAAGGCCATTACGTTTCAGCATCTAAAGACAATCCTCAATATTTAGTAAAAAGCAATAAAACTGGTAAAGAAGCAGCCCATAAGCCAGAAAGTTTGAAGAAGGTGAAGGAGTAGCTTTGAGTTATGAGTAAAGATGCAAAAGCTGCGATCGCCGAATTTCAGGAAGTCATCAATATGACTCCCAAAGAACTTAAATCCTGGCTGCAAACAGAGGAGTCCCAGGCTGTTGAGCAAAAAAAGGAAGAAGAGTCCATTGGGCATCAATCTGGGAGAAAAATTATAGAGATTTTACAAAAAAAGAAGATCGATATACGGATGACGACATTGCTCATATGAAGAAAGTCGTCAGTTACGTTCGTCGCCACAGCGGCCAAAGGCCATCGCACGATATTGAAACATCACGCTGGCGTTACTCGCTCAAAAACTGGGGACACGATCCTATTAAGGAACATCGCCTTAACTAAGGGAGGCTATAGCTATGTCTGCCACAATTGTTAAAGCCAGCACGTACTATGTCATCTTGATTGCGGGTGCTGCCGCTCTAGGTGGTTTTTTGTTTGGCTTTGACACAGCCGTTATTAATGGCGCGGTTTTAGCATTAGAAAAAACGTTTCAAACTAACAGTTGGTTGACGGGACTTGCCGTATCTTTGGCATTAATTGGCTCTGCAGTAGGTGCTTTTTGTGCGGGTCAAATTGCAGATCGATACGGTCGCGTTAAGGCAATGGTTGTTGCGGCAGTGTTATTCACGCTGAGCGCCCTTGGCTCCGGTTTTGCCTTCACTATTTGGGACTTTATTTTTGGCGGCTATTGGGCGGTCTTGCGGTGGGTGTTGCCAGTGTTATTGCACCTGCTTATATTGCAGAGTGTTCGCCTTCTGAGATGCGAGGCAGGCTGGGTTCGCTTCAGCAATTAGCGATCGTTTCAGGTATTTTTATCGCGCTACTCAGCGACTATTTTATTGCAGTATCGGCGGGTTCGGCTGAGCTACCCTTCTTATTAGGGGCAGCAGCTTGGCGTTGGATGTTCTGGACAGAGGCTTTCCCTGCCGTGCTTTATGGAATGGCTGCGTTAACTATTCCTGAATCTCCTCGTTATTTAGTAGCGCAAGGACGAGAACGGGAAGCCTCCACCGTACTGGCTAAGCTTTTGGATGCTAATGTCTCAGACAAAATTGCAGAAATCCGGCAAACTGTCTTTCGAGAACGCAAACCTAACTTCTCTGACCTCCTTGGCAAAGATGGCAAGCCTTTACGAATTGTTTGGATTGGGATTGGCTTGTCTGTTCTTCAGCAGTTTGTTGGAATTAACGTGATTTTTTACTACAGCAGCGTTTTATGGCGGGCAGTAGGGTTCTCTGAAGCAGACTCCCTAAAGCTTACGGTGATTACAGCTGCAGTGAATATCGTTACAACGCTCGTGGCGATCGCGTTTGTCGATAAGTTTGGGCGCAAGCCACTGCTCATTCTAGGGTCGCTCGGCATGACTGTAACCTTAGGTACGTTGACCACTATTTTTAGTAATACACCATTAGATACTGCTGGAAACCCAGCGTTGACTGGTATTTCAGGGACAATTGCCCTTCTAGTTGCAAACATCTACGTCTTTTGCTTCGGCTTCTCTTGGGGGCCTATTGTTTGGGTGTTGCTGGGTGAAATGTTCAACAATAATATCCGAGCTTCAGCCCTGTCGATCGCTGCTGCTATGCAGTGGATTGCAAATTTTGTGGTCTCCACTACTTTTCCTCCCCTACTCCAATATTTTGGATTGGGTTCTGCATACGGTCTGTACACTATCGCAGCCGCAACCTCGATCTTTTTTGTTATTTCTTTATTAAAGAAACAAAGGGGATAGAGCTTGAAGCAATGTAAGCGATTGAATGCTAGCGTAGTCGTCCCTGAAAAGCCTCAAGAAACAAGCGTGTCGAGCAGATTTACATCTTCTAGATTGGAACTTTTTGCAAGATCGGGTTGGAGACTCTATCAATTGATGGTAACTTACTCAAAAGTTTCAATGCGTTCAATGACAATACAGGTAATATTATCTTTACCCCCCAGTAAATTTGCCCATTCAATGAGTCGCTGACAACAGATTTGTGACGATGCTTGTTCGTTCAAAATTGTCAGGATTTGATCCTGACTTAGCATGTTGGTTAAGCCATCGCTACACAATAACAAGCGATCGCCGGGTTGTAGTGCTACCAAATGAACTTCTGGTTGTGCGGGCTGAGCCATGCCAACGTAGTGTGTGAGTTGATTGCGGGAGGGGTGATAGGTGACTTCTTCTGGAGAAATTGCGTGGTAGTCAAGGAGAAGATTGGCTAGGGAATGATCTTGGGTGAGTTGCTGGAGGGTTCGCTTGTGCCATAAGTAGGCGCGGCTATCGCCAAGGTGACTGATTAATCCCTGGTGTTGGTCGATGACGGCTACAACGACGGTGGAACCCATTCCCTCTAGGCGGGGTTGATGCTGGGTTTTCTGATAGAGGCGATCGCTCAGTTCGGTTAGAATCTGTTGTAGGGGAAAATTGCGGAAGTTGCCTGAGAAGTCTTTTAATTTTTGTTCGATCAGGTTGGGTAGCACCTCGACGATGATAGTCGCGGCTAATCCACCTTCGGGGCTACTAGCAATGCCATCGGCAACTAGATAAATGCCATTATCAGGATTACCATACCAGCGATCCTGATTTTCAGACCGAACCTGACCTGGAACGCTAAGTCCTGCATAAGTGAAGGTATAAGAATTAGACATAATTCAAGGCATTTTCTAGGGCTTGTTTAAGGTCAACTGCTTTTTTAAACGAGATGCTTGGATGATCGATCAGGGCATGGTCAATAACTTCCGCTAAAGATTTAGGGATAGAAGGGATACGCTGACGGATAGGAACCGCTCCAGACTCCAGAATAAGTCTGAAGGGATCTTTAGAACGATCGCTGAAATCACGGGGACTGGTGAGGGTTAACATATAGTAGAGACAGGCTGCTGCGGCCCATACGTCTACTTCTGGTTTGGCATATTTGAAGTTGATAAGTTGCTGGCGAGCCATGTAGTAAGGAGTACCAGCTACCATATTGCCACTCATGGAAAGTCCGCTTAGTCCAGCAATATCAAAGGCTTTAGCAATCCCAAAATCTCCAATTCTAGCGATCGTGTTAGGACCAATCTGGGTGAGGAAGATATTGGCAGGTTTGAGATCTCGATGGACTAACCCTTTCCCAGTTGTATAGGTGCCATTCGCAATTTTAATATTGGGAATGGGTGCGGAGTGGGCATATTCTAAACCATCCAGAACTTGCAAGATAATGGGGAGGGCTTCGTTGACGGATAAAGGGCGTCGGCGTTGATTCATGATATCGGCAACGCTGCCTTGATTACAGTAATCCATTGTGAAGAAGAAGAGGTCGTTGGATTGTCCGTAATCTCTCAAAGTTACGATATTTGGATGCCGTAATGCTTTAGTATTCTCAATTTCACGCAAAAACGAATCAGCAGCGTATTTGAACTGGTTTACGGATAGACTTGCATGGGGTAGTAAAACCTTAAGGGCAATTTCTTCTTGATTTCTCTCGTTATAGGCAAGATGAACTTCCCCAAAACCGCCAATGCCTAAACATTTCAGAATATGATAGCCCTGAATTGCGATCGCATTTTCGTCTTTTTGTGCAACTTGACTGAGCAGTTGCTCGACGCGATCGCGTACGTTGGTTTTTCACTACCTGCAAAAATGGAAAGGGGCTGGGTGTTATCTGGGGGAGTGTCGATCGTAATGCGGAAGGTGGTATTGGTTTGACCCAGTTCTATTTCATCCCCATCGCTGAGATCGTGTTCGGGGAAGGACATGCCTTTGGCTGCTTCTGGGGTGGTTCCAGGAGGACGTTTGCCAATCAAAGTACCATTAATATAGGTACCGTTGAGGCTACCAAAGTCGCGGATGCGAATGTAAGGTGGGTTGATGTCGAGTAGGCAGTGGTAGCGGGAAATGCGATTGTGGGTTGGATCGTCGGGGATTTGGGGGTGGCAATCACTGGCACGCCCGATGATGCAAGTGGTGCGATCTTCAAAGATAAAGGTTTGGGTTTGGGTGGAGCTTTGGTTAAGCGTGAGAGTGACTTTGGCTATCATATTGGGGGAATGATAAATCTATTTTTCCGGTGTGTTTATGTTCAAGAATACTCACTGGGACGGTTTTAGTAAATTGGAAATGGATTGAAAGTAGCGATCGCCCCAATCAAACTAGATATTCGGGGGAACTGCTTGAATTGACCGTAGAGTGGTCTAACAAAGCTGTTATGATGCCACCAATTTGTACTGCCTTTTATTTACAATGACACGTTTCCGCTTTGACCAGTTTTCCAAGCAATATTTGGAGGAGTTACTTAGCCCGTTTGGGGAGGTTTCGGTTGGCAAGGAGGTTCTGGGGGAATCCAGAGAGGTGGATGTTTGGTTTACACCGAATCCGCAGGAACGAGAGAATGTACAGAGGCTAGGGTTGTTGGGGCAAATGGTAAAGGCTCCTTGTTTGTTTGAACCTTATAGCGATCAACCCACGTCTACGGAGGTGCGGGATTGTTTGTTGAAGTTGTTTTTGACGCAGGCTCAGTTACAGCGACAGTCTAGGCGGATTAATTCACGACTTGCAGAGGATAATTTGCCTCGATTATGGATTTTAGCAACTTCGGCTTCCGAGCGTTTGTTGGGTGGTTTTCGGGCACAACAGGATGGGGCGTGGCCATCGGGTATTTATTTCTTGGGGGATTCTTTGCGGACTGCGATCGTTGCGATTAATCAGTTGCCTTGTACGCCGGAGACTCTATGGCTGAGGATTTTAGGCAATGGGGCAACTCGGGAACGGGCGATCAATGAATTGATTGTTATGTCCGAAGAGGATGAGTTAAGTTCTTATGCATTAGAACTGTTAATGAGTTGGCAGATTACAATAGAGATAAACAATATTGATGTTGATGAGGATATTCAGGAGTTGATTATGCAGTTATCACCAGCTTATATCAAGTGGCGGGAAGAGACTCTACAAGAGGGTGAGGCTAAAGGCAAGGCTGAAGGCAAGGCTGAAGGCAAGGCTGAGGTTGCAGTTAATTTATTGAAGGCTGGGATGGGGCTTGAACAGGTGGTGCTGTTGACGGGGCTATCAATGAAGGTGGTTCAGAGGTTATCTGGGGAGGTTGAGGAGGAAAATTCTTAAGATATTTTGAGGTTGGCTGGTGAAGCTGTCTAGGGGTTAATGATGAGGTTCTCGCCGGAGTATCTTGAGTGGGAGAGAAAGACTTTAGATGTGGGCAGGGCTGAAGGTAGGGCAAAAGCGAAAGCTGAGGTTACTGTCAATTTGCTAAAGACTGGAATGGATCGTGAGCAAGTAGCAGAGTTGACAGGGCTACCGATGGAGTTAGTTTTGCAATTGGCTGAGAAAAAAGGTAAAGCTGAGGCTCAGCGTGAAATTGCTATTAACTTACTGAAGGGTGGAATGGAGTATGAGCTAGTAGGGCAGATAACAGGGTTATCAAGGGAGCTAGTTGTGAAATTGGCTGAGAATATTGGAGACAGACACTGTTAGGATGTTCTGAAATAGAGTTTGATTGGAAATACCCAGAAATTGATTGTTAAGTTGTAGAAAAATCTTCACTGAGTAAGCAGAAAATTAATTAAAACCAGAAAAAGGCTTTATTACCTGTAGTTTGGGGTTTCGGTGACAATGACAAATCCTGATTGTTGGTTGTTTGTAGATTGGGTGAGGGTAAGGCATTCCTATTGTTCGTCAACATGATTTCTAGTTGCTGACGCACCCCTTCTGGCCGTAGCCAACCGTAACCCGCACAGCCGAGAGTGTAAAGCAGGTTTTGAAAGTCTTCTTCAGTCCAGGTTGGGATGCCTTGTCGTGTGAGAGTCAGGCTTACTTCCTCCCGTGTAGGAACGCGGTTTGTTGGCAAAGTAGCTGAATAGGGAGTATGCAAAACTAGAAAATTTTCCAGGTGGGGGCGTGCTCCCTCATCCCAATCGGCAGGGAATTGGTCTTCTAATTCCCAATCTAGATTCCAGAGGATTAGGGTGCCGTCTGAGCATCCTGAGAGAGCAAATCGGTTGTCGGCACTTAAGCAGACTGATGTTACGAAGCTAGTATGTCCAATAAAAGTACGTAAGCATTTTCCAGTTTTTACTTCCCACAGTTTTAGTGTATGGTCATTACTTCCAGAGAGAGCAAATCGACTATCAGCACTCAAGCATACTTCATTCACAATTTTCGTATGTCCAATAAAAGTACGCAAGCATTCGCCAGTCTCTGCATCCCATAATTTTAGGGTTTTATCATTGCTCCCAGATAGGACGAATCGATTTTCAGTACTCAAGCATACTGAGCTTACAATATTGGTGTGTCCAGTAAAAGTGCGTAAGCATTTTCCGGTTTCAATATCCCATAGTTTTAGGGTCTTGTCGCTGCTTCCAGAGAGAGCAAAACGATTATCGACACTCAAACATATTGACCCTACACTATCTATATGACCTATGAATTGAGCATTTTTCCACCCTTGAACATCTGCTTTGCAAGTCAAACAAGTATAGAGATCGCACCAGTATTTGAATGCCTTGCAATGCTGATTATATCCAAAAATTGCTCTTGCTTTGCGAATATGTTGGGCAGCAGCTACATAATTCTCTTCTTGAATCTCTTCATAAGCTTGTGCCAATATTCTTTCATAAGTCAAAGCTAAAGAGATAGAAATTTCTGTTGATAGTACTAGCGATAACTGCATTGATGCGATATCAGGATTAGCATTTTTAGTCTTCCATAACTTTAGAGTATTGTCACTTTTAGTCAAAATATGCCCGTTGCCAGAAAGGAGGAATTGACTATCATTACTCAAATGTACAGAGTTTACGAAACCATCTTGACCCATAAAAGTATGCAAGCACCTCCCAGTTTCTACATTCCATAGCTTCATTGTTTGATCATCACCGCCAGACAGAGCAAATTTGCTGTCGGCACTCAAGCATACTGACATTACGGAGCTAGTATGTCCAAAAAAGGTACGTAAGCACCTTCCAGTTTTGACCTCCCACAATTTTAGGGTACAATCATCACTCCCAGACAGGGCAAAACGACTATCAGCACTCAAGCATACTGAGTTTACGATATTATTATGTCCAAAAAAGGTACGTAGGCATTTTCCAGTCTCCACCTCCCACAATTTTAGAGTATTGTCTTTCAGGCTAATGTCACCTGCACTAATCAGGAAATGATTGCCGCTTCCAGAAAGAGCAAATTGACCGTTAGCACTCAAACATACTGAGGTTACATTGCCAATGTGGCCAGAAAAGGTATGCAGACATTCACCTGTTGTTACGTGCCATAATTTTAGAGTCTTATCGTAGCTTCCAGAGAGAACAAATTGACCGTTAGCGCTCAAACATACCGAGGTTACATTGCCAATGTGACCTATAAAAGTACGTAAGCATTTTCCAGTCTCTACTTCCCACCATTTTAGAGTATTGTCATCACTTCCAGAGAGAGCAAAATTGTTTTCGGTACTCAAGCATACTGAGTTTACTGGACATAGATGGTAACTACTCAGGTTGTAAGTCAGGAAAAATAGGATCTTTCATAAATACTCGCCTAAGGGAATCAAGAACGTTATAGCCTTGCTTTTTAAGCGTAGAGATATAGCCACGAATGCGACAGAACATCCGCCCCCCCTCAAAAGAGCGGAAGCCCC
>JAAURS010000115.1 GCA_012032135.1 Acaryochloridaceae cyanobacterium RU_4_10 | reverse complement strand
CCTTCCCCAAGCTGAATGATTCTAAGATTTTCCTGGTTATTTTTGACAGCACTATCAGCCACCCCAATCAGAGCCTGGGTTTGCTGCATATCGTAATAGTTGGAAGTAATGGTTTGACGCAGTTGCTGCATTTGCCGCTGGACATCAAGGGTGGCAAATTCAACTTGTTTTTGAGCCGCGTTAATGGAAGCGCTACGTTGTCCCCCTGTCAAGATGCGATAGGTCAGCGCTAGAGAAGCATTAAAAAACCGCCTCGTCCGTCATCCGTATCAATAGGAATAAGGGGAAGAACGACGTCGCTAGCTGTAAGGGGAGTAATGTCCACAGGGTCAGGTAGAATAACCAAGCCGCTGGTGCGCCGCTGAAGCTGCTGAATTTGTTGTTGAAACGTGTTGCGTTGAATTTGGGTGGTGGTAGTCTGAAAACGGGTCTGGAGTTCTTGGAGTTGTTGTTGAAAGTCTTGCTGGGCGATCGATTGTTGCTGGAGCAGCGAATTAGTGGTTTCCTGTTGAATTTGACTGGCAGTATTGTCACTATAGGCACGCCGTTGAGGAGCATAGGTGCCATTATCCGTGCGCGAAATCCCACCGTTGACTTGTAGCGCTGGATAAAGGCTGGCTCTAGCCTCTTTGAGTTGGGCACAACTGCGCTCGAGTTGGAGCTGAGAAATGCGTAAATCTTGGTTGCGCTCAAAAGCCAAGCGAATGGCCGTATTAAGGCTGAGCGATCGCGGGGGCTTAAGGGTAACGGATTGGGGTTGCTGTGGAATATCCAGCGCATTGTTTGGCGGCAATGGTTCGGACTGCTGCTCCTTAGAGTCTGGCAGTAAACTTTGTTCCAAACCTTTGAGCGTTGTATTGTTACAGACCGAACTCGGCTTTTTCGTCGTTGGAGCAGCATAAACCGTTGCCATCATCGACAAACTAAAGACCGGAACTAGAACACCATAAACTTTGAACATGCGATTTCCTGGAGCGCACCAAAATCATCGGAGGGATCGGCTAGGGGTACTCCCGCTTATTGTAGGCAGTCTACGTTGTACTTGGTCACTATCGCGCGTTCTCTAAGTTCTCGTCAATCTTTAGGATCACAATTTTCTCTCCTCAAGCCAAAATTTGCGACAAAAACTGGCGGCTTCGCTCTTGTTGGGGGTTCAGAAAAAATTCTTCTGGGGTAGCCTGTTCTACAATTTGACCTCGATCCATTAACAAAACGCGATCGGCCACTTCACGGGCAAACCCCACTTCATGGGTCACGATCGCCATCGTCATTCCAGACTCCGCGAGCGATCGCATCACATCCAGCACCTCCTTAATCATTTCTGGATCCAGGGCCGAGGTGGGCTCGTCAAACAGCATGATTTTGGGCTGCATGGCTAAGGCCCGCGCGATCGCCACTCGCTGTTGTTGTCCCCCAGACAACTGCCCTGGATACTTGTGAGCCTGCTCTAAAATACCCACGCGCTCCAACAACTGCATGGCCGTTTCCTTGGCTTGGGGATGGGACATCCGTTTGACCCAAATCGGGGCAAGGGTAATGTTTTGGAGAACGGTCAAGTGAGGGAATAAATTAAATTGCTGAAACACCATCCCCACCTCCCGTCGAATGGACTCAAGCTGACGAGGGTTTTGAGTCAACTCAACCCCATCAATTAAGATCTGACCCTGCTGGTGGGTTTCTAAGCCGTTGAGCGTGCGAATCAGCGTTGATTTACCAGAACCCGAAGGCCCCATCAATACAACCACCTCTTGAGTCTTTACCTCAAGGTCTATATCTTTAAGGGCTTGAAACGACCCGTACCACTTCTGAAGTCCTCGGACAGAAATAATAGGCTGGACAGAAATAGGCAATGCGACCAATCCGTCGGTCATGGCTAATGTCCTGAAGAATGTTCTAAGCGGCGGCTGGCAACAGACATACCATAGCAAAATAGCCAGTATATTATGCCAATTGCCAAATAAACCTCAGCATAGCGGCCCAAATAATCGGGCTGTGCTGCAATACTCCGCGCAATTCCCGTTAGCTCAACCAAACCCACAATGGACAGCAACGCAGTGTCCTTAAATAGGCCAATAAACTGACCCACGATCGCAGGAACCACAGCTCGTAACGCTTGGGGTAAGACAATGAAGCCCAGGGTCATGGGTGTGGACAATCCTAAAGCTTTGGAGGCTTCCCATTGCCCTTTGGGGAGAGACTGCAACCCGCCCCGAACCGTTTCGGCCAAGTAGGCCGCACTGAAGGCCGTTAATCCTGCGATCGCCCTCACCAATTGATCCATGTTTGCTTGGGGAGGCAACAGCAACGGCAACATCACTTGCGCCACAAACAATATTCCAATCAGCGGCAGTCCCCGAATCAGTTCGATGTAGGCAATACTCACCCCACGGACAATCGGTAATGGACTTTGCCTGCCAATGGCTAACAGTACTCCCAATGGAAAAGACAGCACAATACTTAAAACTGCGACAAATACGGTCAGCAACAATCCATTCCAGACCTTAGTACTGACCGTTGTCAGTCCAAATCCCCCGTTCATTAACCAGAGCGCGACCAAAAATGTAATGAGCCAGAGCAACGGCAACCAGGACTTGAAAGATTGCCAAAGGGGTTTGCGCTGACACCACGCTCCAGCAGAACCCGCGCCCATGATGAGCAGAGCGATCGCCCCACACCACAAGGCTGACATCCAATCCACAAACATCAGTGCCACTCCAACACCCAATCCCGCGCACCCCACTCTCAGCAGAACCTTACGGGTCCAGCCTTGCAGGGCTCCCCAAGAAAAAGATAAGACCCCTGCTACCAAGAGAGCTGCTAGCCACAAACGCCAAAGTTGGGCGACGGGATAGCGCCCTACAAAAATGAGGCGCAAATTGGCCGTCACCACTTCCCATTGGGCTTGGGTGAATACCCAGCGAACTAGTCCAAAGCCTCCAACGGTAATAGCCCACAGGCAAATAAGGGTAAGGAGGGTATTAAACCAACTATTGAAGAGGTTTTGCCGCAGCCAGATCCAAGCAGGCTGAACCCTTTCTGGCAAAAGCGTGTCTTTAAGTTTTTGTTGCAAAGACTGCATAAACTCTAGCGCTCAACAATTTGAATTCGGCGGTTCAGGAGGTTCATGACGAGGGCAATCGCTAAGCTGATTGCAAGATATGTCACCATCAAAAGCAAAATTACCTCAATCGATCGCCCAGTCTGATTAAACGTAGTGGTGGCGACTGCGTATAGGTCGGGATACCCCACGGCGATCGCAAGGCTGGAGTTTTTGGCCAGGTTTAAATATTGGCTGGTGAGGGGCGGAACGATCGTCCGTAGAGCTTGGGGAATAATGACCAGCCTCAGCATGAGATGGGGACTTAACCCCAGAGATCGTGCGGCTTCCCATTGTCCTTTAGGAACTGCCAAAATCCCCCCTCGAATAATTTCGGCAATAAAGGCAGCGGTGTAAAAGGTGAGTCCAAATAGCAACGCTGAATATTCTGGGGTAAGCAACAGTCCAGAGAGAATGGTTTTATTGCCCTGAACGCTAGGCCATGTGACGATCAGCGGTGTTTGTTTAGTGAACACCCACGCGAGACATCCCCAAAAAATAAGCGTGACGATCGCCATAAACCAAGGACGGCTGGGTTCATTTCGTTCCACTTTTTGGCGGTACTGAATTTTCCAGACCCAGATTCCCAAACCCATCCCAATTCCTAGGCAAATGGCCCAAGTAATAATGCTCGACTTAAAGGCAATATCTGGCAGCAGTAGGCCACGTTGGCTAAAGGACAGGTCTCCCAATAAATGCACTCGTCTCTCAAGGGTGGACCGCTTAGGAACACTGCAAAATACCAAAAGGCTAACTGCAATAAAAGCGGTGTATTGCGAAGGGTTTCTACATAGATGGTGCCCAGCTTTCTAACCAACCAATTGGAGGACAGTCGCGCAATGCCCACTGTCCCACCAATCAGGGTTGCGAGGACAATCCCCAGGGACAAAATCCGCAGTGAGTTGACTAGGCCAACCCAAAGGGCTTGGGCATAGGTATCCGTCGGTTTGTAGGGAAGGATAGATTCGCCAATATTAAAACCCGCCTGAGATTGTAAAAAGCCAAACCCAACCTGAAGGTTTTTTTGCTGTAGGTTTGCAACTAAGTTACTGCTCCCGTAGGCGATCGATAGACCTAAAAGGGCCAAAAGCAGCCCCTGAGTTACCCTAGGCCAAAACTTAGGATGATGCCAAAGATATTGCCGTTCGGTCTCCATTTTCTCTGCTCAAAGAATCATCTAAGACTTTAGCAGAAGCTCAAGCGATCGATGGATCCTCAAATAGGCAAAGAGATTAAACTGTATGGAGGACTATACATGAAGAAATGTAACAATGATAACTAGCTGTCAGCTTGGGCAACAGGGACCGATGGTGTCTCCCGTTGGGATTGGGACTTGGGCCTGGGGAGATAAGCTCTTTTGGGGTTATGGCGATCGCTATGGTGCGGCGGAGGTTGAAGCTGCATTTCAAGCTGCGGTGGCAGCGGGTATCACGTTTTTTGACACCGCTGAGGTCTACGGAATGGGCGAGTCGGAGCGGTTGTTGGGGCAATTTTGTAAGTCAGTTTCATCACCCGTGCAAATTGCGACGAAGTTTGGTCCGCTGCCGTGGCGATTCACAAAATCATCGGTGCGGGCAAGTTTGGATCGGCTTCAGGTTGAGACGATCGATCTATACCAGGTCCATTGGCCGTTTAGTTTTTTGCTCGGTCAAGAGACCTTATTTGAAGCGTTGGCAGAGTGCGTGCAAAAGGGTTGGATTCGGGCAGTGGGGGTGAGCAACTATAGTGCGGACCAAATGCAAAAGGCTCACGATAGCTTGGCGCGGTTTGGAGTGCCACTAGCGGTCAATCAGGTGCGCTATTCTTTGGTAACAAGACAGATTGAAAAACAGGGATTGTTGGCGCGATCGCGCCAACTGGGGGTTACGATTCTGGCCTATAGTCCGCTGGCACAGGGGTTGCTGACGGGCAAGTATACGCTGGATAGTCCGCCTCAAGGGGCTCGTAGTTTTGATACTCGTTTTAGTGCAAAGGGTTTGGCAAAGCTTACACCTGTGCTGCATACACTAGGACAATGTGCTGAGGCCCATGATAAGACCCTGAGTCAGGTTGCGCTGAATTGGTTGATGAACCAGGAGGGAGTCATTCCTATTCCAGGAGCAAAAAACGCGATGCAGGCTCAAGAAAATGCAGGTGCGATGGGTTGGTCTTTGACACCACAAGAGTTAGAAACATTAGATAGGGTGAGTCGCCCTTGGATGGAGTAAAGATTTGAATGGGCGATCGGTTTTCCAAGGCTGCGATCGCAATTCTCAACGGATGACGAACGGCAGCGACCTATTTTTGTCCAAGAAAAAACGAAGGGTTGGATATATTCCACCTCTAAAACAAGCAGTCAATGGCAATCGAGAATTGCCACTGACTGCTCAAGCATTTATTAGTAACGGTAACCGCTGCTGCTGCTGCCGCTGCCAGGTTTTTGAACGATAAAGCTCATGACTTGGCACTGCTTCACATTGTCAAACGCAACAACGCGGATGTAGGAATTAGGATACTCAGACTTGCATTCCTGAACTTCGCGAAGCGCTTCTTGAGGAGAGCGGCAATCAAATAAAGGCAACTTCCACATCGTCCAGTAATATTCTTCAGGCTTAGGATCTGCCGTAAACTCGATGCAAGGATAATAACCTTGGTCGAGGGTGTATTGAATTTGACGCGCAATTTGCTGATCGCTTAACGGAGGCAAATAAGAAAAAGTTTCGTAACGCTGCTCAATTGGTAAAGTTCTCATCGAATTCCTCAGTAATTATCAGATGGTTAAAGACTTAAAAACTTAAGATGGCTCAAGATTCATCGGGCTGAGAAACATCTTCTTGCTCTGGATGGTTTAGCTCACTGCTCAAAGCAACCTTTGTCATCCGCTCTAACTGCTCCTTTCGTAGCTCGGTATTAAATTGCTGCGTCGTCGTCCGCAACATTTCCGGCAAGAAATCGGCAATTTCTTCAGCTAACGTTTCCCGTACCGTCAAAACACGAAAGGCCAACTCTTGGCGCTCGTCAAACAAAGCTCGAAGGAACGCTTCGCCGTCTTTGATGCTTTCGCGGGAGGCAAACTGGTGCAACCAGTAGGCTCGCTTGGGTTCGGTTTCGTCGAGTTGTTCGTAAACAACCCGTACCGCACGGTAGGTTAGGTAACTGATGAGCGTCTTGGTTGTATCTTTCGCAATCTGCTTGAGATCCATAGGATTGAGATGAAGAATCAACGAATGAAGTAGATATTAGTCTATTCTTTTGCGATTCTTCACCCCATTTCCGCAAGAAGCGTTACACAATGCCCCTTAGATGGTGTCAACCGCTTCAAATTCGAACTTGATTTCTTTCCAGAGTTCGCAAGCTGCAGCCAAGTCAGGACTCCATTTGCAAGCTTCACGAATGATGTCGCCGCCTTCACGCATGAGGTCGCGACCTTCGTTGCGAGCTTGAACGCAAGCTTCAAGAGCAACGCGGTTTGCCGTTGCACCAGGCGCATTACCCCAGGGGTGACCCAAGGTACCACCACCAAACTGAAGCACGGAGTCATCCCCAAAGATGTCAACCAATGCAGGCATGTGCCAGACGTGAATCCCACCGGACGCCACGGCCATCACACCCGGCATAGAAGCCCAATCTTGAGTGAAGTAAATCCCGCGAGAGCGGTCTTCTTCAACGTAGTTTTCGCGGAGAAGATCGATGAAGCCAAGGGTAATGTCCTTGTCGCCTTCGAGTTTACCCACAACCGTACCGGTGTGAATGTGGTCCCCACCCGACATCCGCAGGCATTTGCCAAAACGCGGAAGTGAATCCCGTGATTCTTTTGACGGTCAATCACAGCGTGCATGGCACGGTGAATGTGGAGGAGTACGCCATTGTCGCGGCACCAGTGCGCCAAACTCGTGTTGGCGGTAAAACCACCTGTCAAGAAGTCGTGCATGATGATGGGCATTTCGAGCTCTTTCGCAAAGTTAGCCCGTTTGATCATTTCTTCGCAGGTTGCAGCAGTCACGTTGAGGTAGTGACCTTTGACTTCTCCGGTTTGAGCTTGAGCTTTGTGAATAGCATCAGCCACAAACAAGAAACGGTCTCTCCAACGCTGGAATGGCTGAGAGTTGATGTTTTCGTCGTCTTTAGTGAAATCTAGACCACCGCGCAAGCACTCATAAACGGCACGACCGTAGTTCTTCGCCGAGAGACCGAGTTTGGGCTTGATGGTGCAACCCAACATGGGACGACCGTATTTGTTGATTTTGTCACGCTCGACCTGAATCCCGTGAGGAGGACCTTGGAATGTCTTGAGGTACGCAACAGGAATCCGAAGATCTTCTAAACGAAGTGCTTTGAGAGCTTTGAAACCAAACACGTTACCCACCAAAGAGGTTAGTAGGTTGGTGACAGACCCTTCTTCAAACAGGTCTAAAGGATAGGCAATAAAAGCAATGAACTGATCGCTTTCACCAGGAACGGGTTCGATGTCATAACAACGACCCTTGTAGCGATCGAGGTCGGTCAACAAATCGGTCCACACCGTGGTCCAGGTACCCGTGGATGACTCAGCAGCCACAGCAGCCGCAGCTTCTTCAAACGGTACACCGGGCTGAATCGTCACGCGGAAAGCGGCCAAGATATCCGTATCTTTAGGGGTGTAGTTCGGCATGTAATAAGTCAGCCGATAATCCTGCACACCGGCTTTGTAGCCAGACTTCGATTGAGTTTGCGTTTGCGAGTATGACATTCTGATCTCTTCCTGTAAGAACTCGAGCTGGATGGGCATGTCCAGATGCGGTGGGAGGCTACGGCCTAAAACCTAGACGTAGCAACGCTTCTTGGCTCGTTAAACTAGACAATAAAACACCTGACCCCTAAAGGGGGCCTCTATAAAAGTCATGAGCTTTTGATAAAGCTTAAGAAATTCGGTGCTTTTTTTCAGTGCTTCAATGAATGTAATGCAGAAGGGGATCAAATTCAATAAGCAGGGCATCGAATATCATTGGCGGCTTGATAAGTTTATTTTATATAAATAGCGCTTTGTAAATTTTGCAACAGATTTTTCTGATTTGTTAATTTTTTATTCAAATCTACGAACTGAGAATGCTAGGACAAATCAAATAGGGCCAAGCCATTACTAAGCCCTATGGGTTGATTGGGTTTTATTTAGGTAAGCGGTCTAAACCTTTAGCAGTAGGGTTCGCGGACCTTTTTAGGCTGCGTTTTTTAATCCAATCCCCGAATCGCTGAGTTCTTCTGGGACTCCAACTGACGGACGAGCTGTACTTGCTGCTGAATCTGCTGTTTAAAGCTGTTTGTATCTTCAGGAATTTTGGCTGCAGCTTTCTCAAGATCT
Source organism: Acaryochloridaceae cyanobacterium RU_4_10 (assembly GCA_012032135.1). Lineage (GTDB taxonomy): Bacteria > Cyanobacteriota > Cyanobacteriia > Thermosynechococcales > Thermosynechococcaceae > JAAURS01. Next base: position 4,984 of record JAAURS010000115.1, on the reverse strand, counting down.
TTTTGGAGTTCAACATAGGCATTTTCTAGTTTTTCAACTAGGTTGTGAGCCTGGGCAATTTGTGTTCGACAAAGGTTAGATTGTTGCTTGATTCCAAAGGAGTTAATTAATACACGTTCAATTACAATTTCAGAGTCAAGAAGGGTTTGACGTTCTTGTTGTAATGTTTTGAGGGTGTCACTAATTTGACTTAAGTAAATCTGTATTTTGCGACTAGCCATCGCCTTTTGACGCTGTTGCATATTTTGCTCAATGGGAGGGTTGGTCACAAAGCTCATAAAGGATACAGTGCGACCGCTAGACGAATTATAAATGCCCGCTAGTTTATTGTCTGGCAGTAAAAAAATAGTTAAACGTTTAAGTGTATGAACCTGTAACTGTAAAAAACAGTGAGGACAAACTAGCTCTTTAGATAAGGGGTAAATTTGGCCGTTGCATGAGGGGCAAAACATATGGACAGTCCTAAATAAAACTTACCTGTATTTACTTTTAACAAGGCAAAACCGATACTTTTGCCACTGCCCCCGCAATGGTGTTTTCCAGATGAAAAGTTGTCAGATTTTAACTATTGCATATGCCTTTAACTTTCGCCATAGTTTTTTGGGATTTGTTGCTTATTTAACAGAGATTCTAGGAACTGCTCGTCAAACTTTTGGTTGTGACAGGCGATCGCCACACACCCAGAGTCCTCATCCAACCGCTCCCGTAAAATGACGCGTTCGATTCAAATGCTGAGTTGCCTATTCTGTGGGGTTCTCTTGTGTAGAATGAGAGAGTGTTAAGAAATATTGTTTACATCTCTCCGTTATCCCCACCCCATCAAGCAACATGAACGCCCGAATTCTTTACGTTCGCTTACCTTGCAACCCAATCTTTCCGATTGGGGCCGTGTATTTGGCAGATCATGTCCACAAGCGTTTTCCAGAGGCCGCTCAACAAATTTTTGATTTGGGAACAGTCCCACCTTTGGATTTTCGATCCGCTCTGGATCGCTGTATTGATGAATTTCAACCCAGCCTGCTGGTTTTCTCTTGGCGAGATATTCAGATTTATGCGTTGGTGGATGGGCGCGGGGGAGATCCGCTCCAAAATGCGTTTGAGGTGTACTATGCTCGCAACCCTTTGATTAAGCTGCGCGGGGCTTTTGGCGGATTGAGGGTTTTGACGACCTATTATGCTGAGCTGTATCGCAATTTAGGCTTAATTCGGCGCGGGTTGAGGAGAGCCAAACGCTATAACCCTGGGGTACGGGCCGTTGTGGGGGGTGGTGCGGTCAGCGTGTTTTACGAACAGCTTGGCCGTAGCTTGCCCAAGGGTACGATCGTGTCCGTGGGTGAGGGAGAGACGCTTTTAGAAAAATTACTGAGCGATCGCGAGTTCCAGGATGAGCGGTGCTATGTGGTGGGCGAACAGAAACCCCGCGACAAAATGGTGCACGAGTGGCCCACGGAAGTTGAAAAAACCGCCTGCAATTACGACTATATTTCCTCCATTTGGCCAGATTTTGAGTATTACCTGCAAGATCGAGACTTTTATGTAGGGGTGCAGACGAAACGGGGCTGTCCCCATAATTGTTGTTACTGCATCTACACAGTCATTGAAGGTAAAAAGGTGCGGGTGAACCCTGCGGATGAAGTGGTGAAGGAGATGCAGCAGCTTTATCGGCGGGGGATTCGTAACTTTTGGTTTACGGACGCGCAGTTTATTCCAGCGCGACGCTATATTCCCGATGCGATCGAACTGCTCCAAAAAATTCTGGATGCGGGAATGACCGATATTCACTGGGCCGCCTATATCCGAGCTGACAATCTAACGCCAGAACTGTGCGACCTGATGGTCAAAACGGGAATGAATTATTTTGAGATTGGTATTACCAGCGGATCTCAAGAACTGGTACGGAAGATGCGAATGGGTTATAACTTACGCACCGTGCTACAAAATTGCCGAGATCTGAGATCTGCTGGATTTCAAGATTTGGTGTCGGTCAATTATTCATTTAACGTCATTGACGAACGACCTGAAACCATTCGGCAAACGGTGGCCTACCATCGAGAGCTAGAGCGAATTTTTGGGGCTGATAAGGTAGAGCCTGCTATTTTCTTTATTGGGCTTCAGCCCCATACTCATCTGGAGGAATATGCGTTTAAGGAAGGAATTTTGAAGCCAGGGTATAACCCCATGAGCATCATGCCGTGGGTAGCCAAAAAGGTGCTTTGGAATCCCGAGCCGATGGGGTCTTTGTTTGGGGAAGTCTGTCTCCAGGCATGGCGGCAAAATCCCCAAGACTTTGGCCGAGAGGTGATGCGGATTTTGGAAGCCCGCTTTGGCTGTGCGGATTTAGAGTCTGCACTATCGGCTCCTCTTGAGAGCGAAACGCGGGAGTTGGTGAATGCTTAAACTCCTTTGGTTAAGGTGAATTGGCTTGCAGTAGCCTTTTTACTGGATCGGATGAGAACTGAGCCCTCAAATTTCTGGACTTAGTTTTATTAAGTTAGATTCGCCAAACCCTAACCTTTGTATTTTTTCGCTATTCTAAAAGTATGAGGAACTAAGAAAATCAGCCTTTTTATCTAAGTCATTCAACGGCTTAGAAGGAGAGGGGAGGTCTTGAAAACAACGTTTTTGCCTGCCCTTTTGAGATGTACTTTGCTGGACGGGTGTTCAGTCGCTTTGACCCATTGCTGCTAACCGAAGACGAGCGATGGCAGGTTAGGAGACAGTATTGTATATTTCTTATCAAGATCGGTGTGCAGTAGAGTTTCTATCGCTTCCTCTGCTTTTTAATTGGACGAGGGAGATTAAAGTCTTTCACAGAGCGATCTCGGTCAATTAACACTACCGATCCAAAAAAGGTTGCGTTTTAGAACCTTATCGATCGTTCAAAGTTGAGACACATCGCCAACCTGGCCAAGGATCTGTGTTTCTCGCAGATCCTTGGCTTAGAAGTGTCTGGGCCTAAGGGTTTTGCAATACGATCGGTTTTATCCCCCATTTTTCGGCCAAAACATTTCCTAGCGCTGGATGTCCCGAAATTGCTCGGTTGACGGCGCTCACAATCGCCACCAATGAAGCGGTGACAATGTTGGCATGGATGCCCGCTCCATGAACTGCCGTTGCAAGTATCTCTGCCCCCATCTCCACGATCGCAATGGCCGAGGCATCATTCCCTTGAGCCAGCGATCGCTCTTCATAATGATGGACGCACAGCCCTAACCCCAAACCGTCCAAAAACGCAGCGATCGGTCCATTGCCGCAGCCGTGGATTGAGATCGGTCGATCGAATAAGGTTAGAGAGACCGCGATCGTTTGTCCTTGGTTTTCTGTTTCTTCTAAATGGTGCGATCGATAGACCAAAGGCTCAGAAGCTTGAAGATACTCTCGCTCAAAGAGAGCCCACAGATCTGCCGAGGAGAGTTCCGTGCCGTGGGCATCCATGACCTGTTGCACCACCCGACTGAACTCAATTTGCATCCGGCGCGGTAACGCCAACCCGTAATCGCGCTCCAGTAAAAACGCCATCCCACCTTTCCCGGATTGACTGTTTACCCGAATCACCGATTCATAAGTACGCCCCACATCGGCTGGATCTAAAGGTAGATAGGGGACTTCCCAAATTCCATCTGGGGCCTGAACTGCAAACCCTTTTTTGATGGCATCTTGGTGGGAACCGGAAAAAGCTGTAAAAACCAGGTCTCCCACATAGGGATGGCGCGGATGGATGGGAAGCTGGGTGCAATCCTCCACAATTCTGGCAACGGTGTTGATATCGGAAAAATCCAACCCTGGATGAACGCCTTGGGTGTAGAGATTGAGAGCCAAGGTCACCAAATCCACATTCCCCGTCCGTTCGCCATTGCCAAACAAGCAACCTTCCACGCGATCGGCTCCGGCCATCTGTGCCAACTCCGCCGCCGCAATCCCGCACCCGCGATCGTTGTGGGGATGCACGCTGAGCACCACGCAATCCCGTCGCGTCAAATGGCGGTGCATCCATTCCACCTGGTCGGCAAACCCATTGGGAGTAGAGACTTCCACCGTTGCAGGCAGATTGATGATAGCCTTGCATTCGGGTGTGGGCTGCCAAATATCCAAAACGGCATCGCAGATGTCCTTGGCAAAATCCAATTCAGTAGCCGTAAACGTCTCCGGCGAATATTGAAAGCGCCAGTCCGTTTGCGGTTGTTCCGCTGCCAGTTCATTAAACAGACGCGCTGAGGATGCTGCAAGCTCAATGGTTCCCACGCGATCGAGTCCAAACACCATGCGGCGGAAGACGGGAGAGGTTGCATTATACAAATGCACGATCGCGCGTCTCGCCCCCCGAAGCGATTCAAACGTTCGGCGAATCAAGGCTTCACGGGCAGGGGTTAAAACTTGAACGGTCACGCCATCAGGAATCAACTGTTGGGAAATCAGGTGGCGGACAAACTCGAAATCGGTTTCTGAGGCGGAAGGAAAAGCAACCTCAATTTCTTTAAAGCCAAGCTCAACCAATAATTTGAACAGTTTGAGCTTGCGTTGAACGGTCATGGGCTCGATCAGTGCCTGGTTGCCATCGCGGAGATCGGTACTGAGCCAGATCGGCGGACGGGTCAAGGTTTGGCTGGGCCAGGTTCTATCGTGCAAGGCAATGGGAGCAAACGGACGATATTTTGAAGCAGGATGAGTCAACATAATCTTCGATATTTTTGTTTGGGTTTGTACTGTGGTTGGGTGGCAAAAATAGGGCTGTCAGGTTGCCGCAGGGATAAAGCCTGACAACCCGTCATTAGTCGCAGTCCAAGTCGTAGAACTAGGTTCATAAAACCCTCCATAGTGTTGAAAGAACGATCGGAAAACTTTGTTTGCAAGTAAAGCCTAGCGATTAAAAAACGAGTTAGTCAACTTAGACGAATCACGGGGTAACCGAACCCCAGAGACCTTCCAATCCAGAAACTCTCGGGACAAAATCAACTCCACAGGCTCCGTATTTTCCCCTTTGGGT
>JAAURS010000114.1 GCA_012032135.1 Acaryochloridaceae cyanobacterium RU_4_10 | reverse complement strand
GTCCTTGCCCATCTAGGACTGGACCACCACTCATTCCAGCAAAGTTACTATTAAAGTAAGCCAAAGCATAGCCACTAGTAAGTGTGTGGGTAGCACGAGCCTCAATCTGTCCTTCATTCAATTGGTTCTGGCTTGTATTGGTCCCTGGCACAGTTGAAAACCCAGACACATAAAAAGGAGTTCCTGCCCCTACTGTAGTAGAATCCCCTAACTCCACAACCTTATAGTTCTGAGTGCTATTAAATCGCAAAATTGCTAAATCTACCCCTTCAGGAAATTTCTTAATGGTTTTGGTATCGACTGCATGTTTCTGACCATCAGCCGTAATGACTTCGTAATTGCGCTTAGTATCTACAACATGGGCCGCACTCAGAACCGTATAGGTATCTCCCTGACGTTTGACGATCGCACCAGAGCCAGGTTCGGTCCCAGCAACCTGAACGGTCACCGAACGAGCAATTTGAGCGATGGCTTCACGACTGAGTGCAACTACTGCTGGATGAAAGATAACTAAAGCAGCGGCAGTTCCCATCACTACAGCCGATAGGCTAGGCAAAGGTCTCATACAATACGATGGGTCTTGAAAACCGAACTAACATACATAACAGATCTAGATATAAGCGAAGAGGTCTATTTCTACAATATTCAAAAGTCTGGAATAGTCTGGAATACGTTAGAAAAGCAACACTTCCATTACGACCAGCCATCGTGTTTGAAATGAATGATTGGGAAAATTTGCCTCCCCAATTCAACGGTAGCAAAGTCTGAGCCTCGCTCATCCGGTCAGTCGAATACTGCAACAGGTGCTGTAAAAACGACTATCCTAAAAACGTGAGGTTTTACGCCCCATTTTAGTAGGGACGTTGCAATGCAAACACTTTCTCCCATCGAAAACACCCCATCCATACATAAACCCCATTTCCGCATTACTTTTGCGCCATTGTCCTTAGCAGACATTTACGCCCTAGCAGATGATGCAGGCAACGGTGCCGTGGTGGTTATGAGCGGAACCGTGCGATCGCAAACGGATGGACGTCCCGTTGCTTTTCTGGAATATCAAGCCTACGAACCGATGGCACTTAAAGTCTTTGAGCAAATTGCCCTAGAGATTCAACAACAATGGCCTGACGTCAATACCGTAGCCATTCACCATCGCACTGGAAAATTAAGCATTGGCGAGATTAGCGTTCTAGTAGCCGTGGGTTGCCCCCACAGAGCGGAAGCCTTTGAAGCTTGTCGCTATGCAATTGATACGCTCAAACACCAAGCCCCCATCTGGAAAAAAGAACACTGGTGCGATGGAGCCAGCTCGTGGGTCAGTATCGCCGCCTGCGAACAACTCACACCCCCGTCCCAATCAAGGTAGCGTTATGGCCAACTTAAAACCCAGAGACGTTCAGGTATACCCCATTGCCGCAGAAACCACTGCCCTGCGATCGCGCAGTTGGACGCGTCTCAAATTTGAAATTGAATACGGACTTCAGCGAGGCACCACTGCCAATACCTACCTCATCCGTGCGGATAAATTTGCCCTCCTGGATCCGCCCGGTGAAACCTTTACAGAACTTTTCCTGAAAGCGCTCCAAGAACGCGTAGACCCTGGCACCCTGGACTACATCATCATGAGCCGGGTGAACCCCAACCGTTGTGCGACGCTCAAAGCATTATTGGCAATCGCACCTCAAGCCACCGTTATCACCTCCAATCCTGGAGCGATCGTCCTCAAAGAAACCTTGCCCGACCTTGCCCAAATTATCCGAACCGTTAAGGGCGATGAAGAACTGGATCTAGGCCAAGGTCATATTCTCACCTTCATTCCCACCTCCAACCCGCGTTGGCCCACCAGCGTTTGCACCTACGATCCCGCCACCCAAATTTTGTTCAGCGACAAACTATTCGGAGCCCATATTTGTGGCGATCAAGTGTTTGATGAAGGGTTTCAATCCATCCAAGACGATCGGAAATATTACTATGACTGTCTGATGGCCCCCAATGCCCGTCAGGTGGAAACCACCCTAGACAAACTCGCAGAATATCCAGCCCAGATTTATGCCACAGGTCACGGTCCCCTCGTCAAATATGGGCTTGCCGAACTGACCCAGTCTTACCGGACTTGGAGCCAGGCTCAAAAAGAACAGGAATTAGCCGTAGCTCTCCTGTACGCCTCCGCCTATGGCAACACCACTACCCTGGCCCAGGCGATCGCGCGGGGCATCACCAAATCGGGCGTCTGCGTGGAGGCCATTAACTGCGAAGCTGCCACCCCTGAAGACATTCAGATTGCTGTTGCCAAAGCGGATGGATTTATTATTGGGTCGCCCACTTTGGGCGGACATGCCCCCACTCAAGTTCAAACCGCCCTTGGCATTGTCATTGCTAATGCCACTAAGCTCAAACTTGCAGGGGTTTTTGGATCCTACGGATGGAGCGGGGAAGCGATCGATTTGCTAGAGAGCAAACTCAAAGATGCAGGCTTTCAGTTTGGGTTTGACCCCATCCGTGTCAAATTCAAACCCACCGCTGCAACGCTTCAAGAATGCGAAGAAGCGGGTACTGATTTTGCCCAAGCCCTTAAAAAAGCCAAAAAGGTGCGCCAGTCCCGTCAAAAGGTGAGCCTAGAATCTCAAGTGGATCCCACGGCCCAAGCCGTAGGGCGTATCGTTGGATCGCTGTGTATTGTGACCGCCCAACAGGAAGAGGTGAGCAGTGCAATGCTGGCCTCTTGGGTCACTCAAGCCACCTTCAACCCACCGGGATTGACCATTTCCGTTGCCAAAGACCGCGCGATCGAATCTCTTATGAATCGGGGAAGTGCATTTGCCGTGAATATTTTGGGAGAAGGCAACCATCTGGGTCTTATGAAACATTTCCTTAAACCTTTCAATCCCGGAGAAGATCGTTTTGCGGGTATTGAAACCCAAGCCGCCCAAAATGGCAGCCCCATCTTAAAAGAGGCGTTAGCTTACTTAGAATGTCGGGTGGAAAATCGGATGGATTGTGGGGACCACTGGTTGCTTTATGGGGTGGTTGATGCGGGTGAAGTATTAGATTCAAGTAACCTCACTGCTGTGCATCGCCGTAAATCTGGGAACCATTATTAAAGCAAATCTCAGTTTGCTTGAGTCATCTGTTGAGCTAGCGACTATTTCCCATGACAAATCCTTCTGCCCCGTCCCCCTCCGCCCTCCACGAACGCATTCCGCCTCCACCCCATTTTCCCTTGTCCAATCAAAACGGAATCTCAGATCCCACCTTGGCCGTTGAACCGCCAACCGCCAACCCACCGATGATGAATGTCTTAACCCAACCCTATCAAGGGTTAAGAGTAGAGTCTCAAAATAACCTCCATACCCAACCTTTGTCTGGAACCACCGTTCCCTTTACGATGGTGGGCGACGCATTACCCTCCCATTTGTTTGAAACAGAAGAACCCACACAATCCACGGTTAAAGTTTTGAAACGCCCCTTGAATGGGTTAACCCTGGAAAATCTGGTTCACGAAGCCTATGACAATGATTTTTCTGATATTCACTTAGGTGTAGGGGAAGTCCCTCGGTTTCGCGATCGCGGTCGTTTGGAGCCCACCAGCTATCCCGTCACGGATCAAGGAACCTTTGAGTACTGGCTTGAGGAAATTCTGACTCCAGAGCAAATTCAAAAATTTCATCAAGACTTTGAGTTTGATGGTGCCACCCAATACGAAGGCTTGGTGCGGGTGCGGATCAATGTCTTTGTCTCCCTAAATGGCCCTGCAATGGTTTTGCGGTTAATCCCACTGCGCATCAAAACCCTTGAAGAACTGAGCCTCCCCATGATTTTCCGAGATTTATGTTTTTATCAAAAAGGCTTAATTTTGGTCACAGGCCCAACGGGATCTGGGAAATCAACCACCCTTGCCGCAATGGTGGATTACATTAATTCCGAAATGCCCAAACATATTATTTCCATTGAAGACCCCGTGGAGTTTGTGCACCAAAGCAAGAAAGCGATGATTCGCCAGCGGGAAGTAGGAATCCACACGCACAAATTTGACAATGCACTCAAAGCGTCCTTGCGGGAAGATCCTGACATTATCCTGATTGGGGAAATGCGCGATCGCGAAACGGTCAATACAGCGCTCAAGGCAGCCCAAACCGGACACTTGGTCTTTGGAACCCTACACACCAACAGTGCGGCCAAAACCATCGAACGGATCCTCAACCTTTATAACCCTGAAGAGCAAGGCCCCATGCGGGTTCAAGTTGCTGAATCTCTCGTAGGGGTCATCGCACAGTCCTTGGTGCGGACCACTGATGGCAAACGGGCGGCGATTCATGAAATCATGATCAATACCGATGCAATGAAGGATTACATTTTGCGCGGAGAAGTGGAGTCCATCGAACAACTCATCCCGCAATGTACCTATGACGGCATGATGACCATGAATCAATGTCTCTATGAGCTATACGAAGAAGGACGGATTGACGAAGAAACGGCAGTGGAAGCGTCACCCAAGCCAAATGAAATGGCTCAAATCCTACGCGGACGGGTTTGAAAAACCTGGCACAGTAGTATTTGCATCCTTGTTGTATAGCGCTTAGCCTGCGATCGTCTTGTCCAATCCAGACCTACCGTTCACTTATAAAGGACTCGCCCTGTTTACCCCAGGGGGCGATTTAGTTTACTGTATCGACCCCACCAAACAGGGCCACTGGCACGTACAGCTTTGTACGACGCTGCAAAAGGCACTGGATTTGCCAGAAGCGCCTTTATTTTTGACGGATTCTTTTAGTGCCACGATCGATTGTTGGATCGATCGTGGCACCCAAGAACTTAAAATTGCGGCGGAAGTCAAACCCAATGTGTGGCAATACCGACCCATTCTAGGGATTGTTTTTAATCTCCCCTTCGATCGATGGCAACTCGATACCACCACCCCGCATTCAGAAGATTGGATTTTAGAAGACTATCGCCAACAGTTCCCCCAACTTTGGGAACACCACAATCTAGTTCTGCGTTTGGATCAGTTGCCCGCCTTTCAATATGCAGCAACCCCTGACTTGCCCAGCACCTTATCCTGCTACGTCTTGCGCTTATTTGTGAGCGGGCAGACCAACGCCACGATTCATGCCCTAGAGCACCTACATCGGTTTTTAGAACAAACGCTTCATTGTCCTTATACCCTGAGAATCATTGATGTTCAACAGCATCCAGAACTTGCTGAAGAAGATCATATTACGGCCACACCCACCCTCATTAAAATTTGGCCTCCTCCTGTACGGCGCTTGGTGGGTGACTTAGAGCAAACGGATCGGCTTTTTAGATTGTTAGATTTAGATTTTTCCATTCAATAGAGGTTCAGGGCTAGATTTTGCGGCTGTGGACCCTGGATAAAGGATGGCCTGCTATAATTAACAAAACGTAATGTAGTCAGGTTTTTAAAAATGCGTTATACCTCGGACGAGACTGGCCTTTTAAACAACTATGCGGTTGAGCCTAAGATGTATCAGGCTGAGCCTCCTAATGCAAAGCAACAACGCAACTACATTATTCTTGGCGTGGTGGCTTTGGCTTTAGTGGGTGGATTGTGTGCGATCGCCGCTTCCGTTTCCTAGACGCAGTCTTCTTTTATAAAACGCTTTAGCAAAAGAACGTTAATTTGAAAAGCCGAGAGATCTCCAGAGAAATCTCGGCTTTTTGGTTAAATCTGATTGCAATACGGGTTGCTTAGGCTTCAGAGACAAGGGCTGATTTAATAGCCTTGCAAAAGGTTGAAATGGATTCCAACCCTTGCCTTGGGTCTCCTTCAGCAAGGCGTTTGACAAATGCACTGCCTACAATGGCGGCATCTGCACCCCATTCCATGACCTGACGCGCCTGATCGGGCTGGGAAATGCCAAATCCAACCCCGATGGGTTTATCCGTCTCGCCTCGAAGTTCGATAATTAGATCTTGGACCCGATCTTCAATTTTGGTCCGCATTCCCGTAACACCCGTGGTGCTCACCAAATAAATGAATCCTTGGGATGATTTGGCAATCGCTTGAATGCGTTCTTTAGAACTGGTGGGGGCCACGAGCAAGGTGACTTCAATACCAACTTCTTGGGCTTGCTGGAGCAGTGAATCCGATTCTTCTAGGGGTAAATCTGGCACCACTAAACCTTTGATACCTGCGGCGGCAACCTGTTTCAAAAAGGTCGCGCTACCCCGATGATAAATGGGGTTGTAGTAGGTGAACAAAATAATGGGCGATCGCAATTCTGACTGAAGCCCCTGGACCATTTCTAAAACTGCATCTAGACGCACGCCCCGCCCTAAGGCACGGGTGGCCGCAGCCTGAATGACGGGACCGTCGGCTAAGGGGTCTGAGTAGGGCACACCCAGTTCGATGATGTCTGCACCATTGGTATCTAAACGACGCAGGGCCGCTGCGGTGGTCTCTAGGTTGGGGTCGCCTGCGGTCAGAAAGGGGATGAGGGCACATTCACCGCGATCGCGTAGGCGCTGAAAACAATCGGAAACAGAAGTCATACTGTAGGGAATTGAGTGGGGCTAAGAGGGGTTAGAACTACGTTGTTTGTCTTGCTCTAGCTCTGCTTGCAAGGTTTCTATTTCTTCTGGAGACATTTCATCCAAACGTTTTTGAAGGATGGAGGTCTCGTAATCATCTAATTGTTGGTGATAGGTCATTTTGCCACCCACCACCCGAAAGACATAGGACAAAATCCAGCCAATTAATCCAATTAAAAATATGGCTTGACTCCAAATCCCCGCATCAAAGGTGTCTAGCCCAAATGTCCGCAGTAGGGCATAGAGGAGACCTCCGGCCAAAAAAACAATCAGCCCAATACCCAGTACGTCAATTCGTCGCATGGTTTACGCTATGAGTTCCTTGAGTTTTAGATTTGACGAGGTTGGGGACGGAAGTTAAGGAAGGGACTGAGCAGTAACAGTCCAGGGAAAAAGAAAAATACTAGAAAATACATAAAGGCCCGCTCAAAGGAACTGGCAACGTACCAGCGCTTTGATAGATACCAGTAGGTCACAACGGGAATGACCAATAAATAAGCGCCGCTAAGAATGAGATACAACAGAGCAACAATCATAGTAAAGCGTCAGGGATTGAGCGGTTAACCAGTGTTCGATGACTACATCTAAAGCCTATCACTCCACATTCTACCCCGTTGTTGAAATCCCACCTCAATGACCTTTTAGAATTGGATTGTCCGGGGGCTAAAACCATTGCTATAACATCCCAACCAAGTTTTCTACGATACGAGCCATTCTGTCTGCGGTTTCCGCTTGGCGTTCGGAAGTGGCCGTAAGCTGCCGAAGACTCTCCTTTATATCGGTTAATCCTTCGGCCAATCGCCCAACTTGGTCGATAAAGATATCAATCTGGCCATTTCCGTTACCTTCGGTCATATCTATTTCTTTATAAATTTCTAATTTCTACTTTTCCATAGTTTACCGTGGTTTACCAAATAGGCTATAAGCTTTTGGTCATCAGAAAACGATCGTGACGTTGATAGTTTACTTTGCGGTACAGTCGCTGTGCGTTGGAGTTGTTGAAATCTACTTCCAGATGAAGCGCTCTTACTCCTAGAACTTTGCAGGCATCTTCTGCAAAGGCCAATGTTTGCGATCCAATACCTTGTCCGCGATATTGGGGTCGGAGATAAAGCTCATCAATAAAGGCATCACGCCCTCGGTATTCTAGACTGAAGCTCAGCGTCACTAAAATATAGCCGATCGCCTCATCTGCTTGTAGGATAAGCCACGCTTGACCTAGGAATTCATGGGTTAAAAAATGCTTTAGGACATTGCGATCGATTTCCTCCTCAAAGGGTAGCTTTTCATGCACGTGGAACTCTCGAACCAATTCTAGAAGGAGAGTGAGATCGGCGATCGCTGCCAATCGATAGTTAACTTGATGTATGGACATGGGTTGGCCGTTATTTAAAACTGGCTCGTCGGTGTTCCAGATGATGTTAGCAAAGTATTGATATGTCGCCGTACGAGGTATTGTTGTTGCTCTGCTGAGAACTGCTCGGGGCAGATAACAACGCCTGCACCAATGCCATCCACTCATAACAGTTGTTATGTTTTTAGGATGACATAATAACTGTTGTCATCTCGTTGTACACATGTAGAGTTCGCCATGATTCGACTGGCTACGCCCGACGACAAGACTGCACTGATTGCCTTAGCCGACTCTATCGGACTTTTTGAGCCCGAACAGCTAGAGGAACTCCATCAGATGTTGGTTGATTCTTTTGGCAAAGAGGGTGACACTCATCCCTTCTGGGTTGCGGACGACGATAATGGGCTTGTAGGGTTAGCCTACTGCGAGCCGGAGCGAATGACCGATGGCACTTGGAATTTACAATTGATTGCCATCCACCCAACTCGTCAAAGGCAAAGACGAGGTGCGAAACTGCTCCATTTTGTGGAGCAGGCTTTGATAGGTCGGGGGGCTCGGGTCTTGCTGGTTGAGACGTCGGGGACACCTGATTTTGAATACGTCCGGGCGTTCTATCGCAAGAATGGTTTCGATGAGGAAGCGCGTATACGTGAGTTCTACGCGAAAGGAGCGGACAAAATTGTTTTTCGGAAGGCACTGTCTGCCTAGGGGCAATGGGCTGGATGAGCTGCGAAGGGACGTACGTTTTCTAAATATCTAAAGCAAGATAAAATGCGGATACAATTCCATCTAAACGCCCCAAGGGGATGTTATACGGACAGCAATCTGTCTAAGCGATCCATTTAGTGTGTTTAGGCTGGCAAAAATCTGCTTAAACGCCTTATAGGGTTAATTAGGTGAGAAGTGTCCGCCTAAAAAGTTGTTATACGTTTAGATTTCTGTGTGAATAGACACCAATGTTTTCTCTAAGTCTTGGGAATCATCACGAGCTACGTTTGCTAAACATCTCTGATGCAGACGAACTTTTCAGTTTGGTAGATAAGAACCGTTCATATTTGCGTACCTGGCTTCCTTGGTTGGACGGTACAAGTGTTTCCTTTGATACGCGAGACTTTATTAAATCGACCCTTCAGCAATTAGCAGATAATCGAGGCTTTGTTGCTGCAATTTGCGTTGAAAAGTCAATCTCTGGTGTGGTTGGTTATAACCACATTGATTGGCAGAATCGTATTGGCTATATTGGTTACTGGCTCGTTGAGGCTTATCAAGGTAGGGGGTTGATGACAATTTCTTGCAAGGCAGTAATTGATTATGGTTTTGAAGTACTTGCACTTAATCGAGTGGTGATAAATTGTGCTTCTGAAAATAGCCGTAGCCGAGCGATTCCTGAACGTCTAGGCTTTACGCATGAAGGGACTTGCCGTGACGCAGAGTGGCTTTACGATCGCTTTGTTAATCATGAAGTTTATGCCCAACTCCATAGCGATTGGAATAAGCGCAACGCATAAGCTGTTGGAACCAACCGTCAGGAGGTTATCTGTGAGCGCCACCAGAACTCTTGCAATGCAGATAAAGTTATTATTTACAGGTCTCATACACACAGGGGTTTGCAACGTCTCAAATCGAATAACAGGAGAGCTATCTGCTGAACGAAGAGTGTAGGGTCATTTTTTATGAAAAAGCGTCTAAAATCACCTATAACTCGCTGTATTAAGCTTTGCACGATCGCAATTCTAACGTGCTGCCTTTGTATCGCACTCGCACCTGCAATTCCTTTTGTCTTTGCAAAATCACCAGAATGGGTGGTGCGCAGCAATCAGTTTGCCGATCTTTTATCAAAGGCGATCGATGCTAAGGACTGTCAGAAAAAACTTGCCACGAGCAAAAGCTTACAAGAAGTCGATCCAGCCTTTAGATCATGCAGACAGCAAAATGTTCTTCAAACTGTGCAAAGTCTGGAGCAAAAACTGGCTCGAGAAAAGAATGCGGCACTCCACCTAGATTTAGAAATTTTAGTGGAAACCGGACGACGAGAATTGCGATCGTACGCGCTTGACGAAAAATATCGCGTGCCCTATGTCAATCTGAGTAAAGCTATCCTGGAGAGCCTCAAATCTACGTTGAAGGAAAAGGTATCTTCCAAGCCAGAAGCAATCCTCGCGAAGCTGAAGCAGTATGCTGGGCTCGAACCAGGGAAAATTGCCCTCACTTCCTCCCTGGAGCAGGCCATTCAAACACAAATCCAAAACTCCGAACTTGACCTTCCCAGTAAAGAGCAACTAGAGACCGATCTAAAAAATGATGCATCACAAGTTCGTGAAATCCAAGCTTTCTTGGAGAAGCAAAATGTTCCAGGCTATGAAGAAGCCTTCACGCAACTGAAAACACAGTTATTTAATTACAACACATTCATTCGTCGTGAAGTTTTAAGCAAAGCAGAAAAGAACTTTCACCTTCCGCCCAAACTGTATGCCCTTAGGCTGGAAGAGCAGGGTATCGAAACACCTATTGAAGAAGTAGCACAGCAAGCACATACTGCCTTTACTCAGGTTCAGCAACAAATGGAAGAAATTGCGCCACAAGTTGCGCAACAAAAAGGATTCAACGCACTCCATTATCGAGATGTCATTCAAGCACTGAAGCAAGAGCAGCTCTCAGCTCAAGATACGCTGCGTCTCTACCAAAAGCGTGCGAAAGAACTGGACACCATCATTCAACGCGAACATTTGGTAACCCTCCCAAAGCGTAAGTTCAACATTCGTTTAGCCACAGTTAAAGAAACTGAAGATTTTCCAGTCCCGCTCTACCGTGCCACTTCCAAGACTTTTGTAATTCCAGTGCTCCAAGATCCAGCAAAAGCGAAACTCTACAATGATTTTACAAATCCTGCAATGTCATGGACGCTAACGGTTCATGAAGGAAGACCGGGACACGATCTGCAACTTTCCACGATGAGAGATCGAAAGCTATCTCATGCGCGCACCCATTTTGCTAGGAATGCGACTAATATTGAAGGCTGGGCAACTTATGCAGAGGCAATGATGCAGTCCTACATGCCCCTTGAAGGGAAATTTATGTCGCTTCAGTTTCAATTACTTCGTGCCGCTCGTGCCTTTCTAGAACCCGAACTTCAGTTTGGAAAAATTACGACGGCTGATGCGCTCAAGACTTTAACTCAAGACGCTGGCTTCTCAAAGTTTTTTGCCGAACAAGAAGTTAAGCGCTACATTTCAAGGTTTCCAGGCCAAGCACCTACTTATTTCTATGGGTCTCAACAATTTTTACAACTGCGATCGCGAACTGAGCAAAGGCTTGGCAAACGATTCGATCCTCAAAAATTCAACGATTTTGTCTTATCACAGGGATTCTTGACCCCTAAATTGCTGGAAAGAGTGTTTCAATCAAATTTGTAAAGTCAAATAACGGTCTTGTGTTAACTTTTATGGATCGAACTCACGCATTGGTTCTAGGTGCTACTCAAGGGATTGGATTGGGGTTTGTACGACGTCTGCTCCAGGACCCTGCGATCGCATCGATATCCGCCACTTACCGCACTCCAGAGGCTGCTGGGGAATTATTGGCCTTAGCTCAAAAACATCCCGAAAGGTTGCAATGCCTTGCGCTAGATATTACCCAAGAATCTGAAATTTCTGAAACCCTCACAATAATTCAAACCACAACTCCCAAACTGCATTGGGTCATTAACTGCGTGGGACTACTCCATGACGAAACGATGCAGCCCGAAAAAAGCCTCCAGCAACTCAACACGGATCGGCTTTTGCGATATTTTCAAGTTAATAGCATCGGAGCAGTATTATTAGCGAAACATCTGGTGTCGTTGCTGAAACATAGCGATCGCAGCATATTTGCCACCCTCTCTGCAAAAGTGGGAAGTATTGGGGACAATCAACTGGGGGGATGGTATGGATACAGGGCTTCCAAAGCCGCGCTGAATATGTTTATGAAAACCGCTGCGATCGAATACAGTCGCAAGTGCCCAAACACCATTATTGCGTTATTACATCCCGGCACAACCGATACCCGTCTTTCCAAACCTTTTCAGCGCAACGTCCCGCTGGAAAAGCTGTTTTCAACGGAGCGGACGGTCGAACAATTATGGACGGTCCTCAATCAACTAGAGCTAAGCGATAGCGGACAGTTCTTTTCCTGGGATGGTAGTCGTTTAACTTGGTAACTAGCAACTTGAAGCCGTCATATAGAGCCCAAAACCGTTTGATCGACATGAATGATTCTGAAATAACCAGCCAGCCGGTTGGCACCCTTTATGTCGTCGGCACCCCCATTGGCAACTTGGAAGACATGACTTTTCGGGCCGTGCGGATATTGCAGAGCGTGGATGCGATCGCCGCTGAGGATACCCGACATACTGGAAAATTACTCCAACATTTCCAAATCAAAACGCCCCAAATTAGCTGTCATCAGCACAATATCTTGTCGCGCTTGCCTGCCTTGCTAGAGCGTCTCCATGCCGGACAGCAGATCGCCCTCGTTACCGATGCCGGAATGCCAGGGATTTCCGATCCGGGCTATGAGTTAGTGCAAGCCTGCGTTGCTGGAGGCATTCAGGTTGTCCCCATTCCTGGCCCCACTGCCGCTATCACCGCGCTGAGCGCATCGGGCTTACCCACCGATCGCTTTTGTTTTGAAGGGTTTCTGCCTGCTCAGGGTTCAGAACGCAAAGACCGTCTCGCGGACCTCCAACAAGAAACGCGCACGATGATTCTTTACGAAGCCCCCCATCGACTCCTTGCAACTCTCAACGATCTAAGCGATCGTTTAGGATCGGATCGCTGGGCTGTTGTTTCGCGAGAGCTAACCAAACGTTATGAGACTTTTTGGCGCGGGAGTTTGGGAGATGCGATCGCCCATTTCACTACCACAGAGCCTCGCGGTGAATTTACCCTTGTGGTAGCAGGTCGCGTCCCAGAAAGCATTGAAACCAGTGAGGGAGATATAAAGGCGGCTTTACTGGCATTATTGGCTGAGGGGATGCCGCGATCGCAGGCTAGCAAGGAGGTAGCAAAGACGTTGAATTTACCCCGCCGGAGTGTCTATAAGCTAGCGCTAGCACTGCAAGATTTGGACACACAATAGGATAATGTTTGATGGTTCATCTTTTTCGGAAATAGATTGGACGATCGCCGCACTCAATTTCGCTTAGTCTGCCTCACGGTTTTATGGAGCAACGGCATAATATAAGCCCCCAACCCCAGACCAGAAACCAAACCAAACAGCGTCACCACAAAATTGTTGTATTCCCACCAACCCAACTTTTGCGCCCACAGTTCCGCAGGGTAAACCAGGCAAAACAAAATCGTCACCAGAAACCCAGGTATGCCGTACTGATGGAGCCAATAAGCCTCCCTCCCCTCACTACGACCGATGAGCCAGCGCATAAACACTAGCCCCATCAACGTGCCATAGCAGCGCATACAAACCGCCATCAAATGCGGAGGCGCAAGCATCAACCCTAAATCCGGCTGCGGACAAACA
>JAAURS010000113.1 GCA_012032135.1 Acaryochloridaceae cyanobacterium RU_4_10 | reverse complement strand
TTACCGCGAAAATATTCGGCTGATCGATCGCAATGGCGACGGGAAGTTGAGCCCAGCGGAAATCAATACTAATGATGCCCTCCAAGTCCTTGGGCAAGCAGGCATCCCTTGGTTAGATGACACCGCAGATGGCTCGGCGGGTAGCGGTCTCATGCATCATAAGTTTGTAGTCATTGATGGCCAGCGCGTCATCGTCACCTCGGCCAATCTCACCATGTCTGACCTTCATGGGGACTTCTCGCCCAAACAGAGTTTGGGCAATGCAAACTCTCTGGTCGTGCTTCAGAGTCCTGCGATCGCCGCTCTGTTCGTCAAAGAATTCAACATCCTGTGGGGGGGACGGACCAGGGGGCAAACTCGACAGTCGGTTTGGAATAGATAAGCCCTTTCGTCCGGTTCAGAAAGTTTCTGTAGGCGATGCAACGGTCAGCGTTAAATTTTCACCGACCCCTGCTGGCATTCCTTGGGAGCTTAGCTCCAATGGCCTGATCGGCCAAACCTTGAGTAAAAGTCGCAAAACGATCGATTTGGCCCTGTTTGTGTTTTCAGATCAGCACATTGCCGATCGACTTGAAACGGTGGTCCAAAAAGGCACCTCGCTTCGGGTCTTGATTGAGCCCACGTTTGCATTTCAATACTACAGCGAGGCTCTAGATTTACTGGGGGTTGCCCTCCCAGCCCGTACCCGTAAGGCCAGCAACCATCCAGAAGAACCCACCCCATCTCAAAGTGTTTCAGAAAAACCCTGTGGTGTAGAAGCCGAAAAACCATCCCTGGTCCCATCCCATTCAAACTGTAGGCATTGCAAAACTCCCCCCTGGCGATTTACTCCACCATAAATTTGGCATCGTGGATCGGCGCACGGTCATTCTGGGGTCGCACAACTGGACGGAGGCCGCCGATCGCCAAAATGATGAAACGCTTTTGGCGATCGAACATCCAACCGTTGCAGCCCATTACGATCGCGAATATGAGAGACTCTGGGCCAATAGCAGTCTGGGCTTACCTGCCAAGATCGGTGAGAATGTCCAAAAAATGCAGCAAAATTGTCGCCCATCCAAAGCTGAGGCAAGCTCTTTTGAAACAAGTTCTTTTAAAACAAGTTCTCCTGAAACCCCAACGGCTAAGGTGAATCTCAACACGGCAACCCTTCAAGAATTGGAACAATTGCCGGGGGTGGGGCCAAAGCTGGCCAAGCGGATTGTAGCGGCACGACAAAACCAGTCTTTCCAATCCCTGACAGATTTAGATCGGGTGCCCGGTGTGGGCAAAGAGGTTCTGCGGGAAATTGGCGATCGGGTGACTTGGTAGGGGGCTTACGTTGTGAGAATAAGGTGCTACAATTGTTAAGGTTAATTCCTGCGGACATGGCGGAATTGGTAGACGCGCTAGATTTAGGTTCTAGTTTCTCACGAAGTGAAGGTTCAAGTCCTTTTGTCCGCATTAACTTTAACTTTGTACGAATCGCTCCAATCAATAGTTCTCCACCAGATGGGGCTCAATTTGCTCAAGCAGTCCAAGCACTAGGGAATTGAAAATCAATTGCCTTGGGTGCTAGATGTAGGCTTTCGTGAAGGGCACTCAGGGACATAATAGTGCAGAAAACATGGCTGTTATTCGTCATATTGCCCACCATCGAAGCCATGTAAGTGGGCAATTTCCTACCCTACATGGTTATTCATTTTGCCCCTCCATCTGCCAGATTTGGCTCAACTCTCGCCGCAACTCTTCCTCATTCGGTAAATAGAGCTGATACTTCTGTACAAAAAGCTGACTATTCATCTGATAAGTTGCATACTCTACCAACAGCTCATCCTTATCTTTCGTCAAAATCAGCCCAATAGGTGGATTGTCCCCCTCAACGTTTTCCTCGCTGGCAAAATAGCCCATATACATATTCATCTGCCCAATGTCATGATGCTGCACCTCATTAATCTTGAGGTCTATCAACACAAAACAGCGCAGAATTCGGTGGTAGAAAACTAGATCTACCCGATAGTGAGTATTGTTGATCGTGATTCGGTACTGCCGTCCCACAAATGTAAATCCCTTGCCCAGCTCCAAAAGAAACTGTTGCAAATGATCGCAGAGCAAAGTCTCCAATTGTGCCTCCGAAGGTAAGTAAGGTTCAGGAATTTTCAGGAACTCAAACACATATGGATCGCGCAAAATATCCGCAGGCTGCTCAGCCACTTGCCCCTGCTCAGCCAACTTCAAAATCTCTTCCTTATTTTTTCCAGCCGCCAACCGTAAAAACAACGCTGAAGCCTTCTGCCGCTTTAACTCAGCAACTGACCACCGCTCTGCGATCGCTGTTGTTCGTAAAAACGACGCTCTAACTCGTTATCAATTTTCAGAAACTCAACATAGTGAGACCAACTCAATAAGTGAGACGGCATCTCACCTATTGGATAACGTACATAAAACAGTCGCATGTAGATCAAATTACTACGGCTAAACCCCTTACCATGGCGCAGTGTCAAATCTCTTGCCAGATTATTCAGCAAAGCCTTGCCATACTCAGCCTTTGTCTGTCCACCCTGCTCAAACTCGACGATGTACTGCCCAATTTCCCAGTACGTCTCCAGCAATTGGATATTAACTGCTTGATGGGCGCGAACCTGTCCCCTAGTGTAAGCATCGGAAATTTTCAACAAAAGGCTTTGATATTCATCGGCTGTAGCTGTACTCAGTTCCATATCGCCACCATCTGCTTCAAATGCTGCGCTACATGCACAGACTCTTCCAACTTCGGCAACGGCATTGCTGAAATGAATATTGCTTGGGGAAACCTATGCTTTGGACTGTTAGGATTTCTGCGTTTGATTAACGCTTCAATCGCATCGTCATCTTTTCGGTGTACCAGAACATAAGCCCTCAGATCTTTACAACTCATTTGGCTAAAATCAGGCTTCATCATCGTTAAAGCTCCATTGACCATTAGAAAACATCAGGATCTCTGGGCTCTCAGTCACACCAACTACTCAGTCGATATCCTCCCCTCAGCCCCGATCGCATAGTCCACCAACTGCCCCATCTTCATCCGTAGATTTTCCAACCCATGTTTTTCACTGGCTGAAATGAACACCGCTTGGGGGAATTCCTCCGTTGCGATCGCCAACGTTTCCCCATCTACGCGATCGATTTTGTTAAACGCAATGAGCATCGGTCCTGGGGTAATGGGCATCTCCTTCAAATCTCCATCACGACCGGATCTGAGACAGCCAAGCCGGATGGGATAAATCCACCACATGGAGCAACGCATCTGCATCCGTCACCTCCTCCAACGTGGCTCGGAATGCATCCACCAACGAGGGTGGGAGTTCGTGGATAAACCCCACTGTATCCGTCAACAAAATCGCCTGAAGTGCCTCAGATTGGGCATCGGGAACGACCATGCGGCGCGTCGTAGGGTCCAAGGTGGCAAAGAGTTGATCCGCTGCGTAGACCTCCGCATTTGTGAGGGTATTGAGTAACGTGGACTTACCCGCATTTGTATAGCCCACCACCGCAATCACAGGAACCCCATGATGCTGTCGCTTTTGCCTCAGCCTAGTGCGATGGGCTTGAAGCTGATTCACCTCCTGCTGTAAACGGTTCACCCGCCGCTGAATCGTCCGCCGTTCCGTTTCCAGCTTCGTTTCCCCCGGTCCGCGAGTCCCAATCCCTCCCCCCAATCGGGACATTGCCTTTCCGCGTCCCGTCAAGCGCGGCATCATGTACTCGAGTTGAGCCAGTTCGACCTGAAGTTTCCCTGCTTGAGATTGCGCCCGCTGAGCAAAAATATCCAAAATAACTTCAGTTCGGTCCACAATGCGGATGCCAATTTGGGTTTCCAAATTCCGCCCTTGGGTAGGGGATAAATCCCGATTGAACACAATTAGATTGGCCCCCAAAGTTTGGGCTCTCAAAGCAATTTCCTGCACCTTCCCCTGTCCCACCACTGTTTGCGGGTGACACTGCGATCGCTTTTGCTCAATGACATCCAACACGGAGCCTCCCGCACTCTCCACCAGAAGTGTCAACTCTTCTAGACCCGTGTGGAACTGTTCCGGCGTCATTCCTTGCGTGTGCAATCCCACCAAAACCACCCGATCCAATGGGGTCGCCTTTCCCTGTGAGGCTTTGGCAGGTGCTTCAGACTGCCGAAACTCATTTTCCAGATTGGCAACCAAATCCAATAAATCTTGATCCGCCAACACATCCAAATTCAAAGACTCTGAGACCGTCCAAGGGTGGTCCGCATTTGGAACTAAATGGGCCAAATAGGTTTCCTTGACATAGCCCGTTGCGCCACCGCCGCGTCGCTCAAATCCAACCCCCGTTAAACTTAAAAGCGCCAGCGCATCGAGGCGCTGCAAAACCATTGCCGTTAGAGCCGCTTCATTCGGCACTTCCCCCTTTAAATTGGTGGCAATACAGCGGATGCCGCTCAGGCGTTCCGCACCATAGCGGGGCATCTCCAAAGGTGAAATTTGAGTTTGGCGCGGCGTCCCCACCCCCACCCGAATGACCTGTCCGCGACGATTCAAGTACGCGCAGATGGGTTCCTCAATCTCCGTACTGATAGCCGCCATCCGTTGGGCAAAGTCCACTGTCGTAATGCGATCGCCGGGTAAGCGTTGGTGGTACAGCCGACGCAGTTGCTTCAGTTGGCTTGGCTTCAAACCTTGCAAATTGCCATAAATCGTTTCGATAGGTCTCAACCCCTTACAAGACTGGTCGATCTCCATCTTAAAAGGGATGAGTTTCTTTTCATCCACCTCAATAGGTACAGTTCGCGAATACGATAAAAGAAATCAACTGTTGCTTTTAATTGCGATCGCACATGGGCACCACCTTAGACCAAATCTCCACCTACCTCGATCCCCTCGATTTGACCTATCAAATACAGCCAGAGAACGCTCGGATTCTGGTTCGGCTCACCACCGAACACGACGAACCGCTTTTGGTTGTGATTCAGTTGGATGAAGGAGGGCGTTTCTTTAAGCTGTTTGCGCCCGAAGTTTTGGCAGGAGTCAAAGACCACCATCACAAAACAGCCATCCTCCAGACCATGCTCAGCATTTCCTGGGAAACCAAAATGTTGCAATGGGAATATGACCCCGCCGATGGAGAAATTCGCGCCATCATCGAATTTCCCCTAGAGGATTCAACCTTAACCGAAGAACAATTTATCCGTTGTTTTGATGGTTTAGTAGAAATTGTGGGGTCTTGGGCGTTACCCCGTCTCCATGAAGTCATGCGTACGGGGGTAGATCTGGGCGATCCAGATGACTTGATGATGGGCGAACAATTACTGCTCACCATCCAAGAAGAATCTCCTGGGATGCTCGCCTTACTGGAACGGGCAATGGAAGCACGCAAACATCGGGGGCAGTTTCCCAAACCCGTCCATCAGGTTGACTTGCCCCATTAGGTCATCGAACGGGCGCAACCTAAAGATTCGCGGGTTTCTACGCGTGTTACGGGATTGACACCACTCGCAGATTTACAGAGGTCTACAATTTGGGCCTTATCTAACACTGCATCCGTAAAGTCTGCACCCGTCACCACCGCATCCCGAAAGGTGGATTTGAGTAGCAGTGCTGAGTTGAGCACTGCGTTTGTAAAATTTGCACCCGTAAAGTCAGAGATATAGGCCAATCCATCCGTCATGTCCGCATCTTGAAAATTGGCCTGTGTTAGGACCGCTCCATTAAAAACCACACCTCGTAGATCGGCGTGATTGAAATCTGCGCCGATTAAATGGGCGTCGCTAAACTCTGCCTGCTGCAAATTTTGTCCCGCAAAGCTTTTGGAGGCGGTATCAACGTCATCATACGCTCGAATCGCGGCTGAACTGGCTGCATGGGCAGGTAAAGATAACCCCAAAATCATGACCAATAAAAAACTCAACGCACCCACAAACAGTTTTGTCATAAATTAACTTCAAACCCTCAAATTTTAGATAAATGTACGGGATTCAAGGCATAAAGCCAACTACTCCAGCGTATCCCCACGCTTCTTATTCTAATGGGTTCAGAACTCAGCTCATATTCATTTTGATTTCGATCTCATCAGCATATTCAATATTATGATTTTTGCCGATCGCCAAAAAGTTGGTATAAAGAATAGACATTCCGAATTCGGAGAGTCTTGCAGGAAGTACCCGTGTCTAATCCAGATCATCTCAGGCTTATTGGTAGGGGAGTTAAACGCTGGAATCGTTGGCGCAAAGACAATTTTTCAGAACGCCCAGATTTAAGTGGCGCAGATCTCAAAGGCGTTGACTTGGGGGGAGTGAATTTCATTGGGGTCAACCTCAGTCAAGCCAATCTTCATAAGGCTTACTTAAAAGGAGCTTTTTTACGCTTTGCAAACCTCTCAGGGGCCAATCTGAGCGGCGCAAACCTAACCGAAGCGGACTTGAATTCTGTCTTACTGATGGGATCTGATTTGAGCCAATCCTGCATCCATAAAGCTGACCTATGTCGAACAAACCTCAGTCACGCAAACTTACGAGAGATTGAGGGCGATCGAGCATTTTTCATTGAATCAAATCTAGAACACTCCATTCTGATCTCTGCCAAACTCAGTCAAGCGACCTTAACTGATGCTAATTTGCGTCATGCTAATTTGAGCAACGCCGACTTAAACAAAGCCGACTTGAGCTGCACGGATTTGAGCTATGCCAACCTCACGCAAGCCAATCTAAGTAAAGTAGTTTGTATTGGGGGCACAATGAATGGTGCAGTCCTACAGGATAGCGATTTGTACTGTGCTAACTGCCAGCATTCCAGTTTCCGAGAGTCTTTACTCCAAGGCGCAAACTTGAGTGCTGGAAATTTTAGAGAAGTTGACTTTACCAAGGCCGATCTAAGACAGGCGAATCTAAGAGACGCTAAGGTAACCGATGCCAATTTTCAATCTGCCCAGATGCAAGGGGCTCAACTCAATGACGCTTTTCTTACCCCCAGCCAACGGAATGGAATAGAGCCACAGGACATGCAATGGCCCCTTCCCGCTACAGAATTTTCCAAGGAAAAACCAGAAGGTTCTACAGTCCCCTTTAGCCAGCCCTCTCATTTTCCTTTCATTGCCAAACAGCTTGACCCCGAGCGAACCGTCATACAGGTTAATCAACCCACTCACCACAGATTCCAGCCTACCCTAACGCTTGATTTCTCAAGTCCAGTGGATTGGATTGCTCTGGCAGGATCTTTAAAGCGCGTTAATAGCGTCTATGAAGTTCCCGTACTGAATATTTACAGTATTGAAACTCAGGTAGATAAAAGTATTGTGGTTCGGATTGGGGTTGCTGAAGGTTGTAACTCTGATGAACTAAGGCATAAAGTTCTAGCAGAGTATGAGGAACTGCGTCTTATGTTAGCCAAAACATTTCGGCTCAATGAGTTAAGTCCGTTTAGTAGCCCAATCGATCAACTGCTCAATTTACTGATTAAAAATTTACTGTAAGTCCTTGTCCTAAATGCCCAAAAAGACTGCAAAACGAGTTAACTACCATCAATACATTATTTCTCAAGAATGGCGATCGCAGCATCCTAACTGGCTCAAAGCGGTCGGGTGTCGCTGTACCCTATTTCCGTGGATCGAAATTGGAAAAGGCAAACCCTATTCAATTCACCATTTGCACTATCGCAATCTAGGAAATGAGCGTCTGGGCCGTGATGTATTGCCCGTTTCAAAATTTGCCCATGAGAAGATCCTTCACGGACTGCTTTCTGGGGGGAAATCCGCAGGCAAGCAACGAAACTATCCCAACTTAGCACAGTGTCTCGTTCATGAATGGATGAGGCAAAGGCGTTGGTTTAAGGTTCTATTAGGTCTGGGTCTAATGGGAGGAATGCTCCTATGGAAATGGTATTAAGTAAAATTTCACTTTGACTGAACTATCAGTTCCAGAGGGTCAGGAAGCGTAAAAAGCTCCTTTGCGAATGACTTGAAAACCTTATCGCAAAGGAGCAGACAAGGGATTGAGTCAACTCAACGTCTCAATCCACTAAGGGCTCGCGAGAGATTCTGAAGTTAAGGTTTTGATGTCCCATCTGGAGCAGCCGGAGCGGTTGTAGCTGGAGCACTACCACCCGCACTACCATCCGTCGAGGGTGGAGCCATTGTATCTCCTGCTGGTTTCATCGGATCGCTACCACCTGTTGAGGGTGGAGCGGTCGTATCTCCTGCTGGTTTCATCGGATCGCTACTACCACCGATCGGAGAAGAAGGGGGAGTAGTGGATGAATCCTTTAAAGATGAAGAGTCAGGCGTTTTGGGAGTGGTTTGAGGACAACGACTATCTGATGGAGTTTTTTTGCACAGCGCTTTGAGGGCTTTCTTTGATAAAGGCTTAGGGGTCGTACTGGTTTGCGCTAACCCTTGAAAGCTGAAGGCAGAAAGCAGAAGCCCTGCTGCAACAAAACTAAAGACGATCCTTGAAGTCATTTTCATGAGAAACATACCCAAATTCTTCATTTAAGACCTCTCTACAGATCGCGCTTTCCATTGAACGAAAAGTAGGACGAGAGAGTCACGTTCAAACAGCACAAATATGTTGGCGCTTGTCGAACACTGCTCGCCCATGACCCATTCATGTCATAAAGGTTCCGTCATATTTTAAGATCTATACATATTTACTTACAAAAGGTTGCAAAGTTAGAGCAGAAGCCCTTATGGGTGCGTTGTTTTAAGAAATTTATGATGGCTTAGATCGACAGGTTTTGAATGATAAATTTGTACACATATGAATAAAAGACTCCAGAGGTACTGCGTTGTTGCTAGAGAAGATCTCCATATCTGCTCAAGCACAACGCTGCCAGCTCTTACAGAATATCTCCTTGCTCTGCTGTACCTGCGACGCTCACCGATCGCATCATGGCAAAGTGAAGTGAAACTCACTGCCTTGATTTTTGCCTGAGGACTTTGCCCAAATTTCTCCTCCTAACCGTTGGACGATCCGACGGCAAATAGCCAATCCCAAACCCGTACCGCCCACGGTGCGCTGTAAAAAACCTTCCTCTTGATAAAACCGTTCAAAAATAGTTTCTAGTTGGCTGGCCTCAATTCCCCGCCCTGTATCTGCAATTATCACTTCTATACAGTCAGACTTCTGACGATCGCCTTCGGCAGAGCTTGGAAATACCCGTGCTCGAATCATAATTTTGCCGTTGGGAGGCGTAAACTTGCAGGCGTTCTCCAGGAGTTTGCTCAAAATCTCGACGAGACCATCCCCATCCGTTTGAAGGAACGGCAAATTAGTAGGTAGATCTACCAAAATAGTAGGTAACAGGTCTGGGGGGCCGTACCCTTTTAGGCTGCTCAGAACTAGACTCAGAGATTCTTCCAGGGAAATGGGTTCCATGTGCCACCGGGTCAACCCTCCTTCCAGGCGAGAAAGAGTGAGAAAATTCTCGATCAGTTTGCGCAGGCGTTCCGTGTCGCTCAATGCCGTGTCTAACATGCTTTTCTGCATTTCTAATGGCATTTCTGGAATGGTGTTGAGACTCTCTAAACAGACTTGAACCGTAGAGAGGGGAGTGCGAAGTTCGTGCCCTACAATGGCAATTAGATTCCGTTGGTTCCTTTCTAAGTCCATCAGTTGATGGTTGAGTCCTTCCAAGTTGACATAAGCTTGGGCCTGCATCAGGGCTACCCCAGCTTGTGTCGCGATCGCTTCCACTAATGCCACATCTTCCGCAGACCAGAGATAGGCATTTGGATGGTGGAGTTCTAATACGCCCAGCCAATTCTTTTGATAGCAAATGGGCACCATCAGACAAGCCCCCACCTGCCAGAGCCGAAATTGAGATCGGAGTTCGGGATTGGATTGGAGGCTGAGGTCTTGGTTCGCGTCTGCAATCGCAATAGAGCGATCGCTAGCCAGTACAGATTGAAACAATGGATGGGTAGCTACAGACCAGACCTCACCCTTGAGGGGCGGCAACCCCATTCCTAAAGACTCATATTCAATGGGTATCCCGTCACGCCCAATTTCGTAGCGATAGAGGATACATCGGCAGTAGCTAAACACCTGACCCAGTTCTTTGACCGTTGCCCCTAGAATCTCCTCAGGGTCTAAGGAACGACGCATGGCAGTACTAATGGAATGGATCAAATGTTGTTTCTGGGCTTGGTCTGAAATGGTCCGATAGGCTTTCAATAGCTTGTATTGACTAGATTGCAAGTAGGTCATCAAACGATCTGCAAACAATCTAGCATCCATCTCTAGAAGGCGATCGCCTTTCACCGGAGTGGGGGACCGATCTAACCCATAAAGTTGCTGGGCTTCTTCTACCTTAGCTTGCAAGTCCGGTCGGTAGTCTAAAATAGATGCCATCAGAATTTGGGCCGCTTGAAGGCTAACATCTCGATCGAAGGTCCAGATTCCCCTAAATTGACGATATTGGTCCAGAGACGCAGCCCGAATGGGTGCGGAATGTTCTCGACAGACTAAGCAAGCAGAATATTGTTGGCCGACAATCACCAGATGCCACTCTTGGGCCAGTCCATCTTCTTCCCTGAGCGCGATGGTTTCGTAGGGTGTTACTTCTGAAGTAAAGGCCGTGTCCGGTGCGGCCAAAACAAAAACCCGATCGCTTCGTTCGGCAATGCGTTGATAGCGACGGGTTTCTTGACGGTAGAATCGTTCTTGCTGAAAGTTGGCAATCACCAAGGGCCGATCGGTTCCAACCAACACCAAGTCTTCCATTGCATGGGAAAGAGCAGTCAGAGATGCCTTGAAGTAAACTTGAGCCCGAAGGTTTGGCAAAATCTGAAGGAGTTCATGCAATAGGGAAGTTGAATTGCTCATCACCAATCCGCTGAAAAGGTATCAAGAGTGGTGCTCTAGGCGATAGCTCCGCACCAAGAGTCCGCACAAGTTTAAAGTTGTAGGCGTTTCTGCCTACTAGCCACGCGAACTCATGGATAGCTCTCTTTTGGGCGCTGGCTGAATATTCAAGGCTGATTCAGGCAAATGAGCGCCTATCAAATTGGCATATCGAAGATCCACGCCTTCCATTGAGATCGTGCTTAGATCTGAATGACTCAAATCCGTTCTAGATAAGATTGCATTTGCGAGCAGGGTATCGCAGAGGGTGACACCGCTTAAGTTTGCCCCTGTCAAATTTGCCTTACTTAAGTCAGTGCCTTTTAGATTGGTATCGCGCAGGTCTGCGTAGCGTAGATCGGCTCCTGCAAAATCAGCCTGACCCAGATCGGCACCCCGCAAATTTGCTAGGCGTAGGTCCGTTTTCATGAAACGGGCTTGATGCAAATTAGCGAAGGTAAGATTTGCACGTACCAATACGGCTTGCGTACAATTGACCCACGCTAAACACGCTCTGTTCAAGTCAGTGCGCCATAGGGTTGCGGCCTTTAGCGTTGCCTGGGTTAGGTTTACACCTTGCAAATTTGCTGCAGATAGGTTTGTTTCTGATAGGTCAGCACCCTTCAGGTTGGCACGCCTCAGGCAAAACTCACTCAGATCCTCTCCCTGCAAACTCATCTGAATAAAGTCTGTTTCGCCTGCCTGATAGCGTTTTAATAGGTCAGCCGCGTTCATAAAACACCTGGAATTTTGCTGAATTGAATAGGGTCTTGCTTTTCCATTACAAGACAAGGATTCGGATTTCGTTAACAAATGTAACAGTTTTGATTAATTTTTGTAAACACTTTATTCCTTGTACATTCTGTAGAGATCTTTAAGTTTTGGATTCAAAGCTTAGGGTTACAATCTGAGCTATGGAAGAATCACCCTATGTTGTATTTCTTGGATTTGCCCTTGTGTGGGTGATGCTGGGGCTGGGCGGCTTGTTTTTGCTAATCCGGTCTGAGGGGCAGCCGACAAAGGTGCCTCCGGCAGCGCTAATCGTGGTTGTGCCGATTTTAATTGCATTTGCGATCGCGCTTACTTTTGGCGCGCTTTCTATGTAAGCTAGCGGTTTCAACCACCAAGCTAGTCTTAAAACCCTGTATGAAAATAACCGGAACCTTCCTCGACGAAATCACTCATGACATTCCCTCCAATAACTGGGGGCGCAAGGAATGGGCTGGAAGATTTCAAAATCATGAAATCCATCGGCATTGATACGGTGATTTTGATTCGGGCAGGGGTGGGTCGCACGGCGGCTTGTCCGTCTGAGGTGCTGGCACAACAGGCTGATATTTATCCGGTTTATGAGGATCTGGTCGATCTCTTTCTAGATTTAGCTGAAGAGAACGACCTATCCTTTTTCTTTGGCACTTACGATTCTGCAACTTGGCCCACCCGAGAACGGACTCTCGAACAAGAGCTGGATCTAGGTAAAGCTTTTATTGATGAATCCTGGACTAAATATGGCGATCGCAAGGCTTTCCAGGGGTGGTATCTGACGTTTGAAATCGGCAAGATGGAGCGTCGCCGTGTGGAATGTTTGCGTCAGTTAGGAGCCCATTGCAAAAGTCTGTCGCCCCATTTACCGAATTTAATTTCACCTTATTTGCATGGGGGAAAACAGTTTGAGGATGCCATTTCTTTGACCCAACATTGTTCGGATTGGGATGAAATTTTATCCCTGTTGGAAGGGGCTGTGGATATTGTGGCGTTTCAAGATGGTCAGGTAGATTTTGATGTGCTGCCAGATTTTTTACAGGCGAATGTGGCGTTGGTTCGTAAGCATGGCATGACGGCTTGGACGAATACAGAAAGCTTCGATCGCGATACGCCGTTCAATTTTCCGCCGATTGACTGGCGCAAGCTTTGGTGGAAGATGATGGCTTCACAAAAGGCGGGTGTAGATAAGCTGATTACGTTTGAGTTTTCTCATTTTATGAGTCCCAATTCGAGTTGGCCTGCGGCAAAATATTTGTTCGATCGTTATTGTGAATATCTCAAAACCCAAGATTGATAAGGAAAAAGAAGGTGGCTGGTGGACTACGGGCAAAGATGACATGATGGAAACGAACACAGGAGAGACCTTGATGACGGACAGTAATGGCAATGGCAAAATGGATGCACTCGTTGAGTCAGTCAGTCGATTTACTGGAGGGTTTACTTATTCCAATGAGCGCTTTGACAGAATTGATAGATCGATTGAGCGTCAAGAACGCAATATAGATCGGCTTGCTACTTTGTTTGAGCAACAATCACAGCAAGAGTTAGAAGCTTTGGAGCGCCTGGAACGGATTGTGGAAAATTTATTAGAAAGGTGACAATTTTACGGGTTTTTAGGGGTAGGTTTTACTCATGTTTTTCAGCTTAAACCCATTCAATTTCAGCTAAACCTGCCCTCTATTGCAGAAAATTAGAGGGAAATATAAAAAGACGATCGCACAAAATAATTTTTGAAAAATTTACTACAAAGTCAGCAGCACAACTTTGAGAGGATGTCTGAAAAGTTTTGAATATGACTCTATACTCTCGTGGATCCCCCTAAATCCCCCTTAAAAAGGGGGACTTTGA
>JAAURS010000112.1 GCA_012032135.1 Acaryochloridaceae cyanobacterium RU_4_10 | reverse complement strand
ACCACGACGACAACCACAGTCAGCATTACAGAGTTAGAACCAAGAAAAAGGGAATAGGATACAGTAGACTAACGTAGACACAATTAACGATACGTTAGAGAAAACTTGTGCAAAATCGGTTTAAAGATAGCGCCGGAGAAAACAGCGTATTTTGCCAATTCTATAATTTCTTGTTTTTGCATATTCCAGCTATGCAACTCTTCATTGTGGAATATTAGGTGACTATGAATTAGGATATAAATATGGAAATATAGCACTTAAGATTTTAAATAAATTTAATGAAAAAACTTATCATGCTAAAGTATTTCTTGTCTACAATGGTTTTGTTAGGCATTGGAAAGAACCTATTAATTCAACACTAGAACCTTTACGAGAAGGTTTTTATGCTGGAATTGATACGGGTGACATAGAACATGCATGTCACTGTGCCGTTTTTTACTGTAATCATTTATTGATGTGTGGTGAATCTTTAGTTGATTCTGTCATTCAACAAGATAAATTTATTGATATCATTAGGTCTTATAATAAAGAAAATGATATTATTCATCTCAATATATGGTCACAGCTTGCAGAAAATTTTCAAAATAAAGTAGAGTATCCATTTATATTATCAGGTAATAAACTTGATGAGGAATCAACTCTTAAGGTTTTATATGAGTCTAATAATTTATTTTGATATTTCATGTATATGTTGCCAAGCTTATATTATATATTCTTTTTAAAGACTACGATCAAGCTTTGCACAATGCAGTACTCGCAGAAAAGTATTCAGAAAATGCGATCGCAAGCATTTACATCCCTATTCACGCCTTCTACCATACCCTCGCACTTTTATTAAACTATGAAGTTGCTACCGTACAGAATCAAAAAATATATTTAAAAACCATCAATAAGTATATTAAGAAATTGAAAATATGGGCTAAACACTCTCCTTCCAATTATCAAAGTAAATATTTTTTAGCTACTGCTGAAAGATTTAAATTGCGAAAACAAAATATTAAAGCAATGGAGTATTATGATTTTGCAATTGATGCCGCAGAAAAATCTAATAATCATTTTGAGGCAGCGCTAAGTAATGAACTTGCCGCAGAATTCTATTTTTCTTTAGATAAGTCCAAAATTGCTGAAGCATATATCAAAGAATCTCATTCAAAATACTTACTTTGGGGCGCTTTAAGTAAAGTACAAGATTTAGAAATTAGATATCCTCAAATATTCAAAATCTACCAGAATGACTATGACTTCAATACAAATGAGACAATCCGTTCAGTCTCAACTTCAAAATCAAATCTCAGTAAACTTGACTCTTTGACCATACTTAAAGCCTCACAAGCAATTTCAGAAGAAATTGTGCTTGACAAATTGCTTGATAAGTTAATGAAAATTTTAATAGAAAGCGCTGGAGCACAAACTGGAGCTTTAATTTTATCGCGTGAGAGCCAATTAGAGATTGTAGCTTCAAGTTCCATTGATAGTGACAATCTCACCCTTCACCCATCTATTCCCATAGAACAGACCTCTTTGGTTCCAGTTTCTATCATCAGTTATGTAGCTAGAGCGCAAGAAAACTATTGTATTAAAAAACGCAACTGAAGATTCCACATTTTTTGTTGACTCTTATATTAGTCAACAACAGCCAAAATCAGTTTTATGTTTGCCGCTTATAAATCAAGGTAATCTTGTTGGCATTCTTTACTTAGAGAATAACCTTACTCACGGAGCTTTTAGAGACAATCATCTTGAGATCTTAAAACTCTTATGCGCTCAAGCTGCAATTTCTCTAGATAATGCCAAACTATATCACGACTTAAAAGAATCACGGGCTAGGGAAGAAGCAGAAAGAGAAATGAATGAAATGAAGTCTCGTTTTCTCTCCATTGCTTCTCATGAATTTCGTACACCACTGACAACTATTCTGGGAACATCTGACCTGATCAAACATTACGGTCAAAACTGGCCTCAAGAAAAAAAAGTCATTTATCTTGATCGCATTAATGATAACGTTCAAAATATGGTCACTCTTTTGGATGAAATATTGTTTCTGAGTAAGGGAGAAGCAGGAAAAACAGAAATTCGCTTAGAATTGGTTGACTTGATAGAATTTTGTCAAGAATTGGTTGATTCAGCTCAATTAGGAGCCAAGTCTGGCCAAACGATCGCTGTTTCTTTACCCGATAAACCTGTTAACGTTTCTCTAGACAGAAAATTACTTCAACATGTTCTAGTAAATTTACTTTCTAATGCCGTCAAATATTCTTTTCCTGATAGTGTCGTTCGTTTTGAACTGACATTGAATGAGGTTGACATAACGTTCAGAATTCAAGACAAAGGAATTGGGATTCCAAAAGACGACCTAGCACAATTATTTGAGTCTTTCCACCGCGCAAAAAACGTAGGTAAACTGCCAGGTTCTGGCCTTGGGCTTTCTATTGTCAAACAATCGGTCAATCTTCTTGGTGGAAAAATTACAGTTGAGAGTCAAGAAAACGTTGGCACAACGTTTACTGTTGTCATTCCCGTTCCAGAAACCAATTGACGCGCTTTCCTCAGTATTTCTTGCTGTAGATGGCTTATTCAAGTGAGACAATGAGTAATACCAATTCTGGAAAATCGCGCTACAGACTAGATCCCCCTAAATCCCCCTTAAAAAGGGGGACTAAGACCGATTCCCCCCTTTTAAGGGGGGCTAGGGGGGATCTAGTCTGTAGCCCTGATAAATGCATTTGGTATAACCACGTTGTTTGTTGGATATCAGCCCTTGAAAACGCGATCGCAATATGGGTTGCTCGTTCCTTACCTGCGCCCCCATATCCCTACGCTATGGGTAGCGCTCCTTTGTATGGTAGGGTTCGTGGTCACAACACCCGCCATCGCAGCCCTTATCGGTCAAATTGCCACAGATATTGGTAAAGGCAATATGGATGCCCTATTGCGATTGCCCGCAATTGCGATCGCTCTTTTCCTCGCGCGCGGTATCTTTCAATTTGGACAAGACACTCTCATGGCTAAAGTGGCCCTTAGCATTGTTTTAGACCTGAGGCGTCGGGTTTATATTCAGTTACAAACCCTCAACATTGACTACTTTGAAACAGCAGCAACCGGAGATTTAGTCTACCGCCTAACAGAAGACATCGATCGCGTGGGGGAAGTCATCCATAAGCTCTTTCATCAGTTTTTACCCTGTACCCTACAGCTCATCTCTATTTTGGGCTACATGTTTTACCTCAATTGGCAGTTGACCCTTACCACACTATTAATTGCTCCATTGATGGCAGTTCTCATTGGTTGGTTTGGGGAACGCTTGCTGCGTTTTTCTAGACATTCCCAAACTCAAATTTCGGATTTATCTTCACTTCTAGCAGAGGTTTTTGGTGGAATCCGTCTAGTTAAAGCCTTTGCAGCAGAAGACTATGAAATTCAACGTTTTTTAACCGCTGCCGAAAAAAATCGTCAGGCTAAGTTTGCCACAGAGCGGATCAAAGCCATTCAGTATCCCGTCGTCGGTTTTTTAGAAGCGATGGGAATTGTATTGCTATTCATGTTGGGGGGGCTGGCAAATTTCCCGAGGCAATTTGACCGGAGGGCAGTTCATCAGCTTTGCCGCAGCAGTAGCCCTCATTATTGACCCCATCAATATTACAACCAATAATTACAACGAATTCAAACAAGGAGAAGCTTCTGTCGATCGCGTGTTTGAATTGATGCACCTCCAACCCACTATTGTTGAGCGTCCGACGGCGATCGCCCTTCCCTGGGTTCAGGGCAAAGTAGAGTACCGTAAGGTGTGCTTTGCTTACCTCTCGGGCCATCCCGTTTTGAAAGCGTTGACATTAACCGCTCAGCCCGGCGAAGTGATTGCCTTAGTCGGCTCATCCGGGGCTGGGAAAACAACGCTCGTCAATTTATTGCCTCGGTTTTACGATCCGCAAGCGGGTGAAATTTTGATTGATGGGATAGATGTTCAAGGGGTGACCCTCAAAAGTCTCCGGCAACAAATTGGCATCGTTCCCCAAGATACAGTGTTATTTTCAGGCACGATCGCGCAAAATATTGCCTTTGGTCAGGTTGACTACAATCTCCAAGCCATAGAGGCAGCCGCCAAAATTGCCAACGCCCATCAATTTATTTCGCAATTTCCTGAAGGGTATTACACCGTATTAGGAGAACGCGGTGTCAACCTGTCTGGCGGACAGCGGCAAAGAATTGCGATCGCCCGTGCCGTTCTCTTAGATCCTCGGATTCTCATTTTAGATGAAGCGACTTCTGCCTTAGATTCGGAATCTGAAGCGTTGGTTCAAGAAGCCTTAGATAGATTAATGAAAGGGCGAACCGTATTTATTATTGCCCATCGACTCGCAACAGTACGGGGAGCCGATCGCATTTTAGTACTGGAAAAGGGCCAAGTTGTTGAGGCTGGGAATCATGAAACATTAATGAACCAACAGTCTCGTTACGCGCGTTTCTACGCACAGCAATTCCCAAGCTAAGGCAAAGTTTAAAATTTACACTCAGTAAACCGATGACAAGCTTGAGATCGGCGATAATTGTTTTGTAGGTTGAGGGTTGCCTCTATAGTCTTTGATTCTCGACTTTGTTATGAATAGGCCATCCAACTTTAACTGGGAACAAGCCAAATACATTGCAGATTTGCTTGTATTTGAGCATTCTAGAGAACACTTGAAAGATACTGAAATTCAGGTGTTACAAGGTTCATGGGAAGGATTAACCTATAATGAAATGGCAGAACGTTACTATTTGTCTGTAAATTATCTGCGGGGAGATCTGGGCAATGGACTATGGCGAAAACTTTCAAATGCCTTAGAACATCCTGTATGCAAAAAAAATTTCAAGGGAGCTTTGGAGCGGGCAAGCCTAAAACGAAAAAAATTTTAAAGAAGTCTGGGAAAATATTTTTCCAGAACAGCAGCGTTCCTTGCCAGAACTCAATCCCCCCGTATCTGCATTCTCTCCGGTGTCTGATTTACCCTTTCCAGAAGGTGCAGTTTCCTTAGAATCTTCCTTTTATTTAGAACGTCCGGGGGTTGACTCTGTCTGTTACGAGCGATCGCCAAGCCAGGTGCGCTCGTACGAATTAAATCGCCGAGGTTGATGGGTAAAACCTCCCTCATGACTCGGATCCTGGCGCGCGCTCAAGCACAGAACGAGCGCACTGTCTATTTAGATTTAAGTACCGTCGAGCGAAGTATCATTTCAGACTTAGATAAACTCCTGCGGTGGTTCTGCGTGATGGTCGGTCGTCAATTGCAGCTTAAGAATCAGTTACAGGAGTATTGGGATACTGAAATTTTAGGCAGTAATGATAACTGCACGGTCTATTTTGAAGAATATCTATTGGCTCAATTTGAGACCCCTTTGGTCTTAGGGATTGATAACGCCGATCGCCTATTTCCATATGTTGAAGTGGTGGAGGACTGCTTAGGGATGCTGCGGAGTTGGCATGAGAAAGGAAAAATTTCCCCGCGATGGAAACAACTCCGATTAGTGTTGGCCCATTCCACAGAATGTTACATTCCCCTAGATATGAATCAATCTCCCTTTAATGCAGGGGTACCTGTAGAACTGCAAGAATTTGATTCTCAACAGGTCTATACATTAGCTCGCTTGCAGGGACTCAATTGGACCGCGTTTGAAGTACGGGACTTCATGCAGATAGTGGGAGGACATCCCTATCTTGTGGGATTGGGGCTCTATGAAGTGGGAACTGGCAAAATGAGTTTAGACCAGCTTTTACAAAAGGCTTCCACAGAAGAAGGAATTTATAGCCACCATCTACGACGACATCTGGAAGTTTTACAACAATCCTCAGACCTGACACAAGCATACAAAAAAGTGGTTGAATCCTCAGTCCCCTTAGCGCTAGATCCCATGCAAATCTACAAGTTGCATAGCATGGGATTGGTTCAGCAAAGTGATAACAGTGTCATGCCTCGTTGCAATATGTATCGAGAGTACTTTAGTCGGGTTTTGTCTGTTTAATCTTGAAATCGTGTGGCAAAATAGCTATCTTGTAAAAAGGATCGGAATTTATCAAAATCTTATTAAGTTTTAGATTTCCTAACCTTCTTTAAAATTTATTTAAAATCAAATTATTTTTGCTTGCCGCTCATCTGAGAAAGTAATTTCAGCGGTCATGACCTTATCGCGTTACAACTTTGAGTACCAGTTTGGCGGTAGTCTAGACAGCAATGCGCCAACTTATGTCACGCGGCAAGCCGATGCAGTTTTTTATGAAGCATTGAGGGCTGGCCAGTTTTGTTATGTTCTGAACTCAAGACAGATGGGAAAGTCCAGTCTGCGGGTAAGAGCCATGCAAAAGCTCCAGCGGGAAGGAACAGTCTGCGCTTTTATCGATCTCACGGGGATGGGCAAACAGGATTTAACCCCAGAAAAATGGTATGCCGGAATCATTCAATCTTTAGTCAGTAGTTGTCTGCCCCATTCAAATTTTCAATGGCGAACCTGGTGGAAAAAACGTCAAGATTTGCTTTCTCCCGTTCAACGTTTAAGCCTCTTTCTTGAGGAAGTATTGTTGGCGGAAATCAAGCAAAATGTCGTCATTTTTGTGGATGAGATCGATCGCGTCCTGAGCCAGACGTTTTTCCCTGGATGATTTTTTTGCTCTGATTCGGTTTTGCTTGGAGCAGCGCAATGTTAAACCCCAATATCGGCGACTGAATTTTGCCCTCTTGGGCGTGGCCACACCCCGAGACTTAATGCGAGATAAGTCGCAAACGCCCTTTAATATTGGAACGGCAATTGAGCTGCAAGGCTTTCAGCTTCATGAAGTTCGCGCTTTAGCCCTTGGGCTAGAAGGCAAAGTGGCCGATCCCACAGCCGTGATGGAGGAAATCTTGGCATGGACGGGCGGGCAACCGTTTCTGACCCAGAAACTTTGTCAATTGGTG
Source organism: Acaryochloridaceae cyanobacterium RU_4_10 (assembly GCA_012032135.1). Taxonomy (GTDB): domain Bacteria; phylum Cyanobacteriota; class Cyanobacteriia; order Thermosynechococcales; family Thermosynechococcaceae; genus JAAURS01. The sequence goes on along the minus strand of JAAURS010000112.1, from coordinate 6,530 downwards.
GCCGATTCCTCTGCCGATCGTTCTTTTTGTTCGGTCGAGCAAGTGGTGCGATCGCAGGTGCTGGAAAACTGGGAGTTTCAGGACGAGCCGGAGCATTTACGCACCATTCGCGACAGAATTCTGAGGAATCAATCGACTGTAGGGCGGCTGTTGGGGTTGTATCAGCAAATTCTAGAGCACCACGAAATTGTCGCTGATGGCAGTCCCGAACAGATGGAATTGCGCTTAACGGGATTGGTCGTCGAGCATCAGGGAAAACTCAAGGTTTACAATCGCATTTGTCAATCCGTGTTTGATTTTCAATGGGTAGAGCAGAAATTTTCTGAATTGCGCCCCTATGCAGGTGCGATCGTCAATTGGATTGCTTCAGATGCTCAGAATGAGGCGTTTTCTACTGCGCGGACAACCATTACAAGAGGCACTGGCTTGGGCCTAGGCAAAAGTTTGAGTAACAAAGACTTTCAATTTTTAGTAGCCAGTCAGAATGCAGCCAAACAACAGACTCAAGTCGCCTTAGAAGCCACAGAACAAGCCAGCCAATTGCTGGCTGCTGCCAGACAAAAAGCCAAAAAAGATGTTCTGAGCCAGCGCCTGCATTGGGGTTGGATTCCTATCCTGACCTTGGCCGTCACCTTACCGATCTTGCTCTTGCGCTTTGGAGGGCTTCTCCAAGGGTTGGAGTGGAATGTATTGGATCGGTTTTTTCAGTGGCGATCGCTAGAACCCCCAGATACCCGAATTGCGGTGGTCAGCTTCAATGAATCCGACCTTGCAAAGGTGGGAGGCTGGCCCATCAACGATCGGGTTTTAGCCGAGACTCTCACCAAAATTAAGTCCCAGAAACCTCAGGCCATCGGTTTAGATATTTATCGCAATTTTCCAGTAGAGCCGGGACATCAGGCGTTAGCCCAGCTTTTTGAATCAACTCCCAATCTCTTTGGAATCGAAAAAGCCGTAGGAACCCGAATTCCACCCCCACCGGAACTGGGCCAACTCGACCGCGTTGGGATTGCAGATCAAGTTCAAGATGCGGATGGGAAGGTCCGTCGCGCATTGTTGGCCGTCGATGAGGATAGTTATAGCCTAGCGGCCAGACTTGCCCTCCACTATTTAACTGAGAAAAAAGTGGATTTTAAGCGCCTAGACGAGGATCGAGCGCTTTTAGGAAAAACAATTCTTCATCGATTTGAGGGGAATGATGGCGGGTACGTCCGCACTCAATCGGGGGGCTACCAGATCTTATTGAACTTTCGAGGGCCACAAAAGAGTTTCCCGACCTATTCCCTGCAACAGGTGCTGAAGGGTGCAATTCCTGCCCATACATTCCGCGATCGTATTGTTCTGATCGGCACCACCGCAGACAGCCTCAACGATATTTTTTACACTCCCTATAGTGGGGGCTTATTTCATGCGCCGGAGCCCATGGCAGGGGTTACCCTTCATGCCAATATTGTCAGCCAACTGTTGAGTGCGGCCCTGAATGGAAGACCGGGCTTGCAAACCTGGACCGATCCGCTCGAATGTATCTGGATTGTGGCTTGGGCGGGATTCGGTGCCGCAATTGGCTGGCGGCTAAAATCTTCACGGGCGATCGCCTTTTGCAGCATCCTTACTGGGGGTGTACTGCTGGGGGGATGTTTTGCCATCTTTCTAGGAGGATGGTGGTTGCCCGTGGTTCCATCACTTCTAGCACTGTTGGGTACCGCTGCGGCTTTACCCATTACTGCTAGCAAACAGCGGGATAAGTTGTTATTTCAACGCACCGTATCTGGGCTTTTGGAAGGTGCTCCCCATTACCCTACTGCCACCCGCATCGCCTTTGAATACCTCAAACAGTCTGAAACAAAAGAAAATCAGGCTTGGATCGAACAACACGCCAACGCTCAAGGTAATGCAACAAAATAGGATCGCGCTGCATCCATCGGAATGGGTTCCAATCCTCCTGATTTGAGAAATTCATCCCACACTTGAGGGAGGTCTGGAGTCTGGGCGAGTTTTGTCTGAGCAAGGGCTGTCAATGTGTCATACCAAAGTCCCTGCTCTCCATACCAAGAAGCTTGTGCTAAAGCTGGCCCTGGCTTGAGAAAACCGACAGGCGCAACGCGCTGGACCCAAGCTGTCACCACTGGGTTGTCAGGGTGCACTTTTTCACACACCAAGACCATCGCCCATTTATAGGTTTTCCCTATTTTGAACGGCGGGGATGTTTCTGATGGTGTAAGACCCATCAACCCAGAAGCCCCATTAATGGTGAAGAAGGTTTGGGAGTGAGGCTTCAGTGGGGGCTCGCTCCGATCGCCCTGGAGGGTCTCTTCTTGTTCCTGGATGTTTAGGACGACTTGTTTAGCTGAGTTTTCCGGCAGATAAACCCAAAAGGTTGGTCGTTCGGATAGGGTCAATCCTCCTGACTGTTGCATGGGCACCAGTGCCATCAGCGGAAGGTTCTTTCCGGTGGTGGAAGGTGTACTTTTTTGGCACCGCCGACTGTCGCGGGTTCCCGCACCTGTGGTGCGATCGGGTCTTTTGTTGGAGAGCGGCGGTCTAAAGATTACCCTTGTAATGACGCGATTTTTTTTGACGGCCGTTTTGGATGGCAAGGGGGCGGCAAGGGTTGTTTGGGAAAATATCAACAGCAGACCCACTGTCATGAGTTTGAAAAAAGGGCGGTAAGTTGACATTTGGAATTTCCTCCCATTGCGCCGCATCTCGTAAGGGCGAATCGCGATGCGCCCCTACGGAGTGCATCGGATTCAAACCAAAACTGTTCTATCTCTATTATCCTGCCTGAAACAAAGCGATCGTTCAATCTTAAAAAGTTCAGGTCTTACTCCAAAAAATCAGAACTTAAACCAAATTTACTTGTCATGGCTACACATACAGATCCCCCCTAACCCCCCTTAAAAAGGGGGGAATGGTCTTAGTCTCTCTTTCTAAAGGGGGATTTAAGGGGGATCTGAGCTGTAGTGCCAATTTTCAGGATTGGTATTAAATGCCAAAGCTTAAAAAGTCTGTAAAAGTCAGGTTATGTCTATCAATGTCGGATCAGAGCCAGTTACCAACCAGAACAAAGGGAGCCCAATAGTAAGGATTACTATACTCTGATGACTTTAACAGGGCGATCTGGGCTTGACGCAGAGATTCTGCCTTACTGCCGCCCGTCTTGTTTAAAGCCCCATAGAAACGGGTCATCAGATCGGCAGTGGATCGATCTTGGACGGACCAAAGGGTCGCCACCGTACTTCGCGCACCAGAACGGACGGCCACGCCTGCCAACCCCAGCGCGGCCCGTTTGTCCCCCACAGCAGTCTGGCACGCGCTCAAAATCAGTAACTCAATCGGCTTTCGGCCAGGGCGATCGCGATCTTTGAGGAATCGATCTAAATTTTTGACGTTAACGCGCTCATCCCAGGTCAATAAAAAAGTATCTTCGGCGCGGGATGAGAACTGGGCGTGAGTTGCCAAGTGAATGACCGGAAACTGTGCGGTTTCAATGGCCGTTTGGAGCCGATTGCGGGTGAAATTTCCATTCAAAAGCACATCCGTTGGAACCACATCGGCAATGTCTTTAATTTCTTGCTGAACGCCAGGTAAGGAGGCAAACCCCTGTCGCGCTTCAGCCAATCCACCCACCAAGGTTTTAAGTTTTAGGGTGGAAAGGGATTGGGAACTTAACAGTTGCAAACCCGGCGTTAAGGCAAGTCTGTATTTTTCTATCAGAAATTGTTTGCCATCATGAAGGGCTGCTACGGGGACGCCCCGCAATACCCCATCTAACACAAACACCAGGGTTTTAATCCCACCCCTTTGCAGTTCTGCTTCCGCAGGACGGATCAGCCAATCATAAATTTTTTGGTTGGGTTTGAGCGGATCTGAGGGGGTAATAAAGGGGTTGAGGGTGGCAAACAAGTCATCAACGGTGTTGTCTATTTCCCCAGTTGTTCCGTTCAGCGCTGCCTTGAGCGGTGTTTCGTAGTAACGCAGGGTTTGCCGGGCATAGATAAAATAACAGCGAGTCGCTGCGGTAATATCACGCCATAGAGGACCGCTGCGTTAGGGTCGAGGCGATCGATGGGTTGGGGATGGGCATCAAGGCAGGCTTCTCTGAAAAAGTTATTGAGTTCTGCTAATTGGAGGGATTCGATGACGTCTCGGGCTTGTTTGAGATTTTCTTGACTGGGGGTTGCTCCTAACTGCAAATCGACCAATTCCCGATAGACGGGTTCTACGCTGTCGCGAAACGTAAATTGAATATCCGAATCAGCGGCAACCAGATCTCGACGCAAGGACTGAAGGGTTCCAAAGGAAAGGGTGTAGGCCGCAATCGCTTCTTTTTCTCTCCCTTGTAGTTGGTGCAGTCTTCCCAGTTGCCATTGCCAGAGATAGGCCAGTTCGGGTTCGTCAAAGGCAGAGATTTTTTGGAGAACCTGTTCTGTAAGGGTTTGGGCTTCAGAGGAGTGGCCCGTTTGTTGGGAAATAGCGGCTAAATAACCGAGTGCGTTGGCCTCAGATTCTTTATCTTCTAAACTTTGAGCCTGCTGGAGGGCTGTGGAGACTAGGGTTTGAATTTCGGGCCAAGCTGGAATCTGCGATCGCTGAAGGGCATTTTCAGACAGCGCCACGGTGGGACAGGACTCCAAAAGCGGAGAAGGAAACTTAGATAATTCTTTGGATAATTCTGAGGATGGCGCTGGGTTGACGGCAGATTGAAGGCACATCAGATTTTGAGCCAATTTAAGCTGCGCCGTCAGAGTATTCCGGCTCGGGGGAAGTTGTGCCAGTTGGGTTTGGATTTTGGGGAGCAGTTCGGGAATGAGAGACCAATATTGCGTTTGAATTCCAAGACTGAGCAGGTTCAATTGTGCTTGAGTGACAATGGATGGAGCAGCACTGGTTTCCGCTTGACGATAGCAAGACGCGGCTTGTTGATAGTATTGAGCGGCGGTTGCGGTGCCTGGAGTCAGGGTTGACAGACAATTGGCGGGGAGCAATGTCCCCGCAGTGGAAGCCAGTTTTTGCTGCACAGAAGATGCTTTGTTGCCCGCAATCCGAGCTGTATTACCAAGGCTCAAGGCGATCGCAGCCATATTTTGGGTATCGTCGGAAGCTTTGGCCAGTTGCCAGCTTTTTTGCAACACCATCTGGGATTGTTCCAGTTGTCCCACAGCGCGCAGGATGTTGCCCAGGCTCCGCAAACCCACAATATGCAAGGACTTGGCGGTTTGTACGTTCAAATTTTGCAAGCTGGATTCTGAAATCTCGCAGCCTTTATGGGGCAGGGTAAGGGCTTCTAGAACCGTCTGACAGGCTCTAGGATACAGTCCCAGATCTTGAAGCGCTTGAGCTTGGTTGATCCGAGCTGATGTTGCACTCCCCCGATCGCCTACTTTTCCATAAAGGTCTGCGGCCTGTTCCCAGGTTTTGAGTGCCGTTTTGGATTGTCCGGTTGCTCGTTGCAGTTGTCCTTGAATATCCAGGGTCGCAGCAAGGATTTGGTGGGCGGGGATGCTGTTTTGGCCTTGCAGTAAGCCCAAACTTTTGTTCAGGGCTTGAGTGGCTCGATCCCATTGACCTAGTTGTTGCTCGGTGAGGGAAAGATTGCTTAAGGCCATGGCTTGGTTCAAGCGATCGCCCCGAGCGCCATAGACTTCAGCCGCCTGTTGCCAAGCTGTGGCAGCTCGCTCGTATTGTCCAGATTGAAACAACCCTTGACCGGATCCAACCAACCCTGAAATGCTTCGATCTTTCGGACTTGGAACGGAGGGTTGGGCTAACAGGAATGGTTGGCTGAGGGCAAGACAAAAGCAGAGTAAGAACAAGAGAAGCGATCGCCATCCGAAAGCTCTCGTTAAACTCTGTTGAAGCCTGAAGCGCGGACGGTCTAGTGTACGTTTCAAGAAACTTGCCTCCTGTCGAGCTGCAAGGATGCCTTGCAAGCAACTAAAACCCCCTGCCATCAAATGATAGCAGGGGGAGTTTTAGTCTTTAGGCTGGGTTTGTCAGGAAATGACCTGACTATTTGCGATAAGGCACCTTGTTGAGGTAATCGACGTTTAATGCAGAAACACCTTGAGGTCCGTTGCCCACGGGTCCAATGCTTTGAGCCATTGCCAAAAATGACGCTGGATCGCCCGTTTGAGGCTTGAGGCTTGCGGGACGAAAGCTTTTACCAGCACCTCCACCCTGCCAAACAACTTTGGGGAAGCCTAGTTGTGCGCGGTGGTAAGCATCATATCTGGGAGACTTGATATTAAAGGGTGTTTCCCCTTCGCTCCTACCATGGAGGACCCGACGACGTTGGTAGGGAACAATACTGTTACCAAAAGTTAGATTGGTATTCTTCTGTATTTAAAAGTTCATCAACAAAGCCTTGAATGCCTTTTGTGGCAACCACAATGGACCACGCAATCTTTTCGCGTTGGCTATAAGCATCCCGTCCTAAGACCCGCTGAATCGTCTGTTCTACAAAGCGATAATTGCTATTGAGGTCATAAAAACTGCGTTTGTAGGTGTCTGATAAGAGCAACCCCACG
>JAAURS010000111.1 GCA_012032135.1 Acaryochloridaceae cyanobacterium RU_4_10 | reverse complement strand
AAATGTCAAATTCTTGAGTTTATCGACTACTTCAACCGCACTATGGCAAAACCCTTTAAGTGGACTTATAAGGGAAAGGCGTTAGCAGCCTAAAATGGGTGGCTAAACTTCAGCCTCCTTGTACTAGGTAAAGGCATCAGACCACAGAACGTTATTGTTTTGATTCTCGATGTATTACTTCTTAGTTACTTATGATGAAGGGACTTCCCTTCAATTTCAATATTCCCAATTTTTTCTGTACACATATCGCTTGTTAATTTTTCGGTGAGTCATGCACCTACTGAAGGTCAAGTACCAGCCAGAGTAAGAGCACAAATCTAAGATTTAGTGGTACACTCAGCCCACAATATTTTTAACCTCGCTGGCTGCATTAGCTTGCAGTTCACTATATATAACGATAAAGAGTCTCGCAACAAAACGCTGAAATCCACTGGATTAAACTTGTAGGGGAGCACGAACGATGAGCTATGAACTGCCAATTGTTTTAGTTATAGGGTTGAGCCTCTTCCTAGTTGGAGCACTGGGCTCATTTTTCTATCACCAACGTAAAGTAATTGACACAAAACAGGAATTTGAAGAAGAAATCAATCTGCTCAAACAACTCGTCTTTCAATTTGAAGGTACTAACGCCACCCTGGCCCAAGAGAAACAGCAGCTTCATGACAAAAACCATGCCTTTGATACTGAAATCAATCAACTCCAACAGCAAAAATCAGACCTAGAATTATTTCGCAGCGCCTTATCTGAAGAACTACAGGATACAAAAGAGACCATCTCATCCCTCAAGCAACAGATTCAGACACTGACGCAAAATAAAGAAGCCCTTGAGACAGAACTCCTGCAAGCAAAGAATACTGTTTCCTCAAGGGAAGAACAAATCAAAACCCTCTCACGGGCAAAAGGACAAATTGAAGATAACTTCCGGCAAGAGCGAGACTTGAGAACTGCTTTAGTAGAACAACTCAACGATCTCGCCCGAATCAAAACTTGTATGGAGAGAGAACTGTGGGATCTGAAGCAGGCTCATGGTTCGGCGGACGATAAGCTCCAACAAAGCAGAGAAATTATTGCGTCTCTTCAAACCGAAACCGTTCAGCTCGACCAAACTAGAGAACGATTAGCAACACAGTTACAGCAAGAACAGGCGACGAACGTATCGCTCAAGCAATATCTGAGAGAACTCACTCAGGCCAAAGGTGCATTAGAGCGAGATCTACAGCGTGAATTAGAGCGAAACTTAGCCCTGGAGTTACAACTCAAATCTCTTCAGCAACCGATCGCAGCACCTCAAGAGGAACCTCAACCTCAAGGACAAACCATTGTTGAGCCACAACGCGGCCCTGTCCTTCCGCAGTTTGCACCTTTGTCTGCCCTCCATCGTCACTAACCAGAGCGATCGTTTAACTTTTCGGTATAGCCGTGTTCGACAAACCAATCTACGGATTCTTGCAGAGCAGTTTTGACGGGAGTTTGAGGCAGACCCAATTGTTGCTTTGCCTTTGAAGGATCGTAAAACATGAGTTGTTGAGACATCCGAACCCCATCCAATGGAACGGAGGGCTTCTTGCCCAAACGGGCCAAAATGTGCTCGTCAACCCAAGCGACGCCCAAGGGAATCCAAGCGGGAATCGTACCCTTGGGGCCAGGAATTTGTGTAATCTCAGCAAGCATCTCTAACATCTGCTGGAGCGTGAGATTCTCATTGCCTAGAATATAGCGATCGCCTGTCTTCCCTTTTTCCAAAGCCAGCAGATGCCCCTCAGCCACATCGCGGACATGAATCAGATTCAATCCCGTATTGAGGTAAAACGGCATCTGACGTCTCAGGAAGCGGAGAATAATATCTCCCGTAGGGGTAGGCTTAATATCCCAAGGGCCAATGGGCGTACTGGGGTTCACAATCACTACATCTTGTCCCTGGCGGACGGCTGCGTGGGCCTCTTGCTCTGCCCAATATTTAGACTGTTTATAGTAGCCCACCAACTTCTCAACTGGACTTTGATAGGTTTCATCCGCAATCCGGCCATCTCCTGGCACGCCAATAGCGGCAACGGAACTCGTGTAAACCGTACGTTCGACCCCAGCCGTTCGTGCAGCCGCCAAAATGTTGCGAGTTCCTAAAACATTACTGCGATAGAGGGGATCTCGATCTGTTTGCCAAAGGCTGTAGTGCGCTGCAACGTGAAAGACCACCTGGCAGTCCTGTATCAAATCGGCGAGTGCAGGATCGCATAAGTCACCCTCCACGGGTTCAACCCCTAACCCCTGCAAATTATCCAACCGACTCTCACCCCGAACCAAAGCTCGAACTTCATAGCCGCGCTCCAGCAGAAGCCTAGCTAAATTAGCCCCTACAAATCCCGTCGCGCCTGTAATGAAAGCCCGCATAGTTACTTATATAGAACAAATATTATTAGGGAAACTGGTGGGGGCTTCCGGTGAAATGTTGCCATCCTCAACGTAGACGACCGATCGGCAATGTCGATGATGCGCGAATCATGGGTGACCATCACCACAGTACAGCCCTCTTCTTTGGCTAGCGATCGCAGTAATTCAATCACCGCTCTTCCGCGTTGGGAGTCGAGCGCAGCAGTCGGTTCATCTGCCAAAATCAGGCGAGGTTTTCCGGCTAACGCGCGGGCGATCGCGATCCGTTGCTTTTGTCCGCCCGATAAATCCGATGGCAGACTTTTCTGCTTATCTGCAAGTCCCACCTGCTCCAGTAACTTGAACGCCTGCTGGCGCGCTTCGCGACCTTTAATGCCCTTCAAGTTCAACGCAGCTTCAACATTTTCTGATGCCGTGAGAGCCGGAAATAAATTAAACCCCTGAAAAATAAACCCCATATTCCGCAGACGAAACCGTGCCAGCTTGTGGCGAGACAAACCAGTAATTTCCTGCCCTAACAAAGAAACCTGTCCCTCCGTGGGCGTCAAGATTCCACCCAAAATAGAAAGCAACGTCGTCTTCCCAGAACCTGATGGCCCCATCAGAAGTTGAATATCACCCGTCTTAATTTGGAGGTTGATGTCTTTGAGCACCCGCAAGGGCTGTTCGCCTACCGGAAAGATCATTTCAATCCCTTCCGCGCAGATGGCACATTCTGAAGTCGAACTGGCTATTTCGGGTTGAGTCTGTGTCATAAAGGAAAATGGCATGAGTGATGTCTCGGTAACGTTACTCTCAAGTCAGGTGAGGAGTGAGTGCAATGATCCAAGTCATAAGGTCAGCCCTGTAGGGTACGTCATGCTCATGTCTTGAGAAACATCTGTTAGAAAGGTTGCCCACTTCAACCTTCTAACTTGAATTGCCTTTAAGATTTAAAGACTATCGCCGGATCTAAACGAGTGACTTTTTGAATGGCGAAAATTGCCGCTCCACAACACATCACTACCGTCAGAACCAGAACACCTCCTGCCGTCATTGGCCCCACTAAAATCTGGATAGCCTGGGCCTTTTGAGTCCAAGACCCCATCAATAAGACCAGTCCCATACCGGGCAGATATCCTAACAGGGCCATCCATAGCGCTTGCTCCAGAATAATTCGGTAAATAAACCAGTCTGACGAACCCATTGCTTTTAAGGTGCCAAACTCTTTGATGTGATCTGTAACTGAAGAATATAAAATCTGGCCCACCACCACAATGCCTACGATCACACCTACTCCAGCACCCAGACCTAATATAAAGCCAACGCCTGTGCTTGTTCGCCAATAGTTTTGGGTAAGGGTGACTAATTCTGCTTGCGTGAGTGCTTTAATATCTGGAACTTCAGCTTCTAGCCGCTGCTTCAGGCGGGCAAGATCTTCTCCTGGTTTTGCTCGAATCAGAACGTAGGTAATCCGGTCGTCATCCTGGAGTTGGCGCGGAGCGGAAGGATTGACCTTAGGGGGAACAATGGGCGACGTCAGGTAGGCATTAGCGTTGGATAATGATGTAAAAACGTAAGGACTAGACACAATCGATCGAATCCCAGCGGTGAGGCCCACCACCTTTGCCTTATATTCACCAATTTCGGCAGTATCTCCAATTCCCTTAACTTCCAAGGACTTTAAATCAACGCGATCGATCGCTAGGGTGTAGGGATTGGTCAGAGATTCTAAGCTGCCCTCAACCAGAGGCTTAGGCCGAAACAACGTTCCATTGAGGTCAAATCCAATCACACGGATAGGGGCGATCGCATCAGAAGTAGACACGCCATCGGATCCGTGTCGCCAGACAGAGCCTTGGGTAATCAGGGCTTCCGCGCGATCGACACCTGCCACCGCTCGAGCCTGTTTCAATCTTTGGTAGGGAATCGGCAGGGTGAAATCTAAATGTCTTATATCTTCGGAAGCCAGCCAAAGATCGGCATTAACGTTGTCGATCAACAAGCTAGACGAGCGTGTAAAACCATTCAACAGACCCGTTTGAATGCTAACCAAGCCCACCGCAAACATGATACCTGCTTGGGCAACAATGAACCGAGGTAAGTCTTGAAACAGGTTTTTGCGAGCAATGGAAACCATGATGGTCCTGGTTTAAGGGGCAGATTGTTTTGCACCCACAATATCAATCTCTATTGAACATGCTAGATGATTTATGAAGTTTAATCACAATGAGAGTGACGCTATTGATAGCGTCACTCTCATTCTAAGGGTGCAGAATTATCTTTTGGCTCAGCCATAAGTAGGCTATTTCAAAATCCTAAGGAACAGCTCAGAAACTACTGATTCAAGCATTAGAGAGTTGTGAGTTACCTTGCAGAGAAATGTTTCCAGGGTCGATCGACAGAAAATTTGCAAATTTCAATCAAGCGATCGTATCAGAAAGTCTCAAAAAATCTTCCCAAAAAGTTTCCAAAACTTCCAAAAGTGAAATAGTATAGATCCGTAGCTAAGTATCTAATTCCCCTAAGAGTAGATAATGACCGAAAAAACATCAAATCAATCCCTGGTAGACAACCTGGTTGTACTCAAAGCGCAGTATGAAAGCGAGCTAACAGAGGCAGGATCGAAAGCCACCTACTATAAAGAACAACTCGTCCATCTCAATGCGCTCTTGCTGGACCGACTTCTTCCCTCTCAAGAATTTCGGACCGTGCAACCGCTAGAACAGCCCGAGCCAGTTCTAGCCTTTACCGTCCAAGACGAAAGTCCAAACGATCGTCCCAGTCTTCCCCCGGCTTCAAAAGCCAAGGCAGACTCTCAAGCTCCAGCCAGCCGCGTCTCCCTTCCCTTTTTGCCCAAATATAAGGGCAAGAAAAAGCTCGAAGCTATTGGTGAGGTAATGCAAGCCCACGTGGGTGAAGTGCTGCATCAAGATACGATTATCCAACTATTATTTGGCGATTTAAGTCCAGCAGCGCTCAAAACCGAACGTCTGCGGATGAAAACTGCATTGCTTCAGGGAGTCAAAAAAGGGTTTTGGAGTAAAGCGCCTAAGCCTTCCAGCTATATCCTAAAAGCTTCTAAAGCAAAAGCAGAACAAGCAGCTCCAGCAGCGGCGAGATCTAAATCAGCTCCTAAGGCAGCTTCTAAAGCTGCGCCTGCTAAGTCTAGAGCCGCTCAATCTACTACTGGTCCAGGTCGTAAAACAAAGGCCCCAAAGACCAGTTCAAGATCGGTCGCTGCAGCTAAAGCAAAGGCTAGTCCTTCAGAAAAACCAGCGAGAGGGCGTCAAGCTGCCAAAACTAAGGCCCCCGGTCAATCACCTCGCATCATCTTACCCATGCACTCAGACTTTACCGGACTGAGCAAAATTGAGGCAGTCGAGAAAGTGATGGCAGAAAACGCTGGCAATCCCGTTCATATTGATACGATTATCGATCGGTTGTTCGGGAAGCTTTCTGGTCCAGAAGCTAAGGCTGAGAAAGGTCGCATGAAAGATGTGATGAATCGAGGCCGCGATCGCAAACTGTGGAACAAAAGCCCCTGCTCCGCTCAGCTTTGTCATGACTGCGGCTTCTACTGGAACTGCTAAACCTGCTGCAAAGCCCACAGCGAGTAAGCCGGGCCGGAAGAAGAGGGGGAGCTAGTCCCAGAAAATAGAATTGAGGTGGGGAGAGGTCTATGGTTTCTCTCTCCTTAGGTTTTCACGGTTCATGGGTGTCCGGTTCGTCCCATTCTAAAAGATCTGCCTTCTCCAAGGCAGCATCGGGAGAGACGAGTTCGGTAACATCCGCCGTTGCATCAAGCGGATCTAGGTGGACTAACGCACCGTTAAAAAACTGGGCAAAATTGCGAACCGATTGGGTTAACTCATCGTAAGTTTCCCAAGTCTGCACTGGGGGAGCAGCACTTTCCACTTCGGCTAAGGGATGAGGTGCAGGGAGTGGCGTGACGATCTCTTGAGGGGTAGCCCCAAGGGAAAGGTTTGGAGGTGCAATGGCCGGAGAAGTTTCTGGAGGGGGAACCTGCTGGTAATTTTCAGGGATTGCAGCAGGGAGAACATCCGATGGCGTAGCACTTGGAGATGGCGCTATCCCTGGGGCTTCCACTGTCATGATTTGAAGGCTCACCCCTACCTTGCGGTTGAATACCTTTAAGAAGGCGGCCTCAACATCTGGCAGCTTGCTTTGAGCAATTCGGGCAAGCGAACTATTGCGGATGCCAATTTGGGCTTCTCGTCCCTTAAAGAACAGCAATTGACCGTGTTGACTCAAAAGAGCTTGAGACGGTCGATTGAGCTGTTGTAGCAGTTTTTGCCAAAGCTGTGCTAAGTCCATCTCCCCATTCGGTAGTGAGTTGCTGGGTACCTGTACGGGAGGGCTTTGGACTGGCACGGGATCGGTGCGCTGGGGTGTAAGGGCTACGTCTGCACTTTCCCTTGCCACAAACTCCGGTGGAGCAGTTTGTGGTTCTGGGGGTTGTTGAGTGATAGAGGAGGGAGTAAGAGCATCAGAGGGGATAGGAATGACTCCCCTATTGGGATCGCCATGACCGTTAGAAATGGTTTGAGTAGAAGGTGTGACAGTGGGTTGACTGGGCGGTAGGGGAACGGGTGTGTTTGCTGGAGGGACTGCTAAAGGGACGGTAGTGTGTGGAATTAAGCCCAGTAGCGCTACCTCTAGCCAGAGGCGAGGTTGGGTTGTGTTTTTGACTTGGAGTTCGCAAGCGCGGAGATGTTGTTGTCCTGCCAGAATAGTATTGAGATCGATGGATTGAGCAAATTGGCAAAGCTGCTTCCAAGTGGTTTCAGTCATCGAAACTAAGTCGCGACGGGTAGGTGCGGTTTTGGCAATGAGTAAGTCTCTATAAAATCCCGTCAGGTTTTGCAATACAATCAGGGGTTCGCGTCCTTTATCCAGCAAGTGACGGGTGCGCTCCAGAATGACTTCAGGATGGGCAGACGCGATCGCCTGACACAATGCCATGAGGTCCTGTTCGGGGACCGATCCCACCAAATCCCATACCCGATCGAGGGTAATTTCACCTGCCAATAGGCTGAGCTGGTCTAGCAAACTTTCGGCATCTCTCAGTCCGCCTTGGGAGAGTTGGGAGATGAGTTCGAGGGCCGTGGGTGCGATCGCAATGTTTTCTGTTTGTGCGATCGCGGTTAGATGTTGGGTCATGGCCTGGAGGGGAATCCGGCGAAAGTCAAAGCGTTGGCAGCGGGAAATAATGGTCGGCAAGACCCGTTGGGGATCGGTGGTGGCCAAGATAAAGACCACTCGATCGGGGGGTTCTTCGAGGGTTTTCAGCAACGCATTGAACGCTGCCGTACTGAGCATGTGGACTTCATCCAGGCAATAAATCTTGTAACGGCATTGGACGGGGGCAAACTGAGCCCGCTCGATTAAATCTCGGATATTATCCACACCCGTATTGCTGGCCGCGTCAATTTCAATCACATCCAGGGCATTGCCTTTGGTGATGGACTGACAGACTCCACAGATGCCACAGGGGTTTGCGGTAGGGTCGGGGCCATTGATGCAGTTCAAAGACTTGGCCAAAATCCGAGCGCTGGAGGTTTTTCCTGTACCGCGCGGACCAGTAAACAGATAGGCAGGGGCAATCCGTTTCAAGTGAATCGCACTGGTGAGGGTAGTGCGATCGCGTCTTGGCCCACTAGGTCGGCAAAGGTTTGGGGACGATATTTATGGTGTAGAGGTTCGTAACTCACCGGGGTTCGCCCAACAAAGAATATCTATTTTACGATCTTGGCCCATCCAAAGATGCTTTAGCATTCCGTCGCATCATATCGGGGCGGATCCGGCGCAGGGCGGAGGCCCTAAAGCGGCGATCCCAGTCTCGATCGGTCAGTTGTGCCAATTCTGAAAGCGTCGGGGCCACATTTCCAGGATAGGGTTGAAAGTCTTCAATGTCTGTTTCTTGGGCAAAGCGATCGTTCCAAGGGCAGACTTCTTGGCAAATATCGCACCCTGCAACCCAGTTTTGGAGATGGGGGGCGATCTCCTCTGAAATCGACTCGCTCCTGTTTTCGATGGTGTGGTAGGCAATACAACGATTGGCATCGACCACAAAGGGCTCGGTGATGGCTTGGGTGGGACAAGCTTCGATACAGCGGGTGCAGGTGCCACAATGTTCGGTATGGGGGCGATCGGGGGGGATGGCGAGATTGGTGAGCACTTCGCCCAAAAAGACCCAGGATCCGTATTCACGGGTAATCAAGTTACTGTGTTTTCCGACCCAGCCTAAGCCTGCTTGTTGTGCCCAGGCTTTTTCTTGAATCGGTCCCGTGTCCGCGTAGATGCGGGTTGAGATCGCCTCCCCCTGCGCCTCTAACCAAGTGGCCAGTGCCTTGAGGCGTTTTTGTAAAACCTTATGATAGTCGCGCCCCCATCCATAGCGGGAAATTTTGGCTTTATCTGGTTCCGTGGATTGCGCTTGAGGCGTGTAGTAATTCAGGGCCACCGAAATCACCGAACGAACCTCTGGCATCACTTGCCGAATGTCTTGCCGTCGCGGGTCAGCCATCCATGCCATATCAGCGTTATACCCTTGGGACAACCATCGTTGGAGGGGTTGTGGGCTGGGGGACTGCTCGTCCACCGCAACAATCCCCACCTTATGAAATCCAAGGTCGAGGGCTTTTTGTTTGATGGAGTTAGCGTCCATGGACTCGATTGCTATGGCCTAAGTGACCCGTTGCAGTGCGGTGATTTTGGGATCCAAAATTTTCTGACCCATACTTGGAAATCTTACGGCGAGGCAAATCTTATCCCCTGCCCCAAAGATATGGGTAATTTCGCCAATGCCAAAGCCCTTGTGCAGGAGACGATCGCCCACGGTCCAATCCTGGGCGTGGGTATTGGGCATAGTGGATTTGGGTGTTTTGGGCGTAGCGGTCATCTCTGGTTTATGTTTGGGAATGGCCAGGGGGGAATTGAGCTGCATCAAATCGCGCGGAATTTCTGACAAGAATAAAGAAGCGATCGCGGATTCCCGCGACCCATAGAGACGGCGCTCGCGGGCGTGGGAAATAAACAGTCGTTCTTGGGCGCGGGTGATGCCCACGTAACACAAACGACGCTCTTCTTCCAAGGCAGCAGGGTCATCCAGCGATCGGAAATTGGGAAACAACCCTTGCTCCAGACCCACCAAAAACACGATGGGAAACTCCAAACCCTTGGCAGAGTGGAGGGTCATCAATGTGACGGTATCCGTGGCGTCTTTATTATCCGCATCGGACGCCAGGGCGGCGTTGGCTAGAAATGTATTTAAAGCCTGGTCTTCGTTCTCCTCACCGAATTGAATTGCGGCGTTGTAAAGTTCTTTGACATTTCCCAATCGTTCGTCGGCTTCATCGGTGCCCTGCATCACTAAATCTTGGGCGTAACCAGATTGCTCTAAAATCCCCTGAATGATCTCAGCGGCAGGTTGAGTCTCAAGCTGACCTTGCCAATGTTGGATCATCTCAACAAATTTCAAAATGGGCTTGGAACTACGAGCTGCCAAAGTTTTAACAGAAGACTCATCGCTGAGGATGTCCCACAGGGGCACGCCCAACTCTTGAGCTGCCTGGGCCAAGCGATCGAGGGTCGTCTTGCCCACTCCGCGCCGAGGGGTATTGATGACGCGCTGCAAGCTTAGAGTGTCGGCAGGATTGACGATCAGGCGCAAATAAGCCAGAACATCTTTAATTTCGCGGCGATCGTAGAATTTGAGTCCGCCCACCACGGTATAGGGAATGGCCCAACGCACCAGTGCATCTTCAAAGGTTCGGGATTGGGCGTTGGTGCGGTAGAGAATGGCAAAGTCACCCCAATTGACCTCGGGATTTTCCCGTTCTAGGGTGCGAAGTTGATCCACGACAAACTCCGCTTCATGGAGTTCGTCATCTGCGCGGAAACAAAAAATAATCTCCCCTTCACCTCTAGTCGGTTTCAGGACTTTATCAATGCGCTCGGTGTTGTTTTCAATCAGCGCATTGGCAGCCTGCAAAATATTTTCCGTGGAGCGATAGTTCTCCTCCAGCTTGACCATCGTTTGGGTCTCGTCATCGGAGAGGCGATCGCCGAAATCTTGTTGGAATCCCATCAAAATGGTGAAATCTGCGGCCCTGAAGGAATAAATGGATTGATCCGCATCGCCCACCACAAAGATCGAACGATTTTTCCAGTTTTTAAAGCTTTTGACGGGCTCGCTATTTGTGGTCAACAGGCGCAGTAAATCATACTGAGTGCGGTTGGTATCTTGATATTCATCTACCAAAATGTGATGGAATTGACTGTGCCAATAGGCCAAAACCTGTTCGTTTTGTTGAAACAGCTTCACCAAAATCCGAATCAAGTCATCAAAGTCCAGGGCATTATTGGCAACCAACCCATCCTGATAGGCACTATAAACACTGGCAATAACCCGTCCCCGAAAGTTATTGTTTTCCAGTTCGTATTCTGACGGCGAGAGTCCTTGGTTTTTAGCATTGCTAATGGCAAACCGGACCGCACGCGGCGGAAATTTGCGATCGTCTAAGTTAAGACGGTTGACGACAATATCTTTAATCAGACTCTGAACATCGGACTCATCAAAAATCGAGAAATTTTTCTCCCACTGCCGACCTTGTTCGTCTTTATATTTATTGATTTCCAGACGCAGAATTCTGGCACACAAACTATGGAACGTCCCAATCCAAAGATGCTTGGTGATGGTTTTATACACCCGCGATCGCAGTTTGGTTTGCTCAAACGCAGGCAATAACTCCAGCGCCTTACCCTGTTCTTCTTGGGCGAATCGATCTGCAAACAGTGTTTCAATGCGGTCCTTCATTTCACGGGCCGCTTTATTGGTAAACGTGACCGCCAAAATATTTTCTGGATTGACCCGATGGCGCATCACCAGATTAGAGATTCGGAACGTCAGGGCACGGGTTTTTCCCGAACCTGCGCCAGCCACCACCAAAAGCGGTCCGCAATAATGTTCGACCGCTTGTCGTTGAGAAGCATTCAGATGGCTCAAAAAGTCAGGCGCAACAGTCATATATAGAGAAGATTTATCCAGGATGTGATTTGACTCACGCGCATGGTCCCCCAAAACGGGCTAAAAATTAAACAGCGTGAGAATTCTCCTTTATCTTAAGATTGTTCTGAGCAACTCAATGAAAGAACCATGAAGATTGCCATTAAACTTTCGAGCCTCTGTGTTGGAATTGTGGTGGGTTCGACCCTGTGGCCCCAGTTTGCGATCGCAAAACTGCGACTGAAATCGGTCAGTTGGCCAAAAGTGTGACGGTCTTGATCCAAGGGCCTGATACGGGTTCGGGGGTTGTGATTCGTCAAGAGGGTTCCAACTATACCGTTCTGACGGCACGCCATGTCTTGGATGCGGCAGGCAATTATGAGGTGGTCACCCCGTCTGGGAAAAAATATGCCGTCAGCCCTCAGTCCATTCGGAAATTACCTGGACTGGATCTGGCGCTCTTTCAATTCAATAGCCCAGAGACGCAACCCGTTGCCACGTTAGGGAATTCCAGCGCCTTACAAGAGGGAATGCCCCTTTACGTCACCGGATTTCCCGGACAAGGCTCAACCATTAATGCGTTGGCCTATAACTTTACGGAAGGCCAATTGACGGCACGGTCTAACAAGCCCCAAGAGGGGGGCTACGCCCTGGTCTATACCAACAAAACCTTGCCAGGAATGAGCGGTGGCCCCGTTTTTGACCAAGAAGCCCATCTCGTGGGTATTCACGGTGCAGCGGACGGACAATCGCAAACCCTTGAAAAACTGAATTCCAAGGTATACGTTAAGACCGGATTTAATTTGGGCATCCCCATTAATACCTTTCTCAGTGCAACCGGATCCTAAGGGCTCTCAAGGAAAAACCCTTGCTTTGGCTACGCAATCCAATCTTCAGGAAAACAGTCGCCCCAACAATCTTAAATTTCAAAAGTGCTCCTAATCCAACTGAAACGACTCGCGTGACACCCACTCAGGCCCCTACTAAAGTAGCGGTAAATTACGCAGGGTCGGGGAGTGGTGACTACTTTCTGTCTGCACTGAATCAATACATCAAGGGAGACTTAGCGGCAGCGTTGCTCTCTTGCAATAAAGCTCTGCGGCTCAATCCTAAATTTGCGGGGGCGTATTCACTCCGTGGCAATATTAACTATATCAACCAAGATTATTCAGGCGCATTAAGCGATTTTAATCAGGCAGTTCAGTTCGATCCGCGTTTAGCTTCTGCTTATATGGGTCGCGGTTTATCTCAGTCAGCGTTGAGCAACCCTGAAGCCGCGATCGCAGACTATACCCAAGCCATCCAGCTCAGTCCAGATGTCTTGGCTTATTACAATCGGGGGGTGGTACAGCTCAATTTAGGGAATCAGGCTGCTGCCCTTCAAGACTTGCAAAAGTCTGCGGATTTAGCGTTAGCTGAAGGAAATCAACCCGACTACGATCGCGCCAAGGAAGCTCTCAGTATTGCAGGGCGAAATTGTCAGCAATCCATTCGAAAGATTTGCGATCGCTAAGCTCTATCCTTACTGTTGTTTTCTAACCGCTTGAAAAAATAAATTTAAACTCAAACACAAATGAACCGTCAAGTATCACCCATTATTGGCCTTATTGTTGCACTGACCGGACTTGTCACACCAACAGTTTTAACTTTAGACCTAGCCCACGCTCAACCCGTTGTACCCGGTGCCGAACAAATTCAGCCTAAAGAAAAACGCCGCATTGCCGTATTAGATTTTGATTTTTCCAGCATTAGCGACATGAGCTTTATGTCTGGATTGGGTGGAGAGGGTTCGGGCAAGGGGGTCAGTAACCTCATTACCAATCAGTTAGTCAAAGAAGGCAACTTTATTGTCATCGAACGCAGTAAAATCGGCGCGGTTTTAGCCGAACAAAATCTTGGAGCTTCCGGTCGCATTGAACCGACCACTGCTGCCCAAATTGGCCGAATCTTAGGGGTTGATGCGGTTCTAATTGGAACCGTGACGAAGTTTGATGTGGAGAACAAATCTAAGGGATTGTCCATTGGTAGTTTATTTGGTGGTGGCGGTAACAATCAAATTGCCACTGTGCAAATTACCTCCAGGCTGGTCAGCACCACAACCGGAGAAATTCTAACGGTTGCGGAAGGAACGGGCACCTCCGAACAAAAAAATAATAATGTCCAAGTTCTGGGCGTTGG